>NZ_JAVKVB010000016.1:0-488467 GCF_031460975.1 Thermosynechococcus sp. HY213 | reverse complement strand
TGTCGAAAGCCATCCAAGTGGAATAAAAATCCGCTTGGCAATTAAGCGCTCACGCAGCTTAGAAACTTTGGAGTGAGCAGTCTTAGATTGCGTAAATACGCACAACGCCAAGGGTTCTAAATCGACGTGGTAAACGGTACGAGAGCGGCTGCTAGTAGTAGCAGCTTGAATTGATGCGGTTTTGACCCGGTCATAATAAACGCCCATAACAAACTCCAAACTCCAAATAACAGATAGCTAGGCTTTTCTCCTAGCCAAGTTTCCATTAATTCGGCTGGGAAAGAATCCCAGCACTGGAGTTTAGACCATGGGATTGTTCAAAGAGGAAAGTTTCCATTAATTCGGCTGGGAAAGAATCCCAGCACATTAGTTCGAAAATAAAAATAGTTTTCGTTATTACGTTTCCATTAATTCGGCTGGGAAAGAATCCCAGCACCTGCACTACTGTTATACAAATCATTAATCTGTTGGTTTCCATTAATTCGGCTGGGAAAGAATCCCAGCACAATCTTGGGCTGAGGAGGAAACTATGGAAACTAAGGAGTTTCCATTAATTCGGCTGGGAAAGAATCCCAGCACGCGAGACCGTGATTTCTAAGCGTGATGAGAACGGGTTTCCATTAATTCGGCTGGGAAAGAATCCCAGCACATCGATCAAATTACAAAAATCTAGAAAGATCGGCCAATTTCCATTAATTCGGCTGGGAAAGAATCCCAGCACAAGCGCGCAAGTGGTAGTTTCTGCAACCGCAGAAACATTTCCATTAATTCGGCTGGGAAAGAATCCCAGCACTGTTCTTATTTGGAGGGAGCAAAAATGCTAAAAATTTCCATTAATTCGGCTGGGAAAGAATCCCAGCACAGCATCTCAAGTATCTCAAGTATCGAAATACTTGAATTTCCATTAATTCGGCTGGGAAAGAATCCCAGCACACTGAAGAAGAAGAAAATAAGTATCTCAAGTATCTATTTCCATTAATTCGGCTGGGAAAGAATCCCAGCACATCCCCGACATCGAGAATAAGAAAGCGGTAATTTTGATTTCCATTAATTCGGCTGGGAAAGAATCCCAGCACAAAGGGGATGGATATATTAATTTCAAGGAGGCTGCGTTTCCATTAATTCAGCTGGGAAAGAATCCCAGCACGATTAACCTCCAAAACAAAACCAAACACAATGCGTTTCCATTAATTCGGCTGGGAAAGAATCCCAGCACGGTAATAATAACAATCCAAACTCTCAAAATCAGGGGGTTTCCATTAATTCGGCTGGGAAAGAATCCCAGCACCTTTTGAAGAGTCTAAAGATTTTCAAAAAGAGCAAGTTTCCATTAATTCGGCTGGGAAAGAATCCCAGCACCAACATATTTTCTGCAGTCTTTTCCATGCAGAAATGTGTTTCCATTAATTCGGCTGGGAAAGAATCCCAGCACAAAATAAACAAAATAAACGCAGGGTTGCAAAAACGTTTCCATTAATTCGGCTGGGAAAGAATCCCAGCACATTGTTTCTGCAAAAAAGAAAACAAGTGGGTACTTGTTTCCATTAATTCGGCTGGGAAAGAATCCCAGCACTTACTAGCGGTAGCGGCAAAAGTGCTAAAACCGTGCTGTTTCCATTAATTCGGCTGGGAAAGAATCCCAG
This sequence comes from Thermosynechococcus sp. HY213, assembly GCF_031460975.1. Taxonomy (NCBI): domain Bacteria; kingdom Bacillati; phylum Cyanobacteriota; class Cyanophyceae; order Acaryochloridales; family Thermosynechococcaceae; genus Thermosynechococcus; species Thermosynechococcus sp. HY213. Next base: position 486,824 of record NZ_JAVKVB010000016.1, on the reverse strand, counting down.
CACATTTGATCAGATAACTGGGTTAATAACACGTTTAGCGTTTCCATTAATTCGGCTGGGAAAGAATCCCAGCACTGATAATGCAGATTCATTGCCTAAAAACGTTACGCGTTTCCATTAATTCGGCTGGGAAAGAATCCCAGCACAGGTAATAACCAAAATAATAACCAAGGTAATAATAAGTTTCCATTAATTCGGCTGGGAAAGAATCCCAGCACCAAGGAGGCTGATTATGGCTAAAGTTAATCAATCTGTTTCCATTAATTCGGCTGGGAAAGAATCCCAGCACGTATAGGCACAAAAAAAAGTCCCCCCTCCCTTGGCGTGTTTCCATTAATTCGGCTGGGAAAGAATCCCAGCACGGCATAACCAAATATTGGGGTATGCCACCTTGAGTTTCCATTAATTCGGCTGGGAAAGAATCCCAGCACATTTGACTGGAGGTTTGATTATGTTTGCCGTGATGTTTCCATTAATTCGGCTGGGAAAGAATCCCAGCACGCTCAACCACCTGCGGTAGCTCAACCACCTGCGGTAGCTGTTTCCATTAATTCGGCTGGGAAAGAATCCCAGCACTGGGGCGGCACAATTAATAATCTACAAAAGTCAAGTTTCCATTAATTCGGCTGGGAAAGAATCCCAGCACATCGAAGAGCTAAAAGAGCTAGGTTTGCCGAAATGTTTCCATTAATTCGGCTGGGAAAGAATCCCAGCACGGCACCCTCCTAGAAGGTGCTCTACGACTACTATAGCACAGGTCATTTTCAAGCACCTAGACGGGATCATTTTTTTGTTTTTGTAAAATTTTTAGATCCGTAGGGTCACAGGACGTGAAAGTCACTCTGGAACTGAATTTCGGGAAAATTCAAGCACCTCCAAATCTGTTAGAAATTGCTCAAAGCGTTGTGGAGACTGGGTTTGAGAAAATTGCCGAGCTGAGAGGATATTTTTGTCCAGAGGTGCTTGCATGGCTACCGCCATCGGCCAACCACTGCCCCTTTGGCTTGAGCACTAAAGACGAATGGCTAAAGCAATGACGCCAAAAGCAATGAGGAGCACACCGCTCACAGGGGTAATCCAACTCGACCACTGCCGCAGTGCCAAGAGCCTTTGCAAGGCACCGCTAAATACTCCGACTAAAATCAGCGGCGCGACATACCCTGTTGTATAGGCCAACAGCAGACCAGCCCCCACCACTAGCTTTTGGGTTGTGGCCACCCATGCCAGCAGCGTTGCCAAGACCGGCGTACTACAGGGTGCTGCCACAAGGCCAAATGTTGCCCCTAGGGTATAAGCTTGCAACCCCGCAGGAACCCGAGCCGGCAGTTCCTCTAGGAAGCGACTGCGGGGAAAGCTCAGGGGCAAGGCATTGAGCAAATTTAAGCCCATGGCGATCGCCACCAAGCTCACCACGATCGTTAACCCCCAGCCCACCTGACCATAGATGCGACCAGCAACAGCAGCAATCATCCCCAACAGGGTTAAGGTGGTTGCGAGGCCAAGGGCAAAGCCAAGAGACTGGCGCAAGACGGAGCTATTTTGCTTTGTAGCGTAGCCGGCGATGTACCCGACAGTAATTGGCAGCATCGAAAGGGTGCAGGGAGTCAGACTTGTGAGCAGTCCCGCCAGAAACACAATACCGACACTGATCACGGTGAGATCACTCAGTTGAGCCGTCACCCATTGGTTGGCCCACTGTTCTAGGTGGTAAAGTCCTAAGGTTAAGCTGGCCATCGTTCTAGGGGCTAAAGGAAACACTAGGACCGGCAGTGACAATCACCAGTCGCTCTGGATCAATCAGATCCCGCAGAGTGTGATTAACTTCATCCAAGGTCACCTGCTGCAGGCGATCGCTAAACTGCTGGAGTTCTTCTGGGGGTAAATCCACACTGGCATTCCCTACAAGCGTCCGCGCCACCACATCCACATTGGCCAATTCGACAAGGTAAGTATTACTGAGGCTGCGCTTGGCGGCTCCGAGTTCGGCGGCGGTAAATCCTTGGCGGCGCGCCTCCCTGAGAAGTTGCAAGGTGGCCTGAATGGCCTTGGCGGTATCCTCAGGGGCGGTTTGCAATTGAATGATAAAAGGCCCTGCTTGACGACTGGCACTAAAGAAGCTGTAGATGCCATAGGTCAACCCTTGGCGATCGCGAATCTCTGTGCCCAAGCGACTGGCCAGCGTGTCTCCCCCTAGGATGTGATTCATCAGCATCGCTGCGTAGAAGCGAGGATCGCGGCGATCGATCCCCGGCGTCCCCAGATAGGTAATCGCTTGGCTCTTACCGGCAATCACCGCATTCTTAAAGAGGGTTTGCTCGGGCGGTGAAACTGCAGGAAAGGTTAGGGACAGGGGATCCGTTTGGGGTTGCCACGAGCCAAAAATTTCATTGAGGCGCGATCGCACCTCCACAGGGTCAAAATCTCCCACGAGGGTCAAAATCGTGTGATCGGGGGTATAGGCGGCACGATAAAAGTTCAACAGGTCTGGGCGTTGAATTGCTTGTACAGATTCAGGAGTGGCAAAGGGATGCAGGGGATGATTGGCGGGATAGAGGGTTTCTTGCAGGACGCGGCGCCCCCAGCGCACAGGATCATCCGCCTCAAGACTCAGAGCCGTGAGATAGCGTTGTCGGCTGAGCTGAAACTCCGACTCTGGGAAGGTGGCTTCTTGAAGCACTTCACCAAGGGTTTGCAAGAGGATGGGTAGCTCACTGGCCAAGGCATAGGCCTCAATATCCACTCCATCGCGGAAAGCATTGAATTCTAGGCTAATGCCACGATCCTCAAGGGTTTGTGCCAGCGTCAGGGCATTTTTGCGCCGCGTGCCATTGAGCAGGTTCGCAGCCGTCAGGTGAGCCACCCCCGGTTGGGTCAAGAGATCGTAGGCCGTTCCAGCGTCAATGCGCCCCGCCAGCGTAATCGTTGGTGTACTGCGATCCACGAGTAAGAGCACCCGCAGGCCATTTTTCAGGGTAAAGGTTTCCACCCCGTTGCTTTTGACCTCAGGGGCAGCCTGCCCACTCCCTTGGGGTAAATAGGCGGCAATGGTTTGCGGATCTACAGGCTCACCGACAAGATTATGGGCGGTGGTTTGGGCACCCGGCCGACCTGAAAGCTCAACATCGGCAAATTCACTGGGAATAAATTCCCCCACAATCCAGCGATCGCGCCCAAAGTAGGTTTGCACCACTCGTTGAACATCCGCAGCCGTGACTTTTTCAATGGCCGCAAGGTGGCGATCGCTAAAGCGGTAATCTCCCGTCAGGGTTTCATCGTTGGCTAGTTGACTGGCTTGGGCATCAATGTCGCGATTGCGCAGGATAAAGTTGGCCTTGAGCTGTTGTTTGGCGCGTTGCAGTTCAGCGGCACTCAAGGGACGCTCTGCCAGCTGGTTGAGAATCTGGCCAATGGTCTGCTCAATGGTCTCAAGGGATTGCTCCGGGGCCGCGATCGCGCCAATTTCAAACCAGCCCCCCGCCTGTAACGCGGCCACATAGGAGTAGGCCGAACTGGCTTGACCCGTTTCCATCAATTCCTGATACAAGTACGAACTGCGTCCGCCACTGAGGAGCATATCCAGCACATCCAAGGCCGCCTGATCTGGATGGGTCATCGCTGGAATGGGTACCAAAATCTGTAATAGCGGCGCACTTCCCGGTTCTGTGAGGCGAATTCGCTGGGCTTGACCTGCCGTTGGCGGCGGTAATGAAGGAGACTTTAGAGGGTCGGTTGGCCGAGGAATCTGCCCAAAGGTTTTCTTGACCAGTTCCAGTGCCCTTGGGGGACGGACATCGCCAGCAATCACCACAACCGCATTATCAGGACGATAGTACTGGTGATAAAAACTCTTCACCGCTGGCAGCGTAAACTGCTCCACATCACTGGCCGTTCCCCCCACTGGCAAGCCGTAGGGATGATGGGGATAGAGGGCGGCCATCACGGCTCGACTGAGGCGATATTCAGGACTATTTTCATAGCCTTGCAGCTCCGAGATCACCACCCGTTTTTCACTCTCAAGGGCATCGGGGGTCATCAGGGTATTGCGCAGGCGATCCGCCTCGAGAATCAGCAGTGGTTCTAGTTGGTCAGCGCGCACCGTATGGTGGTAGGCGGTCATGTCGTAGCTGGTAAAGGCATTGGAAGAACTGCCAAGGGCATAAAACAACTGACCAAACTGGACGGGACGGCTCTTGGTGCCCTTAAACATCAAATGCTCCAGTTGGTGGGCAATCCCATTTTCCCCCTTGGGCTCATGGCGCGAACCCACGCGATACCACACCTGCAAACTCACCACAGGGGCGGTGGGAATCTCTTTAATCAGAACCGTGAGGCCATTGTCTAAAACGGTTTTGGTCACACCACTACTGAGTCCTGCGACGGGGTTCAGGGGAAAAATCACAGCCAAACTGGTACTCAAGAGCATCAAGCCAATAAATAAGAAGATCTTAACGAATTGTGGAACCAGCCCTAGGGTCATCGTTGTAGTTAATTCCCTTGGTGGGCGATCGCGCTCACAAGGGTAGTAATTGCCGGGGAAAGACTCGCCAGAACAACAACGGATGCCGCCGCAATAATGATCGTTGTTGCCATCCGCACCATGGCATCGGTTCCCCGTTGATAAACTTCAAACTTGTACTCTTGATTTTTGACCTGTGTTGCTAACTCACTCACATCCCCTTGCAGTTTGTGCACATCAGTTTGGAGCTTTTCGACATCCGTTTGTAGTTTTTCAACATCGGTGCCGAGTTTCTCCACATCTACACGCAGCGCCTGCAACTCGCTGAGTACCTTGGCTTGAAATTCCTGCTCGCTCATCCTACACATTCTCTGCACCACCTCATCTTCATTCTGGCAGAGAATGCCAACGGCCACCTAAGGTACAAAGCGCAGGAATTTTTTCTTACCCACTTGCAGCACTTGGTTCACATAGGGTTCCGGTGCCGTGAGGGTAAAGTCCACATCCGTAATTTTTTCGCCGTTGAGACGCACCCCACCCCCTTGGATCTGTCGCCGCGCTTCGCTGCTACTGGGGCAGAGTTTGGTGTGACTGAGCACATAAGTCAGCTTCACAGGGAACTGAAACTCCCCAAGGGAATACTCTGGAATCGATCCCGCCTGTGCCGTTTGTCCTTGGGTGACGATCGCGGCTAGTTCCGCTTGGGTTTGCAGGGCGAGATCGCGCCCATGGTACTGACTCACGACTTCTAGGGCCAAGGCCTTCTGGCGATCGCGGGGATTGGTGGGTAAACTGTCCAAGGGCAAATCCGTGAGCAACTCAATGTATTGGTTCACCAAGGCATCGGGAATTTTCTCCAGCTTGGAGTACATACTGGCTGCCGACTCCGTAAGCGCCACATAGTTGCCAAGGGACTTCGACATTTTCTGTACTCCGTCCGTCCCCACCAAAATCGGCATCAGCAGACCAAATTGCACGGTGGGCAAGCGAAAATGGCGCTGTAAATCGCGACCCACAGCAATGTTAAATTTTTGATCGGTACCCCCCAGTTCCACATCTGCCGCCACCGCCACTGAATCATAGCCCTGCATCAATGGATAGAGAAACTCATGGAGAAAAATGGGCGTTTCCTTGGCGTAGCGTTCGGCAAACCCCTCCTTGGCCAGCATTTGGCCAACAGTCATCGTTCCCAGTAGCTCGAGAATTTTCCGCAAGTCCAGCTTGGCGAGCCACTCCGAGTTGTAGCGAATTTCTAAGCGGCCGGGGGTCTCAAAATCCAAAATGGGCTTCACTTGCTCAAGGTAGGTTTGCACATTGGTTGCCACCTCCTCAGGGGTGAGTTGTTTGCGCACCTCCGACTTCCCTGTGGGATCGCCAATTTGAGCCGTAAAGTCACCAATAATCAGCACGGCACAGTGCCCCGCATCCTGAAACTGGCGTAACTTGCGCAGGACAATGCTATGACCGAGGTGAATTTCGCTGCCCGTGGGATCAATGCCAAGCTTAATTCGCAGCGGGCGCTCCATTTGCCGCAAATAGACCCAGAGATTTTCTTCGGGTTTGGTGGAATCAGGGACATGGGGAAAGGTTTCGACAACGCCGCGCTGCAGCCGTGCAATTGTGGCCTCAAGGTCTGAAGACATCACTTGATTGGGCATTGGATTGGGCATTCGATTTGGGCGAGGACATTTTCTGGTCTAGGATGGCTATGATAGCAATCAATTGCGATCGCGCGGCAATCTTGCTATCCCTTACTTTTATCCCAATAAAAAAATCATATACGAAGCAAAAAATAATTGGCGTCAGGAAGCGACTGTCGTGTCCACCACTACCCTTGGCAAACACCCCTCCCAAACCCGCCCCCAAGATGAAAACTTCTGGCGTGGGGTCCTGCGAATTGCTAACCGTACCTTCCTTGTCGGGATGACCTTTGGTTGTGCGGCAATCGGCGGGGGGCTGCTGGGCTTGGCGATTAGCTTTCGGAATTTGCCGGATGTGCGATCGCTGCGGGGCTACATTCCCAGTGAAACGACGCACATTTACGATGCTAAGGGCACCCTCCTTGTCAGCCTTCACGATGAAGAAAACCGCGAAGTCGTTCCCCTCAGCGAAATTTCGCCCAGTTTGAAGCTGGCTGTGATGGCGATCGAAGACAGTAGCTTCTATCAGCATCGCGGTATTAATCCCATTGGTATTTCCCGTGCCTTAATGGTCAACCTCACCTCGGGGCGTACCGTACAGGGTGGCTCTACCCTGACGATGCAATTGGTGAAAAATCTCTTTTTGTCTCAAGATCGCTCCATTAGTCGTAAAGTGGCTGAGGCTGTCCTGGCCATGCGCCTCGAGCAGATCTTCAGCAAAGATGAAATTTTGGAGATGTACCTCAATCAAGTCTATTGGGGACATAACACTTACGGCGTACAAACCGCCGCCCAAAGCTACTTCAAAAAAAATGCCGCTGATCTCACGCTTGCCGAAGCCGCCATGATGGCTGGCATTATCCAAGCGCCCGAGGCCTATAGCCCCTTTGTGGATTTTGACCTCGCCAAAGAACGGCAGCAATTGGTGCTGGATCGGATGGTGGAATTGGATTGGATCACCCCCCAGGAGGCGGCTGCTGCTGCCCAAGAACCGATCAAGCTGGGGGAAATTACCTCCTTCCAGCGCAGTCGCAGTCCTTGGATTACGGATGCTGTGTTGCAGGAGTTGACCCGCCAATTTGGTCGTGAAGCGGTCATCCGTGGCGGAATGCGGGTACAAAGTAGCCTTGATGTCAAGGTGCAAAAAATGGCCGAAGAGGCCATCCAACGCGGCTATCAAACCCTACGGGGCAGTGGTGTGCGCGCCGATCAGTTGGCTTTGGCGGCGGTAGATCCACGAACGCACTATGTCAAAGCCCTTGTCGGCGGTGTGGACTACAACCGCAGTCAGTTTAATCGCGCCACCCAAGCGATGCGTCAGCCGGGGTCTGCCTTTAAGCCCTTTGTCTTTTATGCTGCCTATGCCAGTGGCAAATATACGCCCGATTCTGGAATTAACGACTCACCCGTTAGGTATCGCGATGGCAGTGGGTGGTATGTGCCGCGAAATTACGATGGCTCCTTTATGGGTGGGATGTCTATGCGTATGGCTTTGGCCATGTCCCGCAATATTCCTGCGATTGTTCTTGGCCAAGAGGTGGGTATTGAGCGCGTTATTGAAATTTGCCGTACCCTTGGCATTACCAGTCCCATGCTTCCTGTGGTTTCTCTACCTCTGGGGGCGGTGGATCTGACGCCCTTGGAAATGGCCGCTGCCTATGCCACATTCGCCAACAATGGCTGGCAATCCCCCACCACGACGATTATTCAAGTTACGGATAATAATGGCAATTTGCTCTTGGATCACACCCCTCGCCCCAAACTGGTGCTGGATCCTTGGGCGGCCGCAGCCATCAATGACACGATGAAAAGTGTGATCACCAGTGGGACAGGCACAGGTGCCAACATTGGCCGACCCGCCGCAGGGAAAACAGGCACCACCTCTTCTGAGCGGGATATTTGGTTTGTCGGTTATGTGCCGCAACTCTCAGCCGCGGTTTGGGCAGGGAATGACAACTATGCGCCCCTCGGGCAGGGGGCAACGGGGGGTGGCTTTATGGCACCCATTTGGCGGGATTTCATGAGTCAGGCACTCAAGGATGTGCCCGTCGAAGACTTTACCCCGATGTCGAAGTTCCAGCGACCCAAGCCGCAGCGGCAAACAAATTAAGAATTAAGGATTGGTTTTTGAACTGGGTTCTGCGCCATTGAACCCATTGATGATTGCTTGGGTTGTGCTTGGGCGTTGCAACTCATTTGCAGAAAGTTCAGTAAAACTATTGTAATTATTCTCAATAAGCTGTGGTTGTTGCAAATGACACTTGTTGTCGGCTATCATGCAAACCAAATATCGGCAGATCAGGCGAATCTCCTATGCCACTTTATACAGCAGCAGCCTTAAAGGCAGAACTGAACGAGAAGGGCTGGCGGTTGACGCCACAGCGAGAAACCATTCTCAATATTTTCCAGAATCTGCCTAAGGGCAACCACCTGAGTGCTGAAGACCTGCACCATGAGTTGCGTAAACAGGGACACTCCATTAGTTTATCCACCGTTTATCGCACTGTGAAGTTGATGTCACGGATGGGTATTCTGCGGGAGTTGGAACTGGCCGAGGGACACAAGCACTACGAACTCAATACAATGTCTCCGCACCACCATCACCACATGGTGTGCGTGCAATGCAACCGCACAATGGAGTTCGACAATGATACGATTCTCAAGCAGGCTCTGAAGCAGACGGAGAAGTATGGTGTGCAATTGATTGATTGCCAACTGACGATCTATACCATTTGTCCAGAGGCGTTGCGGCGCGGTTACCCCGGCCTGCCGGAAAACTGGGTCTGTAGTAGCGCGATCGCCCACGGCACAGAACCCCCCTCGCGGGGTAAATAAGGGATGCGACGACCCTTCGCGATCGCCCTTGTTGGCATAGCTGCTTTGCCCCCTCAGAGCCTAGGGGTTGAGTTTCCCGATGGTCGGGTGGCCTTTGATCAGCCACCCATTTTTGTTGAAGCCAATACCCGCTATCCTCAAGTGTGGCTAACGAATACCACCTACAACTTCATTGTGCAGATACCGACCACCGCAGGCGAACCCCTTGCCCGGCTCGACATTCAACAACTGCCCGGCATTGAGACGATTTACTTTTTGCCCCAACGTACCCGTGCTTTTATCGGCGATCGCTCCCGCCAGCCGATTCCCTTGGGCAAGGTGACCTTTGATGGCCATTCAGCGCTGCTCACAGTGACCTTTGATCCCCCTGTGCCATCGGGGTGGTACCTGCGGGTTGAGGTTGCTCCTGTGCGCAATCCCCAATGGGATGGGACGTATCTTTTTGCTGTGACAGCCTTTCCTCGGGGGGGAGATCGCGCCATAGGTCAAAATATCGGCACGGGGCGCTTGCAGTTTTACCGCAATTCTAATTTTTTCTAACGTGACCGTCTTTGCAACATTACCGCCGCCGCTTCAGCCGGGCGATCGCCTTGCCGTCGCCTTTCCTAGTGGTGTCCTCCGCCAAAGGGAACCTTTTTGGCAGGGAGTGGCCTGTTGGCAAGCTCAGGGCTATGAGGTGATTGTCGATGAGGCGGCCTTTGCCGGCTGGGGCTACCTTGCGGGTGCCGATCAACAGCGGCGCGATCGCCTGCGGCACTTATTGCAAGATGATTCTATTAAGGGTATTCTCTGCGGGCGGGGCGGATTTGGAGCGACTCGTCTGTTGGAGCAGTGGCAGTGGCCAGCGGTATCGCCGAAATGGCTGATTGGTTTTTCGGATATTACGGCTTTGCTGTGGAGCTATGCTAACCAAGGGGTGGCCGGTGTCCATGGCCCAGTACTCACCACGCTGGCGGCAGAACCCCTTTGGAGTCAGCAGCGGCTTTTTGATCTGGTGCGGGGCAAACCCCTAGAGCCGCTCTTGGGAACGGGTTGGGGGGGCGGTGTGGTGCAGGGTCGTCTTTTGGTGGGGAATTTAACAGTCGCGACTCATTTACTGGGGACGCCTGATTGTCCTTCTTTTGAGAATGTGATCTTAGCCCTAGAGGATGTGGGTGAAGCCCCCTATCGCATTGACCGCATGTTGACGCAGTGGCGCCGCAGTGGTGTGTTGCATCAGATTCAGGGGATTGCCCTCGGTCGTTTTAGTCGCTGTGAGGATCCCACCACCCAACCCAATTTTCGCGTGATTGAGGTTTTGGGCGATCGCTTGGCGGATTTGGGGCTTCCCATTGTCAGTGACTTGCCCTTTGGCCATGAGGGGGTCAATGCTGCATTACCGGTGGGGGTGGCAGCTGAGCTAGATGGCGATCGCGGCTCTTTGCGGCTATTGCTCTGACCCAAAATCAAAATACCACCTCTGCCAGTGCCGAGATTGGTAAAAACTAATCCCACTCATAAGCAGAAGGCGATCGCGGGCAAACAATGAAATGAAAATCTGGGTGATAAGATATGGGGGATTCCATCAAGGCGCGTAAAGAGTTATGGATTTGGTGACACTGGCCGGACAGCTGAATGCAGGCACCATTCTGCCGGAAACCATCGTGATTGTGACGCTGCTTGTTGTCCTCCTAGCAGATTTGATTCAGGGACGCCAAGCCGATCGCTGGACCCCCTACTTTGCCATTGTCGGTTTAGGGGGAGCGATCGCCACGATGATTCCCCTGTGGACTCAGCCCGACACCGTCAGTTTCTTTGGCAGCTTTATTTCTGATCACCTCAGCCTCTTCTTCCGGGGACTGATTGCCCTTTCAGCCTTGGGCACGATTCTCATGTCCATTCGCTATGTTGAGCAAACCGGCAGTTCCCTCGGCGAATTTATGACGATTCTGTTGACGGCCACGGTGGGTGGCATGTTCATTGCCGGTGCCCAAGAACTGGTGTTTATCTTTGTGGCGCTAGAGACCCTGAGTATTGCCTCCTATTTGCTCACCGGCTACACCAAGCGCGATAGCCGCTCCAACGAAGCCGCCTTGAAATATCTCCTGATTGGTGCGGCCAGTTCTGCCATTTTCCTCTATGGATCGTCACTGTTGTATGGCCTCTCCGGTGGGCACACCCAGTTACCAGAAATTGCCCAAGCTCTCTCTGGGGAATCCTTGGGTCTGGTGGTGGCCTTAGTGTTTGTTATTGCTGGCATTAGTTTCAAAATTTCGGCAGTGCCCTTTCACCAATGGACGCCCGATGTTTATGAGGGTGCCCCTACGCCTGTGGTTGCCTTTCTCTCCGTTGGCTCCAAAGCGGCTGGGTTTGCCCTTGCCATTCGCTTTTTGACCTTGGCCTTCCCCAGTGTCACCGATCAGTGGCAACTCATCTTTACGGTGTTGGCGATCCTGAGCATGATTCTTGGCAATGTGGTTGCCCTTGCCCAAACCAGCATGAAGCGGATGCTGGCCTACTCCTCCATTGGCCAGGCGGGGTTTGTGATGATTGGTTTTGTCGTTGGCACTGAGGCAGGTTATGCCAGTATGCTCTTTTACCTGCTGGTGTACCTCTTCATGAACCTTGGCGCTTTTACCTGTGTGATTCTCTTCTCCCTGCGCACGGGTACCGATCAAATTAGTGAGTATGCCGGCCTCTATCAAAAAGACCCGTTGCTGACCCTCGGCCTGAGCCTCTGCCTGCTTTCCTTAGGCGGGATTCCTCCCTTGGCCGGCTTTTTTGGCAAAATTTACCTCTTCTGGGCGGGTTGGCAAGCCGGTGCCTATGGTCTGGTGCTGCTGGGTCTATTAACGAGTGTGATCTCGATTTACTACTACATTCGTGTTGTCAAGATGATGGTGGTCAAGGAACCCCAAGAAATGTCCCTAGCTGTGCAAAATTATCCCGAGGTTTCTTGGTCAACCTTTGGCATGCGTCCGTTGCAGGTGGGTCTAGTGATGACGGTGATTGCCACCTCCTTGGCGGGTATCTTGGCCAATCCCCTCTTTAACTTGGTGAATACGGCAGTACTAGATGTGCCCCAAGTGGCTCATCAACCGACAGCGATCGAGGTGGCCTACCAAAGCCTACCGCCGGCAGGTAAATCTTAAGGATGACTTTAGTACGATCCCCGATCTATCCCCCTAGAATCAAGGGGAAGCCATGCTAGGACAAATCACAGTGGTGGAATTGGCGCAACGCCTAGCCACAGAGGCGGATACCTTGCAACTCATTGATGTGCGGGAACCAGAGGAGTGGGCGATTGTTCACCTCCCCCATTTCACCCTTTTGCCCCTGAGTGCGTTTCCCCAATGGTCGCCCCAAATTTGCCAGCTCCTTGATCCAGATCGGGAAACCTTGGTACTCTGCCACCACGGTGTGCGATCGGCGCAAATGGGTCACTGGTTGATTCAGCAGGGATTCCGTAATGTGAAAAACATTGTCGGTGGTATTGATGCCTATGCTGCGGCAGTGGATCCAACCCTACCCCGTTATTAGTTGATTGCCTTGGGAGAGTTTTCATGACCTTGAAAGTCGGTATTAATGGCTTTGGCCGCATTGGCCGCTTGGTGCTACGGGCGGGTCTCGCCTGCGACAATATTCAGTTTGTCGGCATTAACGATCTCGTGCCTGCGGATAACCTTGCCTACCTCTTTAAGTACGATTCCACCCACGGCATCTATCCGGGGATCGTCAAGGCCACGGCAGAGGGCATTGAAATTGATGGTAAGTTCATTCCCTGTACGGCCATTCGCAATCCCGCAGAACTGCCTTGGGGATCGGTTGGCGCCGACTACATTGTTGAATCCACCGGTCTATTTACCGGCTATGATGGCGCCTCGCAGCATCTTCAGGCCGGTGCGAAACGAGTGGTGATTTCAGCCCCCACCAAGGATGCCGACAAGGTGAAAACAATTGTCGTTGGTGTTAATGATGCGGCCTTTGATCCAGCGGTGGATGTGATTGTCTCTAATGCCAGTTGCACGACAAATTGCTTGGCACCGGTGGCGAAGGTCCTACATCAAACCTTTGGGCTAGCTGAGGGCTTGATGACCACGGTGCACTCTGTCACCGCAACCCAACCGACGGTGGATGGTCCTAGTAAGAAGGATTGGCGCGGCGGCCGCGGGGCTGGCCAAAATATTATTCCCGCCTCTACCGGCGCTGCTAAAGCGGTGACACTGGTGTTGCCCGAACTCAAGGGCAAGTTGACGGGGATGGCCTTTCGCGTTCCTACGCCCGATGTGTCGGTGGTGGATTTAACTTTCAAAACCGAGAAGGCCACGAGCTATGACGAGATTTGTGCGGCAATGAAGGCAGCGGCTGAGGGGGATCTCAAGGGAATTCTCGGCTATACCGAAGAGGCCGTTGTCTCCAGTGATTTTATTGGCGATGGTCGCTCCAGTATCTTTGATGCCACAGCCGGGATCCAACTCAATGCCAATTTCTTTAAGGTGGTGGCTTGGTACGACAATGAGTGGGGCTATTCCTGCCGTGTGATGGATCTCCTCAAATTGATGGCCGCTAAGGATGGTCTGCTCTAGCGACCCAAGTCATGGAGACGGTGGATCACTTCGCAGCAGTGCTGTGTGACTGCTTCTAGGGCAGGGCGATCGCCCGAAGCCGGGGGGGGAATGGGGGCACCAATGCGCACCGTAATCGGAACCGGTCGGGGAAATCCACCTTTTTTGAGAATCTCTTGGGTTCCCCAAAGGCAGACGGGCAATAGAGGCGCCTGAGCTTTGGCGGCAATGAGTGCTGCCCCCAATTTCGGATCATAGATGCGCCCATCTTTCGTGCGCGTGCCCTCCAAAAAGACCCCCACTGCCCAACCCTGTTCTAGAGCTTTGAGGGCGGCCTGCAATGCGCGGCGATCGCCGGCTCCCCGCTTCACAGGATAGGCACCATACCACCGAATCAATGTCCGAAAAATGGGAATCTGGAATAATTCCTCCTTGGCCATCCAAGCCACCGGTCGGCGCACACAGTTAGAAATCAGGGGTGGATCAAAGTAGCTGGCATGATTGGCTACCACCACCAGTGGCCCTCGCAGCGGTACCTGATGGGCACCATAGATGCGCCCGCGAAAGTAGGTGTGCAGGAGTGGACTCACCACTGACCATTTGAAAAGATGGTAGAGGAGCAAACTGATCAGCGGCTCGCGATCGCGACTCACCCAAGGCTCTCCAAACTAGCGATCGTGGCAATGCTGGTAACGGTGATCTCTGGGGTCGTGCGTTTAACCAAGCCTGCCAATACGTTGCCGGGACCAATTTCAAAGGCTTGGGTCACCCCCGCTGCCGCAAGGGCATGACAGGTGTCCACCCACCGCACAGAGCCGGTCATCTGCGATCGCAAGCGTGCCTTGATCACCGCTGCATCTGTTGTCGGTTCAGGTTCGACATTGTTCAAAACGGGAAAGATCGCCTCGTGGAAGGTGTACTCCTCCAGCAGCGTGGCAAACGTGGCTGCGGCCTCCGCCATAAACGGGGAATGAAAAGCCCCACTCACATTCAAGGGAACCGCTCGCTTCACCTTAATTTTGCCTAGCACCGCGTCCACCGCTGCCGGCAGCCCCGAAATCACCACCTGCCCCGGATGGTTATCATTGGCCAGAACCACATTGGCTGTGCTGGCGATCGCCTCTTGCAACTGCTCGCGGTCAAAGCCAATCAAGGCCACCATCTTGCCCCCCCCGGCGGCATTCATCAGTTCGGCTCGCCGCTGCACTAACTTCAGTCCTGTTGTAAAGTCAAAAACCTCCGCCGCATAGAGGGCAACATATTCGCCGAGACTATGCCCCGCAACAAAGTCCGCTTTTGCCCCCCGTTCCTTGAGGGCATCCACCAGCAAGCTCTCCACCAGAAACAAACTCGGCTGGGTATAGAGGGTTTGATCTAAGTTACCGATACGACCTGCACAGCACTCAATGACCGACCACCCCAAAATAGCCGCTGCCTGTGCGCACCGCTCCTCGGCTGGGGGATAGGCCGTTAGCAAATCCGCCATCATTTCTGGATGTTGCGACCCTTGGCCGGGAAATAACCATGCTGTCTTTGTCATCGGCAGTGCTCAACTCGAACCGCAATCTACTTTACCCGATTTGGGATGTCCGTTATACTAGAAAATTGTCGATAAAAATCTGCCCCTTTTATCTCCATAGGCTGACATGATTAAACTGCGTCTCAAACGCTACGGCAAAAAACGGAACGCCACCTATCGGATTGTGGCCATGAATAATACGGATCGCCGCGATGGGCGTGCCCTCGAAGAATTGGGCTTCTACGATCCGATCCGTGATGAAGTGCGCCTTAAGGAAGAGGCTATCAAGCGGCGTTTGGCGCAGGGCGCACAACCCACAGATACCGTGCGGCGGCTGTTTGTCAAAGCGAATCTTCTCCCTGAAACTGCCAAAAAATAGGCAATGACTGAGTCGGCTGCCCCCAATTACGCTGCCTTGATTCGCTTCCTGCTGGAACCCTTTATGGAAGCACCAGAAACCCTACGGCTGCATGCGGAATTTTCCCCTGCCAATTCTCGCATCTGGGTACGCCTTGCCTTTGCTGGCGAGGATAAGGGACGGGTCTATGGCCGTGGCGGTCGCAATCTCCATGCCATTCGAGCGGTTTTACAGGCTGCTGCCCAAGCCGCCGGTCAGCAGGTTTACTTAGATGTCTATGACGATGCCAAAAGTACACCTAAAATAGATCATCAAGGGAGCGATCGCCCCCGACGATCCCGTCGTCGTTCTTATCCATCATCAAGGAGGCAAAGTTAGCGCGTGTCTGAAGTGCGTTTAGGTGAAAACGAATCCATTGAGTCCGCTCTACGGCGATTCAAGAAAAAAATCCAAAAAGCGGGCATTCTTTCGGAAGTCAAACGGCGTGAACGTTATGAGAAACCCAGCCTGCGCCGCAAACGCAAACAGGAGGCCGCCCGCAAGCGCAATCGCTAAGCCTTGGGTATGACCACGAGGGAAAGCCTCACGATTGACCTCCACAGCACTGAGAGTGCGATCGCCCTTGTCGGTGAGCAAGAAGCCAACCTGCGCATCTTTGCCGCCCAAACAGGGGCGACCCTTGTTTTAAGGGGGCGGGATCTCTACATCACTGGTACCCCTGCTCAAATCCAACTCTGCCAACAACTGATTCAAGACCTCGGTACCCTCTGGCGCGAGGGGCGTCCTGTGTCTGGGGTAGATATTCTCACCGTCCGCCATGCCTACGACACCCAGCAGCGGGAAGCCCTCCAAGAGCTGCAACAGGATATTCTGGCTCGCACCCGTCGTGGCGACATTATTCGTGCCAAAACCTTTCGCCAGCGCCAGTACATTCAAGCCATTCGCAGCCACACACTCACCTTTGGCATTGGGCCAGCGGGCACCGGCAAAACCTTCTTGGCCACCGTTCTAGCCGTCCAAGCGCTACTGTCGGGTACTTATGAGCGGTTGATTTTGACACGGCCTGCGGTGGAAGCAGGGGAGCGGCTCGGCTTTTTGCCGGGAGATTTACAGCAAAAAATTGATCCCTATTTGCGTCCCCTCTACGATGCTCTTTACGAACTAGTGGAGCCGGAGAAAATTAGTAACCTGATGGAGCGGGGGGTGATTGAAGTGGCTCCCTTGGCCTATATGCGAGGGCGTACCCTCAATAATGCCTTTGTCATCCTCGATGAGGCCCAGAACACTACCCCTGCCCAAATGAAAATGGTGTTGACCCGCATTGGTTTTAACTCCTGCTTGGTGGTGACGGGGGACTTGACACAAACCGATCTACCAGAACATCAAACCTCTGGCCTCAGTGTGGCCACGAAAATTCTCAAAGATGTCGAAGGGATCGCGTTTTGTTATTTAACCAAGGGGGATGTGATTCGCCATCCCCTTGTCGAGCGAATTATTGATGCCTACGATCGCCATGAGCAGGCCTTGCTTACTAAGTCAAAAGAGCGCGCATCTGGGCGTAGCGATCGCTCAGCCAAGGCCAATTAACCACCTGCCACCAAGCCTCTAGGTACTGATCGCGACGGTTGCGATAGGTCAGGTAGTAGGCATGCTCCCACAAATCATTGCCCAAGATCGGCACTTGCCCTTGCATCAGCGGCGAATCTTGGTTCAGTGTGGTGGTAATGGCCAGATTTCCTTGGGGCGTCAGCACAAGCCAGACCCAGCCACTGCCAAAGTGCTTCAGACCTGCCTGCTGAAACTGGGTTTGAAACGCTGAGAACGAGCCAAAGGTGGTTGCAATTGCTGTGGCCAACTCCCCCGTGGGTTCACCGCCCCCATTCGGTGCCATACTTTGCCAAAAGAGGGAATGGTTGGCATGGCCGCCGCCGTGGTTGCGCACGGTTTGTTGGATAGCGGTGGGTAGTTGGCGAATGTGGCACAGTAAATCCTCAATGGGTAGCCCCTGCCATTGCCGGTAGGGCGTCAGTGCCTTGTTCAGCGTCTTCACATAGGCCGCATGGTGTTTGTCATGGTGTAGCTGCATCGTCTCCGCATCAATCACTGGCTCTAGGGCATCGTAGCCGTAGGGCAAAGGCGGCAGCGTATAAATTTCTGACGGCTCACCTTCAGCCACGGCTGGGCGCGATCGCAACCAGAGTGTAGCGGCACTGCCGACGAGGAGGCCGAGGGTTTGACGACGGGTTAGGGGCATAGCGAGTACGTGAAATGTTCCCGCTAATAGTTTAAGTCCCGCAGGATTATTCTTGGCGCAGTAGCAGTTGTTGAGCTTGGCTGGGCGTCAGCAGTTGGCCATCCACTTCAATTTGTAGCACCTTGTCAGCGGATGGTTGCAGCATCGTACTGGCCTCACGGCGGTCTTTAGAACGCCAGTGATTTTGCCAAAGGCGGTTCATTTCCGAGGATTCAAAGCCGGTGGTCGGGGAAATGGGATTCAAGATCGGGGGCAGGGGAGTCGCCAACGTGGCCAAGGGATAACATATCCCCAGCAACACCACGCTCAGCAGCAGTGGACGAGTCATATATCAATACCTCTTAGGAGCGATCGCAAATAATTTTTACAGTAGGCTTCTTCTAACCGCTTATTTTTTTTCACCAAGGTCAGCCCTCATTCTTATTATATCCTCTGGAACTAAAGTCCTTTTTGGGTTTTTTCCCTCGTACTGAAGCGTTGAAGCTACCAAGCTTCTGTATTGTTTCCTAAGTTATGATGGTAAGGCGTACGCACCAGTTTTTTGGCAATTATCAATCCAGAATGACACAGGTATACACCCCTGAAGATGTTTGGCGATTATTGGCAGAGCTACTGGCGGCTCAAAAGGAAACAGAACGCCGATTTCAGGAAACCGAGCGACAATTTCAAGAAACAGATCGGCGTTTTCAGGATCTTGAACAGCGATTTCAGGAAACGGCTCAACGGTTTCAAGAAACAGATCGGCGGTTCCAAGAGACTGACCGGCGTTTTCAAGAAACCGAACGGTTGCTCCGAGAAGAAGCACGGCAGCTCAACCAACAAATTGGCAAACTGGGCAATCGCCTTGGGGAGTTTGTGGAGTGGCAAGTCCGCCCAGCCGTGTTGCGCTTATTTCAGAGTCGGGGAATTGCTGTTTCTCAACTCTACAGTGATGTGATTCTTCAAGACGGCAACGAGAGTTTAGAAATTGATCTGTTGGTCGTTAACACCGATGAAGCCGTTCTCATCGAAGTGAAAACAAAACTTAGCCAAGGGGATGTTGATGAACATTTAGAGCGGATTGCGAAATTTCGCCGTCTAGCTCACCAGTATCGTGGCACCAAACTCTTGGGTGCCGTGGCAGGGATGATTGTGCCGCCCGAGGTGGCTCGCTACGCTTATCGGCAAGGTTTGTTTGTGTTGGCGCAGTCGGGGGATGGGGTGACGATTCTCAACGACCCGCAGTTTCAGCCCCGTGCGTGGTAGGCCACTATCCCCTACTTGATTCGACGGCGGAAGCAAGGTGGAGAAAGAGGTCCGTCCCACACCTGTGTGACCTAGGCAGCGCGTTTGACCAAGGAGCGAATGACGTTGTCTTTCATCATCAATAGGCGAGAGGCTTGCAACAGTAGCTCACGCGCTTCCTGAAGGCTCATGGCACTCACTTGCTCCTCCATCACCCGCATTTGAAACTCCTGTTCAAAGCTGAGGTCAACATTCAGTTCGGGGAAGCGTTGCTCCATAGAATGTACTCCTTACTCCATGTTATCGGGCATACGTGTTAAAAAATATAACAAACACATTGACAAAGTTGCCACTCAATGAATATCACCCGTGCAAAGGATAAAATGTTCAGTATGAACGATTTCGCTAAATTCTTGATCGGTTTCACAAACGAGACCTGATAGACTGAGCTAAAACTCAAGTTTGATGATGAGGACGGCAAGATGCGGTTGGCAGAGGTGGCCGAACGGTTTGGGGCAACCCTTGATTGTCCAGAGCAGGGCGATCGCCCCGTGTTGGGGGTAGCCCCCTTAGAAACAGCAACAGCCACGGATATCTCTTTTCTGGCCAATCCGAAGTACACCGCTCTATTGCAGACCACGGCAGCGGCTGCTGTGTTTGTCCGTCCCGATTTTCAAGGGGAGGCAGCCTGTCCCCTGCTGCGGGTGCCCCATCCCTACCTTGCCTTTGCCAAATGTATTGAATGGTTTTATCCGCAACCCAAACCCTCCGCCAAAATTCACCCGACGGCAATTCTGGGCGCCGATGTGGTGTTGGGAGCGGATGTGACGATTGGTGCCTATACCGTGATTGGCGATCGCGTGCGCATTGGCGATCGCACAGTAATTGATAGTCATTGCACACTCTACGATGATGTGGTGGTTGGCGCCGATTGCCGTATCTATAGCCACTGTGCCCTGCGGGAGCGGGTGCAATTGGGCGATCGCGTCATTCTGCAAAATAGTGTTGTCCTCGGCGGTGATGGCTTTGGCTATGTGCCTCTGCCCGATGGTCGCCACTATAAAATTCCGCAAGTGGGCACCGTGGTGATTGGCAATGATGTCGAAATTGGTGCCGGCACAACCATTGATCGCGCCACCCTAGGGGAGACCACTGTGGCGAATGGCACGAAGATTGACAACCTGACGATGGTGGCTCACAACTGTACCATTGGTGAAAACGCGATTCTCTGTGCTCAAGTGGGCTTAGCGGGTTCGACCCACATTGGTAATCATGTCGTTCTGGCGGGACAGGTGGGGGCAGCGGGTCATTTGACCATTGGCGATCGCACCATTGTCTCTGCTAAATCCGGCATCAGTAGCTCTGTCCCCCCAGATAGCCGCATGGGGGGGATTCCGGCCATGGATCAAACCCTCTACCTCAAGGTTTCAGCCGCAGTGAAGCAGCTGCCGGATCTCCTCAAGCGAGTGCGCCAATTGGAAGCAAAGGTAGGGGGATAGCATAGATATTCTAACCACCCTCTATAGTGGAATTAAGGGCTAGGGTTGCCTTTTGGATCGTTCATCATAGGGTGAGGGGCAATGGGTCACACGAATCTGCGACACTAAAGCTTATGACTCCTCCAGCAGCCATTCGATTACTGCCCAGTGATCAGGAATTGTTCCAAGCGCTCCTTGGCTACCATGAACTGACAACCAAGGCAGACAAGCAAGCAGCCTTACTTACCTTGCTCCAGCGCGATCGCGCCCAAGTCATTGTCAAAAGCATTGCCCAAGCTGCCTTTCCCCAAACGGCCTTTAACTTTGCCCTCTGGATGCTCAACCATGACTTGGTGACACTGGATTGGCTCTACGACATCACCTATCGCATTTCCACCCAAGGCTGTCAAGAAACCATTGATTTGGGATTGCTCTACGGCAGTCTCAAGCACTTAAGTGCAGGGGATCAAGCCGTTGTCTTGGGTCAAACTGAGGCTGCCCTCAAGGCGATTCGTCTCGATGAGTTGGATTTAGCAGCCTTGATTACGACACTGGAACCGGCAGTGGCGATCAGTTTCCTCTCTTGGTTTGTCACCTTTAAGAAAATCACGACAGTGGATCTGGAATACATCAGCCAAATTGTCCAGAAGGTGAAACCTAACGCCGAACCGCCCCAAGAGACCACTGAGATTCACTCCCAACCCCTCGTCCCTGAACCCCACATCATTGAACTTACCCTTGAAGACAAATTGCTGGATTTGAATTTGCAATTGGGGGGCACAGAAACAGAGATTCTACCCAAGGTTTTGGATCGCTTTTTATTTCGGCGCACCCGTGAAGATAAGGTGGTCTATCGTCCCAATACACAGGTGGTACGCCTTGCCGGCGTTGGCGAAGAGCGCCGTGACATTCCTGTGCCAGTGCGCAGTGCCAAAACATGGCCACCGGGAGTCTATGTGATCTATCGCGAGCAGGAGTCGCTCCAACTGATGCGCTTGCCGGATAATGAGTTCTACGAAATTTTGCCCCTTGGGCCTGATCCCTATCTGCGCGCTGAAACGATCGCCCGCATGGTCAAGGAAGGGCAGCGCTAGCTATAAACGGGCAGTGTGAAGTGAAAGCAACTGCCTTTTCCCGGTTGGGAGTCCACCCAAATCTGGCCGTAGTGCATACGAATAATTTGGCGGCAAAGGGCAAGGCCAATGCCATAGCCTTCAATGGTGCGATCGCGATCGAGGCGAACCGTCTCGCCAAAAATTTTTTCCTGCTGCTCAATGGGAATACCGGGGCCAGTGTCACAGACGGTAACTTGTACTTTTTGAGTCATGCGGTGAAAGGCGCTCAGGTGGATTTTGCCCCCTTCAGGAGTGTATTTACAGGCATTGTCCAGCAGGTTGACCAGTACCTGACGAATGCGATCGCCATCGCCATAAACCAAGGGTAAATCCAAAGGAATGTCGGTGGTAAAGTGCTGCTTTTTACGTTCAAAATTGAGGCGCACATCCTCAACCGTTTCTTGGCACAGTTGTCGCAGATCCAGTTGCCGTGCCATAATTTGCAGCTTATCTTGGGGTCCGCGCGCCGCTAAGAGTAAATCCGTAATCAGTTGTCCCATCATCTGGGTTTGACTGCGGGCATGGTGAAACAGGCGTTGGATGTCCTCAATATGGAGTTGCTGAGTGCTCTCTTCCTGAAGGTTGGCTTCGAGGGTTTCAAGGGCAATGCCAACAGCAGTGAGGGGGTTACGCAACTCATGGGCCAGCAAGCCAATAATCCGATCTTTGAATTGCAGTTGTTCCGCAAGGCGATCGCGCTCTTGGCGCAGTTGAAACAGCTCATCCTTCAGGCGGCTGAGTTCCATCGAGCAATCGGACTGCTCCGCTGCCGACTTTTGCATATCTGCCTGTAGGCCGAGAGCCACTTCCCGCTGCCAGCGCGGCCACCAATAGTCTACTTTTTGCAGCAGCTTACGACCAGCGAGGGTTTGACGCGGTTCAGGACGGACTTTAATCAAGGCAGGCGTGGCAACCAGCTTGTACTCCTCTAGGAGATAGGGCTGCTCACCTATGGGCACCACTTTTAACTCAAAGCCAAAGTTCGAGGGTAGTTGCTGAATGTGGGCTTGAATAGCAGCGGTTTCCTCTTCATCGCCCGGACGATTGGCAACAAACAGGAGCAAACTGAGCGGCGGTGTCGTTTCTTGGGTAGAACTGGCATCCGCAGACGCTTTCATTGAATCACCGGCGAGTATTCTCAGGGGCAACGAAGTGCGCTTCCTCTCTAGGAAACACCATAAAGATTAACTAAATGTTAGCGGATTCTCCCCCGCAACCCAACCTAGGATTGTTGGCCATCCCGCCGGCCAAGTTCGTAGATTGCCCCACCGATGGTTGCCATCAGGCCTAAACTCAAGGCCCAACTTTGCCCCAAGCCCAAACTACAGAGGATAAAGCAACCCGTCCCCACCAGAATAAAGGGAACTAGCCCCACCATCCCTGCCCAGAATTCGGCACTTTGGTTTGCTTCACCCCCTAGCCACGTCACTAAACGCTGTATTAAGGCTTGCCCCGTGGGATAAAAGCCCCAGTACAGGGCGATCGCCCACAGACCAGACCCCGCAATGGCAATGGGGGAGAGAGAAACCTGCTGCAAATTGGGAATCATAGGAGTCCTTGAAAAATCTTGGGATCAAACATTTCTCGGAGAGATAGATAGTAGGGGGTAAAAACACTTGTATCATAGCCAGCGGCACGGGTTTGTATTTCCTTACCCAAAAGGTGCACCATTTGAAACACTAGCTCCCATATCACATTCAGCGAAGGATAAAGCATCAAACACAGGGGAAAGAGTTCTCGTTGCAGCGCCTCAAGGCTTTGCTCCAAAAGACATACCCAGAGGTAGATCTGGAACATCTCGACATCGCGAATACTGGAAACACGCACACTGGCTTGGGTCAAAGGGCCACTAAAACAGCGGTGCTGGGGGTTGAGTTCGGCAACACGATCACAAATAGCGGTGGCGATCGCCGTGCTCTGGGGCAACAGATGGCGCACTAAAGCCAAGGCCGGATCATTGTAGTCGTAGTTGGCTGCTGCGTTATAGGCACGGTGCAAGGGCATGTAGAGGTGATCATCAATAACTTTGAAGAAGCTACTGAGGATCGGACGTTGGCTCGTTGGTGCCACTTCTAGCAGTAATACCCCCGTGTGGTGAAACTGCATACTGACAAAGCCAATCACCCGCGGATCGACGGCAGTATAGCGGCGGCGAATCTCACTGATGGCACTAGCCAGCTTGGCGGTCATTTGCTGGGTGCCCTTGCCGGCTTCGTAGAGTTTGAGGGTGCGCTGATAAATGTCATGGATGTCTTTGGAGATGCTCCAAGGATCCACCAGTTCCGCTGGGATGCCATGGCGAATCATCTCTGCGGCCAAAAAGCCTTCAGTGCGCTGCCAAGCCTTGACACTGGCATTCCGCAATTCGGCCAAGAGCCGAGGGGCAACCACCGCTGGATCATCCTCCGCAAGGGCGGTGGTGTTGAGGTTGGTAATATAGCGCTTTGCCCAAGCCTGTGCCAGACTGCTCAAGGAGGTGGTGTCCGGTGCGATCGCGCTCGATCCGTCAGTAGTGGTATTCAACATGAGCACCTCCGCCATTTAGAACAGGGCTATAAGCAGAATTGATATTAAGAATCGTAACTTGTTTTAAGCTGATCCTGCCACCCTGCGCCACTAGCGATCGTTGACCGCAACTGCCCATACCGTTAATCTGCCCTATAGCAGCAACATCTTTGGAGAAATTGGATGGACTGGCAATCCTTCGCCGTGAGTTTTGCGATTGTGTTCTTGTCAGAACTGGGGGACAAGAGTCAACTGGTGGCGATTACTTTAGGGAGTAATGCCCGCTCCGCTACCGCTGTCTTTCTAGGCGTGGCCTCTGGCTTGGTGTGTACAACGTTTTTCGGTGTGCTTTTGGGCAGTGGGATTGCCACATTGATCCCCGTGAAAGTGGTCAAGGCGATCGCTGCCATGATGTTTGCCTTTCTGGGGTTTTATTTGCTGTCTCAAACAGCGGCTGACAGCCTTGACAAGGAGCGAATTTGATTATAACCAAAGGATTGATTATCATAGTGACTACAGGTTAGCAAATGGATAACCCTAAAACTGCGATTTAACTGCAATAGGCTACTTAGCTAAGCAAAATCTGCTGTTTGAATTTTATTTTTTAGGATAGCGCCGTGTTCACGTCTCCTGCTCCCAGTCCCCTACCCCCCATTCGTTCCCTTGAGGATGCGATCGATCGCTGTCAGCGGCTTGGATTGCGGCTGAGTCGGCAGCGGCGTGCCATTCTTGAACTGCTCTGGGATGCCAAGGATCACCTCTCAGCGCGGCAGATCTACGATCGCCTGAATCAAGCCGGCAAAGACATCGGCCATACCTCTGTATATCAGAATCTCGAAGCCCTTTCCGAGCATGGCATTATTGAGTGCGTTGAGCGTGCCGATGGGCGCCTTTACGGCAATATCAGTGATAGTCACAGCCATGTCAATTGTCTCGATAGCCACAAAATTATTGACGTTCATGTTGAGCTACCCCCCTCTCTCATTGCTGAGATTGAAGCAAAAACTGGCGTGAAAATTGTTGACTATCGCATTGATTTTTACGGTTATCAAAACACTGATCCGAGTGCCCAAGGATAACTGCCGTGGCCAATCCCCAACATCTTCAGCTTCTCAAGCAGGGGGTTACCGCTTGGAATCAATGGCGGGAGCAAAACAGTGATATTCGCCCTGATCTGGGACAGGCAGATTTAACGGGCGCCAATTTGGAGTTGTACAACCTCACCAATGCCAATCTTGATCAGGCCAATTTGGCAGGTGCGGATCTGCGCCATGCCCTCCTCAAGGATGCCTACATGGCGGGAGCAAACCTCTACATGAGTGACCTGATTGAGGCGGATTTGCAGGGGGCCTGTTTACAACGGGCTACCTTAGCGGGTGCTGATCTCTACAAGTCAAATATTGCCATGGCCGATCTGCGCCAAGCCAACTTGGTGGGCACGCTACTGCGGCGAGTGAGCCTAGTGGAAGCGACCCTTGCCTATGCCAACCTCACCCGTGCCAATCTCTTTCAGGCCAACCTGCACTTGGCCGATCTCAAGAGCGCAATTTTGCAAGAAGCGATTCTTGAAAGTGCCAGTCTCATTGAGGCGAACTTTGAATATGCGGTTCTCATTGCGGCCAAGATGTCGAAGGCCAATGCCCGCCGTGCCAACTTTAAGGGGGCAAACCTCTACAAAGCAGAAATGGACGGCATGGATCTGCGGGATGCGATTCTCGATAAAGCTTAGCACCAGCAACTTGTGAAAAGGCAAGGTTCAGGCTACGTTAGAGGTGAATCATCCTCGCCGATTGCAACTCGAAGGGAATGCCTGTGACTAAAAGCATCCGTAATACAGCACGTATGGTTCTTGGTGTGATTTTTGGAATTATTGGGGTTATCGGCTTTATTTTACCCCTCCTGCCAGGAACGCCATTTTTGCTGATAGCGGCAGCTTGTTTTAATTCCATGGAACCCGAGGAGACCGCCAGTGCCCAAGGGAATGAATCGCCGCCTGTGGCATGAAATACTTTTTCCTCACTGAGGGGTGGCAGATTGGCCGCGTGTGGGAACCCCAAGGCCTCTGGAATGAGCAAGCGTGGCGGCGATCGCCCGTGATCACCCGTACCTGCCTCTACATTCTAGAGGGGGAGGAAAAGCTCTGGCTGTACCAAGTGGAGGAGATGGTTCTCATGGTAGAAGTGAAGCCCAGCCATCCTGACCCGGCCTCAACCATTGGCCAAGTGGTGCTCAAGCGCCTGATGAGTGCGGAGGATGTGCTGACCTACCTGTGTACTACCCCTGCCATTGCCAAAATTCAAGTGGAGCGAACCTCCCCTTCGGGCGA
The DNA here is from genome assembly GCF_031460975.1 of Thermosynechococcus sp. HY213. Classification (NCBI taxonomy): domain Bacteria; kingdom Bacillati; phylum Cyanobacteriota; class Cyanophyceae; order Acaryochloridales; family Thermosynechococcaceae; genus Thermosynechococcus; species Thermosynechococcus sp. HY213. The sequence continues at coordinate 460,570 of NZ_JAVKVB010000016.1, read as the reverse complement.
TCGCCCCTAGCGATTCTTAAGCCTTTGGCACAATTCGTTAACTCTTCTGGCGCAATTCCCTATCTGCGGTGGCTTAGCAGAGAGAACTTGATCAATGCTAGCCTTGGTGTTCCCTGTTTGAGGTAAACTAGTTCGATGTTGTTGCCAACCGATGGAAACGCATTCGGCAACTCAACCCTAGACTTTCGTGATTGATCAATTTTAAGGTGTCCTTTGGTTGCAAACTCCGCTGCCTGCCTTGATGGCAAATCCTTAGCCCAGTCCATTGAACGCCAGTTGGCTGATCATGTGCGGACGTTTCAAGCCCAGTGGGGGCGATCGCCTGGGTTGGCCGTGTTGCGGGTTGGTGATGATCCCGCCAGTGCCGTGTATGTCCGTGCCAAAGAACAAGCCTGTGGCCGCGTCGGGATTCAATCCTTTGGTGCCCATTTACCGGCCACCATTACAGAAGCGGATTTATTGGCCAGAATTACTGAGCTAAATCAGGACGAACGGGTGGATGGCATTCTGCTGCAATTACCCCTACCACCCCACCTTGATCCCCGTCCCCTGCTATACGCGATTCATCCGGATAAAGATGTGGATGGCCTGCATCCCGAAAATCTCGGTCGGCTCGTGCGCGATGAACCGGGACTGCGCAGTTGTACGCCTGCTGGAGTGATGCAGCTTTTGGTCGCCTATGGCATTGATGTTGCAGGTCGCTCGGCAGTGGTCGTGGGTCGCAGTATTTTGGTCGGCAAGCCCTTGGCCTTGATGTTACTCACTGCCAATGCAACGGTGACGATCGCCCACTCGCGCACCCGTGATCTTGCCAGTGTCACCCGTAGTGCTGAGATTTTAGTCACAGCGATGGGACAGCCGCGGCGGATTACTGCCGACATGATTCGGCCGGGGGCAGTGGTCATTGATGTCGGGATTAATCGCATTCAACGCCCCGACGGCAAATCGAGTCTCTGGGGCGATGTGGACTATGAGGCTGCCTGTGCTGTGGCCAGTTATATTACCCCTGTTCCGGGGGGCGTCGGTCCGATGACCGTTGCCATGTTGTTGCACAATACTGTATGGAGCTATTGTCGCCGTCACAACTGGCACAAGCCCCTGCTCTCGTTGACCTCTATGCCGCCCGCACCCTGAGGAGTTGTTCATGATTTCCGCTGATCCCCCCCAAGTCCATCCCGCCGGCACATTTGATCTCAAGGCCTACCTCAAAGAACGCCAAGCCCTTGTGGAAGCGGCCCTCGAAGCATCGATCCCCGTTGCCTACCCAGAGAAAATTTACGATGCGATGCGCTATTCACTGATGGCAGGGGGCAAACGGCTGCGCCCAATTCTCTGCTTGGCCACCTGTGAACTGATGGGGGGCACCGTGGAAATGGCCATGCCCACCGCCTGTGCCCTAGAGATGATCCACACGATGTCGCTGATCCACGATGATCTGCCGGCTATGGACAATGATGACTACCGTCGCGGCAAGCCCACAAATCACAAAGTCTATGGCGAAGATATTGCCATTCTGGCGGGGGATGGCTTACTGGCCTATGCCTTTGAATATGTGGTGGAACAAACGAAAAACGTGCCCGCAGAATATCTGCTGAAAATTGTGGCGCGGTTGGGGCATGCGGTGGCAGCAACGGGATTGGTGGGCGGTCAAGTGGTGGACTTGGAGTGTGAAGGGCAGCCGAACATTGGTCTAGAAACGCTGCACTTTATCCACTCCCACAAAACGGGGGCATTACTGGAGGCCTCTGTGGTTTCTGGGGCATTACTGACGGGGGCGAATGAATCTGATGTGGCTCGCCTGTCGCGCTATGCGGCAAATATTGGCTTGGCGTTCCAGATTGTGGATGACATTTTGGATATTACTTCGACCCGCGATGTCCTCGGTAAAACCGTTGGTAAAGATGTGGCCGCCCAAAAAATGACGTACCCGCGCCTGTGGGGTCTGGAAAAATCTCGCCAAGAGGCTGAACGCTTGGTGGCAGAGGCGAAGGCAGAGTTGGCTGTGTATGGGGCAGCCGCCGTTCCTTTGCAGGCGATCGCCGACTACATTACCAGCCGCAGTCATTAACGATCCCGAAGTGGGTTAGGATGGGCGCAGAGTTTGTCCTTGTCCGTAACCATGATGGACGGTCTTCGTGAGCTACTGGCTAACCATGTCCTCTGGGTCGCTTTCGCCGCCAGCGCGATCGCCCAAATGCTCAAGTTACTGATTGACATTGCCAAACACCGCAAGCTCAATTTCCGCGTTCTGGTGGAAACGGGGGGCATGCCCAGTTCCCATTCCGCCCTTGTTACTGCTTTGGCGACTGGGGTGGGGCTGCAGCGGGGCTGGGATAGCATTGAGTTTGCGATCGCCGTTGTCTTTGCCTGCATTGTCATGTACGATGCGGCCGGGGTGCGCCAAGCCGCTGGTAAACAAGCCCGCATTCTCAATCAAATTGTTGATGAATTTTTCCAAGATGGGCACGAATTGGCAGAAGCCCGCCTCAAGGAGTTATTGGGGCACACCCCCATTCAAGTCATCGTTGGTTCCGCCCTTGGGGTGGCGATCGCTTGGCTAGCGGTCTAAGGGTTTGCCCAGCGGTTATCGCCCTGTCTCGCGACCATAGCGATCCTCAAAGCGGACAATATCATCTTCGCCAAGATAGGCTCCCGACTGCACTTCAATCATTTCAAGGGGAATTTTCCCCGGATTGGCCAAGCGGTGCACAGCGCCCACAGGGATATAGGTGGACTCATTCTCCGTCAGCAGAAACGTTTTGCCATTGCAGGTAACTTCCGCTGTACCACTGACAACAATCCAATGTTCTGCGCGGTGATGGTGCTGTTGCAGCGAAAGACTCGCCCCCGGCTTGACCGTAATCCGCTTCACTTGAAAGCGATGACCAGCATCAATCGCAGTGTAGTGCCCCCAAGGACGATAGACGACGGGATGGTTGTCCGCCTCCGGGCGCCCTTGCGCTTGCAGTTGCTCCACCACTTGTTTGACTTGTTGTGCTGCCTTCTGATGGGCAATGAGAACGGCATCGGCTGTTTCCACAACGATCAGATCGTCCACCCCCAGTAGGGTCACCAAGCGATGCTGACTGTGAACAAAGCACTCTTTGCTGCTATAGAGAAGGACATTGCCACGGCAACTGTTGCCAAATTCATCCTTGGGTGTCACCTCCCAGAGACTCGACCAAGACCCCACATCACTCCAGCCGCACTCTAGGGGCACCACCGCTGCTTTTTGCGTCTTTTCCATCACCCCATAGTCCACCGATAAACTGGGACACTGACTCAAGGGTGCTTTGGCCAAGCGGATAAAGTCCAAATCCTCCTGTCCCTCCCGCAGTGCCAAGCGGCAATGGTGCAAAATGTCTGGCTGCTGCTGTGCCAATTCTGCTAAGAAGCTCTGGGCGCGGAAGAGAAACATACCGCTATTCCAAAGGTAATGGCCATCCGCTAGATAAGCCTCTGCCGTTGCCAAATCGGGTTTTTCGACAAACTCTGCCACCCGATAGGTGTGGGCCTCACTGAGGGCTTCCCCCCGCCGAATGTAGCCGTAGCCTGTATGGGGAGAGGTGGGGGTAATGCCAAAGGTCACTAACCAGTCCTTGGTGGCGGGTGCCAGTGCCCGTTGTAGCCCCTGCTGAAAGGCGGCAACATCCTGAATTAAATGATCCGCTGGTAGCACCAAAAGAATGGCATCGGTGGCGAGGACTTCTGTGACGTAGAGCGCAGCAAGGGTAATCGCAGGAGCCGTATTGCGCCCCAAGGGTTCAAGCAAAATCCGCGTTGGTGTCACCCCTAGCTCTTGAAATTGTTCTGCCACAAGAAAGCGATGGGCGTCATTGGCCACGATCACCGGGGGATGAAGATGGGGCAACCCCTGTAACCGTTGCCACGTTTGTTGTAGCAGACTCTGCCCTTCGGCTGTTAAACGCATAAACTGTTTGGGGTGGGCTTGGCGCGATAAGGGCCAAAGGCGACTGCCTGATCCCCCGGATAGAATCACTGGAATACAGTCCATGCAAGGCTTTCCTTAGGTAGTGTGGTGCTTAAGCGTAGTCTATCGCCAAAGAACTTCGTCTTGGTTCAGACCCCTGTTCTTTTTGTTGCTCATTTTCTAGGGGCTACTGTTTTGGCAGTGCCCGATGAATGGCAGTGAAGGACTGAGGTGGCGTTTCCCCTTGGTTAAGGTTTGGCAATTGGATTCATCAACAGACTTAAAGCCCTTGGCGATTCTCCTTAGGATAGAATGTGGGCTGAGCAGCGTTAGGGTTTCCTATGGCGATTAAAAAGGGAGATTTGGTAAAGGTCGTTGCTGAAAAATTGGCCAACAGTGTTGAGGCCCTAGCCAGTGATCATCGCTATCCCCCCTATCTCTTTGAGGGACGGGGCGAGGTGGTGGAGATTCGCGGTGACTATGCGCAGATTAAATTTCCAGTGCCCACCCCTACAGTTTGGCTGCGCCTCGATCAACTGGAGGTTGCCAAATAACCGCCATTAGCGTCTCTTGCGAGTCTAGGAGCCAATGAAGAGTACCCGTGTTAGCAATTTTCAGCTTGTCTGGATATGATGGAGGCAATGCTGTTGCTTAACATTTGGTAATGTTAGTTCAACCTTCGCAACCTCAACGCTGGTTTCAGTGGCTCAAGGAGACGCTCCTTTTTGGGCAAGAACCCAGTGGCGAACTCTTAGCCATTTTGCTGGTGTATTTTGTCCAAGGGGTGTTGGGCTTAGCACGGCTGGCCATTAGCTTTTTCTTTAAGGATGAGTTGGGGCTGTCGCCGGCGGAAGTGGCAGCATTAATGGGTGTGGCTGCGCTGCCTTGGGTCATTAAGCCGGTGTTTGGCCTCATTTCTGATAGTGTGCCGCTTTTGGGATTTCGTCGCCGTTCCTATCTGGTTCTGTCGGGCTTGCTGGGCTGTGGGGCGTGGTTGAGCTTGGGGACGTGGGTAGCTACCCCTTGGCAGGCAACGGCAGCGATTCTCGCAGCCTCGATCGCGATCGCCCTCAGTGATGTGATTGTCGATTCACTGGTGGTGGAACGGGCACGCCAAGAATCGGCGACTGAAATGGGAACGCTGCAATCCCTAAGCTGGGCAGCGACTGCCGTGGGAGGCATCCTCACCGCTTACTTTAGTGGCCAACTGTTGCAGTGGTTTAGTCCGCGTACAGTATTTCAAATTACAGCAATATTTCCGCTCTTGATGTCGGGGGTTGCGTGGGTGATCGCGGAAGCACGGGTTACGGCTCGGCCTCAACTGCGTCAGACTTGGGAGCACATCAACCGTGTGCGCCAAGCAATGATGCAAAAACGGATTTGGTTGCCGGTGGCGTTTCTCTTCCTCTGGCAAGCCACCCCCGGCTCGGAATCAGCCTTCTTTTTCTTCACAACGAATGAATTGGGCTTTGAGGCGGAGTTTTTGGGGCGGGTGCGCCTTGTCACTAGCATCGCCTCCCTCTTGGGGGTGTGGATTTTCCAGCGCTACTTGAAAACGCTGCCCATTCGTACCATTTTTTTCTGGAGCACGATTCTCTCAGCCCTTTTGGGACTCTCTAGCTTGATTTTGGTCACCCACCTCAATCGCCAATGGGGCATTAGTGACCAGTGGTTTAGCTTGGGGGATAGCCTCATTTTGGCAGTTATGGGGCAGATTGCCTTTATGCCGGTACTCGTGTTGGCGGCGCGGCTGTGTCCGCCGGGGATTGAGGCCACCCTCTTTGCGCTGCTGATGTCCATTAGCAACCTTGCCAATCTGGTCTCCCATGAGTTGGGGGCACTGCTGACCCACTGGCTGGGGATTACCGAGCATAACTTCGATCGCCTCTGGTTGCTGGTGCTCATTACCAACCTGAGTACGCTATTGCCCCTACCCCTGTTGAACTGGTTGCCGCAGCAGGTGCCGGCGCCCGCCTCTCAATCCTCTGTCACTGTTGAGTTGGAGCCAAGTGTCTCATGACTGGAGTTTTAGATCGCCCCTACACGATGGCGGATTGGCGGGGGGGGACCGAATCTCTCACCCAAGAATATGACTATTGGATTGAGGATGTCGAAGGTACGGTGCCCACGGATTTGGTGGGAACGCTCTACCGCAATGGCCCTGGACGGTTGGAGCGCGGGGGAGTGCCCTTAGCCCATCCCTTTGATGGCGACGGCATGATCTGTGCTTTTCGCTTTGAGAAGGGACGGGTGCATTTTCGCAATCGCTACGTGCGTACCGCCGGATTTTTGGCGGAGGAAAAGGCCAATCGCCTTCTCTATCGCGGTGTCTTTGGCACCCAAAAACCGGGGGGCTGGCTGGCCAATTTCCTCGATATTCGGGTCAAAAACATTGCCAATACCCATGTGATCTATTGGGGGGGCAAATTACTGGCGCTCTGGGAAGCCGGTCTGCCCTACTGCCTTGACCCTGTGACCCTAGAAACCATTGGCCTCGACAACCTAGGGGGTCTCCTCAAGGAGAGGGATGCCTTTGCAGCGCATCCCCGCTTTGATCCTCAGACGCAGCGGCTCGTGAATTTTGGTGTCAAGCCCGGCCTCAGCACCCGCATTACACTCTATGAATTTGATGCCAGTGGTCAGTGTGTCTCGCAACCCGTATTTCAGATTCCGAGGTTTGCTTTTATCCATGACTTTGCCCTGACCCCCAACTACGCCATTGTCTTTCAAAATCCAGTGCGGTTAAATCCGCTGCCCTATCTGCTGGGACTGCGGGGCGCTGCCCAGTGCATTCAATTCCATGCGCAGGAACCGACACGGGTTTGGCTGCTGCCTCGTCGGGGTGGGACTCCCCAGATGTTGACGATGCCCGCCTGTTTTGTCTTTCACCATGCCAATGCCTACGAAGCTGGGGATGAAATTCATGTGGAGTCCATTGCCTACAGCCACTTTCCCAATCTCGAACCGGGCATGGATTTTCGGGAGGTGAATTTTGCGGCGCTGCCCTCAAGCCTGCTGTGGCGGATTCAATTGAACCCCAAAACCAAGGCGGTGGATTGGCAAGTGGTGAGCGATCGCCCCTGTGAATTTCCCGTAGTGCATCCGGCCAAGGTGGGGCAACCCTATCGCTACACCTATTTGGCGGCAGGGCATGATCCGAAAACCAATGCGCCTCTCCAGGCTCTGTGGCGGTGCGATCGCCAGACGGGCGAGGAACAATTTTGGTCGGCGGCGCCGCGTGGCTTTGCCAGTGAACCCATTTTTGTCCCGCGGGGTCTGCAAAAGGGTGACTTTCTCTGGCAGGGTGCCCAAGGGGAAGAAGATGGCTGGCTTTTGCAGGTGGTGTATGATGCCAGTTGCCACAAATCGCAGTTACTCATCTTTGATGCGGCAGCCATTAGCGCCGGGCCAGTGGCACGATTGCGCTTGAAACACCACATTCCCTATGGTCTCCACGGTTCATTTACCACAGCGGTCTAGGCAATGGGCATCGAAATTGAGCGCAAGTTCCTTGTCATAGGCGAAGAATGGCGATCGCTGGTCACAAGTGTGTCCCAATTTGCCCAAGGCTACCTGTCCACAGTTCCTGAGCGCACGGTGCGGGTGCGTCTTGCGGGGGAGGAGGCATGGATCACGATCAAGGGCAAAGCCAGCGGTGGCCAACGCCGTGAGTATGAGTATGCTATCCCCGTTGCTGATGCAAGGGAACTCCTCGCGGAATTGTGCCTACAACCCATCATCCAGAAAAACCGCTATCGTATTCCAGCGGGTGATCTGTGTTGGGAAGTGGATGAATTTACTGGCGCCTGTACTGGCCTGATTTTGGCAGAAATTGAATTGCCCCGTGCTCACTATCCCCTGACTCTACCCCCTTGGATTGGCCTTGAGGTGACCGACGACCCCCGCTATACCAATGCCTACTTAGCGGAGCACCCCTATCAGGAGTGGGCAACCGGCAATTCCTGAGATTCGATAGGATACAAAAATATCGCCACGGCTGCGCTATGCTTGCTCGGATTCGCCAGATTACCCAAACCCTCACCCCCCGTCTCATTGAAATTCGTCGCCATCTGCACCGCTACCCCGAATTGAGTGGCCAAGAACATCAAACCGCCGCCTATGTGGCGGGGGTACTTTCCTCCGCCGGCTTAACCGTACAGCAGGATGTGGGCAAAGTGGGGGTGATTGCGGAACTGGCGGGGAATCCTAAAGAACAGCGGCTCTTGGCCATTCGCGCCGATATGGATGCCCTGCCGATTCAAGAGCGCACTGGACTCGAGTTTAGCTCAAAACATAGCGGGGTAATGCACGCCTGTGGTCACGATGTCCACACCACGGTGGGTCTGGGCACGGCAATGGTGTTAGCAGCCCTCAAGGAGGAGTTCCCCGGCCGGGTGCGGTTTATTTTTCAACCAGCGGAAGAAATTGCCCAAGGGGCGAGTTGGATGATTGCCGATGGCGCTATGAAAGAGGTGAGTGCCATTTTGTCGCTCCATGTGTTTCCCACCATTCCAGCGGGGGAAGTAGCGGTACGCTATGGGGCGTTGACGGCGGCTGCCGATGACATTGAGTTAACGATTTTGGGAGAATCGGGCCACGGTGCCCGCCCCCATGAAGCGGTAGATGCGATTTGGATTGCCGCTCAAGTGATCAGTGCTTTGCAACAGGCCATTAGCCGCACGCAGAATCCCCTGCGACCCGTGGTGGTCACCTTTGGCAAAATTCAAGGGGGACGGGCTGCCAATGTCATTGCCGATCAGGTGACGCTTCAGGGAACGGTGCGATCGCTCCATCCAGAAACCCGTGCCACCCTCCCGACCTGGATTGAGCAAATTGTGGCCAATGTCTGCCATGCCTACGGTGCCCGTTACCAACTCCACTATCGGCGGGGCGTACCGGGGGTGGAAAATACGCCCTACCTATCGCAACTGCTGGCGGAGGCGGCGACTGATGTGGTGGGTGCCCCCCATGTGCATATTTTGCCGGAACCGTCCCTTGGGGCAGAGGATTTTGCCCTGTACCTAGAGCATGCCCCCGGTGCGATGTTTCGCCTTGGGGTGGGGTTTCGCGATCGCCCCAACTATCCCCTGCATCACCCGGAGTTTGATGTCGATGAACAAGCTATCCCTGTGGGCGTGATGACCCTTGCCCATGCGGCCTGTCGCTATTGGCAGATTCCCTACTAGTGCCGATTGGCGTGGTAGAGCATGCCGAGGGCGATCGCGCTGACGACAACCTTCGGTAACCAACTGGCCACGATGGGCGACACTGCTCCCCCCTCGCCAAAGGCGGTGAAAATAAAGGCAGCAACGTAATAGCCAAAAATAATCGCCACACTGAGACCAAAGGCACGCCCCTGTCCTTGGCGAGGAGAACTGATGCCCAAAACGGCACCGACAACGGCAAAACTCAGGCACAAAACGGGAAGGGAGAGCTTTTCCTGCAACTGCACCCGCCACTGCCGCAGACGTTTGGCATCGCCACTTTCCGCCAAAACTTGCAAGTACTGATAGATTTCGCGGCTGGTCATAAACTCTGGTGCCCGCGTTTCCATGGCCAAATCAAGGGGAGTGCGGGGGTAGGCAAATGTTCGTTCTGAGAAGGTCTCGGCCACGTCATAGTCGCGATCGCGGGTCAGGTGGTGGTAGGTGCCCTGCCGAAACAGCCACGCCGAACCCTGCCACTGGGCTTCCTGCGCCGTAATAATTTCTCGCAATTGCCCCTGCTCAAAGTTCAACACCGTCACTTGACCCATGACCTCGCCATCAAAACGATGGGCAAAAAAGAGTTGCTGAAGCTGCCCCCCAGCAAAACGACGGTAGAAGATATTGCGGGTTTGAAAGGTAGGTTGGGGGCGTTGAATCGCCACTTCCAAGGTCTTGATGGCGCGGTAGGCCATGGGGGGAGCCACCAGTTCATTGAGGGCAAAGGTAAAGAGCAAGGCACAGAACCCCGCTAGGAGCGCCGGTCGCACTAAACGCAGCGGACTCACCCCACAGCTTTTGCAAGCAATCAGTTCACTGCGACGGGAGAGTTGACTATAGGCAAGGAGCGAACCAAAGAGCATCGCCATGGGAATGCCCAGCACCGCAAAGGTGGGCAAACGCAGAAAAAAGACTTGAAGGGCACTGAGGATGCCAAGGTTGTGCTCCACCATATTGCGAATGAGGTAGAACACTGTACCAATAACGGCAGCGATCGCCGTAAAAATGCCAAAACCAAAGACAAAGGGGCGAATCATCTCCCGCAGAATATAGCGATCCAACAGGGAGAATCGCGGCTGCCAAGGCATCTTCTCAAAGGATCGGGCGATCGCCAGCATCTTTTATAGTCCCAAGCGGGGTTTTGCCAACTTCCAATAACGAAAGAATCGCTTCAAATCGGCATTGGCAGGTAACGTGACAAAGGGTTCTGGCTCTAGGATCTCCACTGGATAGGCCAATTGCTGACAAATGGCGCGAAAGCGCGGGCTAGGACTGGCCATTGTCACCACGCGATCGCCCCCGTGCACCTCAACAAAGGCATTCACCAAGGGAGCGACCTCACCCCGGTACATTGCCACGGGGAGATCCAGCAGGCACTCATAGAGAAAGACCAGCCGCTTCAGGCGAATTTGCCACTCCTTGAGGAGCGCTACATCCCAAACAAAAATGGCCGGCGCGTGGGGATAGCGGTCAAAGATGGGCGCCGTGGGGTCGAGGCAGTCTCCATGAACCCAAAGAATTGGCTGCCCCATTAGCGTTGCATGGCCTCTTTTTTCAACTGTTTGCTGTCCCGCTGCGCCGCTGCTGCCAAGTCGGCATCCAAGAGGGTTTGACCCGTGGCGGCCAAATAGACATCATCTAAACTGGGTCGTGACTGCGCCACGCTAAAGAGGGGGAGTCCTGCTTCCTCTAGCGCCCTTCTAATGGCTGCGATCGCCACAGCCGCATCTGTGACCACCAGATTCAAGGAGTTGCCTTGGTTGGCATTAATCAGCGCCGATTTCACGCAGTCCAATTGACTGAGAAGGGTCTGGGCCATTTGTGCCTCTTGACGCGGTGTAAATTCTCGTACCCGCAACGTGACGCGATCGCCCCCAATATTGGCCTTGAGTTCCTCAGGCGAACCGCTGGCAATGACGCGCCCTTTATCCAGAATCGCCAAGCGATCGCTAAGGAGATCCACTTCCTCAAGGTAGTGGCTGGTCAAGATAATCGTCAGTCCTTGAGCCTTGAGATCCCGCAGCACATCCCAAATCACTTGGCGACTTTCAATGTCGAGGCCTACGGTGGGTTCATCCAAGACAAGCACTTGGGGTTGATGCAGTAGTCCTGCTGCGAGATCAAAGCGTTTGCGAATGCCACCCGAGTAGGTACCACATTGGCGATCGCGCCATTCCAATAAATCCAACCGTGCCAGCACTGCTTCAATGCGCTCTGGAATCAGGGCACGGGGAATGTGGTACAGCGCCGCCTGTAATTCTAGAAATTCCTGACCCGTGAGGATTTTATCAAGCGCCACCTCCTGAGCCACATAGCCTAATTTTTGGCGCACTAAATGAGGTTGGTGGAGAACCGAAAGACCACAGACTTCCAATACCCCAGCATCCGGTCGCGAGAGGGTACACAGACAGCGCAGTGTTGTCGTTTTCCCTGAGCCATTTGGCCCCAGCACCCCAAAAATTTCCCCTTGATGGGCGCTAAAGGAGACATCGGCCACCGCTGTAATGGTACCGTAGGACTTCTTGAGATGTTCGACCTTTACCGTGGCTGTCATGGTCATTCACTCTGTGTGTGATTCCCTTAACATTTTGACAGATCTTCCTCCTTACTTTGGTGCGCGTGCTACAACGGCAGCTAGAGCCTATTGGGTGGGTTTCCCATGGCCACTGCCGAAACTGCGCCGATTGCCGAAGTCATGCACCTCACGGGCGATCGCCTGCGATTGCGGATTCAAGAACTGAAAACGGATGCTGCCTTTCGCGATTCCCTGAGTGCCTATCTGAAAACCCTCCAAGGGATCAAATCTGTTCACGTTAACCCCCTTGCCGCCTCAATTACCATTGAGTATCACCTCGAGCAAATCACGCCCCTACAACTGTTGGCGGCCATTCAATTTTGGGGGGATGTCCAGATCATTGGCCAAGGCAATAAGGGCTTGCAAAACCTCACCCGCGCCTTTGATCTCGAACCTGAAGAGGTGGGCAACAAACTCACCTCCATGGGCGGATTTCTCATGGGCGGCTACGTGGGCGATATTCTTGGTGGCATGGTGGGGGGAACGGCGGGTGGCCTGTTTATGGGGCCTGCGGGTGCGGTCATGGGGGTGCAAGTGGGCACCTTTGTTGGCGGTGTGATTGGTGCGCGATTAGGGATGGAAGCCACGGAGCAAATCACCCAACTGCAATTTACTGCCCTTGAGGCAACGCCGGAACGGGTCGCGAAAGCCTTGGAGATTCACAGCGGTGACAAAATCGGGGGTACCGCCGGTGAAATTGCTGGCGGTTTGGCAGGGCAAGTGGTCTTGGGGCCTGTGGGCGAAACCGTCGGGCGCGTAGTGGGCAATATGGTTGGTTCGCAACTGGGGGAAGATCTCGGGCGACAGTTGGCGGCGCCATCCCCTGAGGAACCTCCTCCCCCATCCCTGCATCTTTTTCTAGAGTGGTGGGTGAAAACCAGTCAAACCTTCACTAAGGAAACGCTATGGGCGACCCTCGGTGGCATGGTAGCACGAGCCATTCTGGGGCCTCAAGCGGAAGCTGAGGGCATCCGAGCCGGTACCCGCATTAGTCGCCATCTCGATATGCAGCAGCCCAACACCGCAGCAAAAGAGAAAAAAGTATAATCCTAAAGTAATGGCCTATGGAGATGTCCAGCGCGACAGGAGCGAACTAATGCTCGATACCATCTTACTCCTCATTATCGTCGTGATGGGAATTGCCGTTGGCTTCAACAGCATTGACCTTCTGCCAGAAACGGTTCTTGCTCAAGTGGCCAATGTGCGGGGATTGCAGTGGGTCATGGCTGGCTTTGGCGCCATTGTTGGCATTGCCCTTGGTTTATTGTTGCAGTCCCTTTACCATCGTCTTGAGCGCAGTATCCGCCAATTGCCCCCAGAAACGCTCTTGTCGCGAGCCGTGGGTCTGGTGGTAGGGTTGCTCTTGGCCAACTTGATGCTGGCACCGATTTTCCTGTTGCCCATTCCCAAAGATTTTTCCTTTATTAAACCCCTGATTGCTGTTCTCACCAGTATTGTCTTTGCCTATTCGGGAACCACCTTGGCCGATAGTCACGGGCCTGCCCTGCTGCGGTTAATTAACCCCAATGCCGTTGCCAGCAGTCTCTTGGCTGAGGGCATGCTCAAACCTGCCCGAGCAAAGGTACTGGACACCAGTTGCATTATTGATGGCCGCATTGAGGCACTGTTGAATCTCGGGGTACTCGAAGGGCAAATCATTGTGCCCCAGTTTGTGCTTCAGGAGCTGCAACTCATTGCCGATGCGGGGAATGAGCAAAAACGGATTCGCGGTCGGCGGGGTCTCGATGTTCTCAATCGTCTCCAAGCCAGTTTGGGCGATCGCATTGTCATTCACTCCGCAGACTATCCAGAATTAACAACGGTGGATGCCAAGCTGGTGCGCCTGTGCCAAGAAATCAACGGCACCCTTGTCACCAATGATTTGAATCTCAACAAAGTTGCCCGCTTCCAAAAAGTGGATGTCTTTAACGTCAACGAGTTAGCGCAAGCCCTGCGCCCCATCTACCTCCCCGGCGATACGCTGGAGTTGAAGATTCTCAAGGAAGGGAAAGAACCAGCGCAAGGGGTGGGCTACCTTGAGGATGGCACGATGGTGGTTGTCGAAGAGGGGGTGGATCACATTGGCGATCAGTTGTCGGTGGTTGTGACCAGTGCCCTGCAAACCTCGGCAGGCCGCATGATTTTTGCTCGCCTGCAAATGCCGACGATGGCCTAAATTTCCTCTTTTTCCCCTAGGGGGTCTCCTTATGACCCATGAGCCACCCAAGCCCACTTCCCCCCCGCAACTGGTTTCACCGTGGGTCTGGGGTCTTTTTGTTTTCAGCATCCTATTCCTCTTTGGTGTGCTGTTGGCGACGGTGTGGCGACCGACGCTCTTTCCCATTGATTTAGTGAATCCCGATCAGTTGCGGCCTCTGCCTGACCTGTTGCAGATGCCCACCGATGATTTAAGCGTGTGGTGGCCCATTGTCCTTGCAGCAGTGATGGCAGTTGCCCTCAATTTTATTCCCAGCAATAATGTTAGCCGCCTGATCATTCGCTTCATTGTTATTCTCTTTGGCTGCCGCTATCTGGTGTGGCGGGGCTGGGTGACGCTCAATGATGCCCACTGGTTGAGCTTTACTGCCAGTATTGGCTTCTATGGTCTTGAGGTGCTCTACTTTTTCACCTATTTGCTTTACTTCTATCAGACGGCATGGCTGACGACTGCATGGCGATCGCGACAGGCCAATTACTATCAGCAGGCGGTTCTCAGTGGTGAATACTGCCCCAGTGTGGATATTTTCATTCCCACCTATAATGAGCCTCCCTATATTTTGCGGCGGACGATTGTGGCCTGTCAGGCGATCAACTACCGAAATAAAAGCATCTATGTCCTCGATGATGGTCGGCGATCGGAAATTGCGGATCTCTGTGAGCATCTGGGGGTCAACTATCTCACCCGTCCCACCAATGAGCACCGCAAAGCAGGGAACCTCAACCATGCCCTGAAATACACCACTGGTGAACTGATTGCTGTTTTTGATGCCGACTTTATTCCCTTTCAGAACTTCCTGAGCCGCACCGTGGGCTTCTTTCAAGATGATCACGTGTCCATGGTGCAGACCCCCCAGCACTTCTTTAACCCTGACTACCACGCCCAAAACCTTGGCATTGAGTTCATGATGCCCGGCGATATGGAGTACTTTTTTGGCTTTATTCAGCCGGGGCGGGACTTTGGCAACGCCATCATTTGCTGTGGCACCTCCTATGTGGTGCGCCGCCGTGACCTAGAAGCCGTAGGCGGCTATTACACCCGTTGCGTGGTCGAGGATTTCCAAACGGGAACCAAAATGCAGATCGCTGGTTATCGCCTCGTTTACCTCAATGAAATCCTCAGCATGGGGGAGTCTCCTCGCAACTTCCAAGATCATCTGGAGCAACGGCTGCGCTGGCTACAGGGGAATATGCAAATCTATTTCTGTGGTGATGATCTCCCCATTTGGTCAAAACTGTCGTGGTTTCAGCGCAGTTGCCACCTCTCGCTGCTCTTGCACAACATTAATCCCTTTATCCGCACGTGCTTTCTCGTTGGTCCGTTTTTGAGCCTAATGACAGGCATCTCCTTAACGGTGGCGACATTGGGTGAGTACCTTTTCTATGCCCTGCCCTACACGCTGTTAGTAATTGCCACCTTTAGCTGGGCGACAGAAGGGCGGTATTTTTCCGTCTGGGGTGAAGTCTATGAGGTGACCTTTGCCTTTCCGGGGATGGTGCAACTGATTAAAATCCTCCGCAATCCCTTCGGTAAAATTGGCAGCATTGTCACTAATAAGGGCACCCTCTCCAATCGGAAGCGGCTGAATTTGCGCTATACATGGCCGCTGGCGGCGTTTGTGATTGCAGTCGGAGTGGGGGTCTTTATCCGCTATGGGGGTTACTGGCTCCATATCTGGCCACCAATGGAGTATGAACGGGCGGGTTTAGAGGTGATGCTGGCTTGGACGCTCTACAACGCCTTTATTGCCTTGATTGCGGTTCTGTCCTCCATTGATCAGCCCACCCGCCGTCAGAGCGATCGCTTTCCCGTTTGCACTGTATGTCGTTTCCAACTGGGGGATCAAACCTACTGGGGCTATACCCGCGATGTGTCGGAGACTGGTGCTGCCCTATTGCTGACCGCAGGGCGTTTTATCGAAGCCCAAAGAGATACCGTCGGCACGCTGACCTTTTTGGAACAGGACTTTAGCGTCACCGCAGCCGTGGTTCGTACCCGCACTGAAGAGGAGCGGTGCTGCATTTACCTGCGGTTTTTAGAGGTCAGTGATGAGGCACAGCGGCACCTCGTACAACTGCTCTATGGTGGCCTCACATGGTGGCACAAACCCAAAGCCCCCAATGGCCTAGATGCCTTTTGGCCAATGTTGATTCGTCTCTTTGACTTTCGATCGCTCTTTAGCCTCTATAGCAATAATTGACCGATAGGCTCATAGCTCAAAAATTTGCCCTAGGGGAAAATAAAAGTTTGGCAATAGGGGAGATGTCAACGTATAGCTATAGCTGTTTCCAAAGGGAGTGAGATATTTTCAAGAGGCATAGGCTATACTCAAAGCGTCATGAATGTTACTCAAGAATATGAGCTATAGCTTGGACTTACGAGAGCGGGTTGTCTCCTATATCAAGCAAGGTGGCAAAATCAGTGAAGCCACTCAAATTTTTCAGGTGAGCCGCGCCACTATCCATCGCTGGCTGAAGCGAGACGACTTAGCCCCCACAGTTGTCCCCCGTCGTCCTTGGAAGTTGGATTGGGCGGCCTTAGCAGCCGATGTTGCTGCCCATCCTGATGACCGTTTAATCGACCGTGCCCAGCGATTTGGCGTTCAAGTTTCCACCATTAGTTATGCCCTCGCCCAGATGGGCATCACCCGAAAAAAAAACAGATGCGTTACCAAGAACGGTGTGAGGCAGAGCGACAAGCGTATCAACAGCAGCTCGACACATGGGTAGAGAGTCACGGCGAGGAAACGGTGGTGTATATTGACTAGCCAAGGCTGCTCACTGATCGGGGTGATTCCTTGAATGACATTAGCGGTAATTTCCAATTCCTGTGTCAAAATTTGCGGCACGATCGCGATCGGATCTTGATCCGACCCTACTCTGCCACCGGGAAAATCCACCGTAGCTCGCTGAACCCCCACCCGAAAGGTTGGCGGCAGGCAGATTAAATCCTTCCCTTGCAGCGGCAGGACAATCACCGAGTCCGCCTTTTCTACCCGCCAGTATTCTAGGGTTTCACCTGTGTCCGTCAACCACTTCTCGGCAATCAAGGTCACCCACTTGGATTGAATGCGTACCCGTTCATCGAGCGATCGCCAATTCACTGTTGCCACTCTTCAGGAACTTGGGCTATTTTCTCATGCCCTGTGGGGGCGTACACCGGTCTGCCGAGGGGACGGTAGGGCAGGGTGCCATTTTCATAGGCCTGAATCCGCTGGCGAGCAATGTTGACATAAGTGGGTTCCTTTTCACAGCCCATCGCCCGCCGATTGTGCATTAGGGCAGCCAAGAGGGATGATCCCACCCCCATATAGGGGTCAAAGACCCAATCCCCTTCATGGCTGAGGGCGAGAACGCACCGCTCCACTAACTCAATGGGAAACTGGCAGGGATGCAATGTTTTTTCAGGATGATTGGACTTGACATTGGGAATATCCCACACCAGTTCTTGCCAATCCTGAAGAACGATTTCCCAGACATCGGATGGATTTTTGCCCAAGGGATTGCCCGAGGGTTTGCCCTTATTGGGACCTTTGAAATGGCGTTTCCCCGGATATTTGGCTGGAATACGCACGGCATCCAAATTAAAGATGTAGTGATCGGACTTCGTGAACCAGAGAATCGTTTCATAGCGGCCAGAAAAGCGCTTTGTGGCATGGAGACCATGGCCAAATTTCCAGATGATGCGATTGCGCAGCTTCAAACCCAACCGCTTGAACAGGGGATAAAACAAAATATCCAAGGGATACACCTCTCCCCCTTGAACAAAATTCCCCACTTGCCAGCACAAACTTCCCTCTGGCCGCAGCACTCGATATAGCTCGGCAATCACTTGGCTTTGGCTTTGGAGATAGTCCTCAATCGCCACCGGGGTTTCATAGGCCTTGCCGAGGTTGTAGGGCGGCGACGTAAAGATGAGCGTCATGGCCTTATCCGGCACCTGACGAATCACCTCACAGACATCTCCACTGGCAACGACTAGCTTAGCCTCTGGAGAAAAACGCTCTTGAATGTGCTGGCCAGAACTCAATAACTATAAGCCATCCTTCCCTGTACCGCCAAAATACCATATTCGTAATCCTGAGATAAAAAAAGAGGCCGACCCCTAGGGAGTCAGCCAGCGGATTACTTGGGAACGCGCGCTAGACAGTACAAAGCAATTGGCAACAGGATTAGCTATGCACCACAAGCTTGACGTTGGCGTTCTGAAGGCCAGGACGCTTCACCTCAGCCAAGGTTTTGTTGATGGCATATTTTTGGTTGATCGAGTTGATCAGCTCCGTTTGGTTGTGTTTTTTGGCCACACCCCAGAGGTCAGCAATCAGATCAAAGGTGCCATCAGCATTGCGAGACCAGCCCAGATCATACTCGCCATCGAGGACAGCGACGATGTCAGAGCGAACACGTTGGCCATTGTAGCCACGCACATCGGCATTGGTTTTCACCGTAATGCCCAGATCCCGCAGGGACGCTTTCAAGATTTCAGCATCGGTAATTTTCGTACGCAGGGTGCTGAAGTGAGACATGTGGATTTCCTCCAGATTGAGACAGAAACATTGGACTGAATGAACCACAATTTATGGCGAACCAAACCCCTGTGGTCGGGTCTTTCTCCCATCTGCGCAGGGCAGACAGAAGGAAGCTTGTCAAAACTCCAGTCGCTGGTATTCAGCCACTGAAGCAGCCGCCGGACGCGCCCGTTGGCGTGCCCAATCACGCAGTGCCGTGACCTGCTCTTGCATCGTCTTGGAAAGGGGTTGAGTGGCACGGCTAGCGGCAATAATGTCTAACTGGGTAAACTCGCGCCCTTGAGCAAAGGCTTCGTACATGGCAGCAATGATGGCCTGCTCAATCTCGGCACCTGAAAAGCCATCACAGATATTGGCGAGTTGCTCGAGGTCAAAGCGATCAATGTCGCGGCGGCGCTTGGTGAGGTGAATGCGAAAGATTTCCTTGCGCTCCTCGGCATTGGGCAAATCCACAAAGAAAATTTCGTCAAAGCGACCTTTGCGCAAAAATTCACCGGGGAGCCGTTCAACGCGGTTGGCTGTCGCCAAGACAAAGACGGGAGACTTTTTCTCCTGCATCCAAGTGAGGAAGGAGCCAAAGATCCGGCTTGAGGTACCGCCATCGGAGTCCGAGGAGCCTGCTCCGCCCGCAAAGGCCTTGTCCATTTCATCAATGAAGAGAATGGCAGGGGAGATCGATTCAGCGGTTTTCAGGGCATTGCGCAAATTCGCTTCCGATCGCCCCACCATTGAACCGTCATAGACGCGCCCCATATCAAGGCGCAGCAACGGCAAGCCCCAAAGGCGGGAGGTGGTTTTGGCAATCAGGGACTTCCCACAGCCGGGGACCCCCAAAATTAACATCCCCTTCGGTTGCGGTAAGCCGTATTCACGCGCCTTTTCACTGAAGGCGTTGGAGCGTTGGCGTAACCAGACTTTCAGTTCCTCTAGACCGCCGACCGAATCAATGGTTTCATCCACTTCCATATACTCGAGGATGCCATTGCGGCGGATGAGTTGCTTTTTCTCAGAGAGGATGATGTCCACTTCGGCTTCCGTAAGGCGCCCAGCGGTCACTTTGGCTTTGCGAAAGACTTTTTCAGCTTCATCCCGCGTCAGGCCAAGGGTGGCTTTGACGAGTTTTTCCCGTACTTCAGGGGTGAGGCGGCGATTGCGGGGATCCAGTTGCTCCCCGAGAACCTGATCTAGTTCGTTGATACTGGGTAGGGGGTAGTCAACGACAACGATTTCTTTTTCCAGTTCGACAGGAATCCGCTGCGCTGCTTCTGGGGACATGAGAATAATGGTTTTGTGGCTGCTTTTGAAGCTGGCGATCGCGTCCCGTAAAGAACGAGTCACAGGGGGCGAATCAATGAAGGGGTGCAAATCCTTGAAGACGTAGATGCCCGGTTCCCGTTGGTGAACAACCCATTGAATGGCAGCTTCCGGCGAGACAGTGTTGTGGTGACTGTTGTTGCGGGGATGGCCATACTCGACCATGCCGTGGGTCACTGTCCAGATGTAGAGCTTGCGGGGAGACCGCCCTTGAGGCCCGACTTGACTTTGGGCAATGGTGGCGATCGCCTGCTCAGCCCGCTCTTCTTCAGAGGTCAGGAGGTAGATCAACGGATATTGCGCTTGGATGAGGATACTCAATTCTTCTTGCACAGCAATCACCTCCTTCTTTCAAGGCTGACCCAACACCCCCGCCACTAGCGGGCAGACACCAACTCGACGGAGAGCGAAGGAACACTGAGGCTGTCGTCATCAATCACTGTGGGCTGATTGACCAAGGCCGTTAGCTCATCCCCCCGCAGGACAAGGGCACTAGCACACTCTGGGCAGTGGTAAACCCGATGCACATTGCCATGCTTTTGCTCGGCATATTCCGCCAGTACGTCTGGGTGAGCCAGCAGAAATTCAATGGCACGTTCAGCAAGGGTGGACATCGTTTCCTGCTCGACGACAGCGGCAATCTTGAGCTGGCGGTGCACATCGGGGGATAGATACAACGTAACCTTTTGCTTATCTTCCATAGGGGTTAGAGACGTACCTAGGTATGTGTGCCAGTGTAGTGAGCCGATCCGAGGGGTGTCAAGGTGAAATGCTGTCAAAACGGCAAAATCGTAACATTTAGTTACATTAAGCCCCGCGTGCTTAAAACTCAGTTACAGGGCTGAGGGCATCATATCGAATTGAGTGGCGATCGCCAGCCGTACCCCATTGACAAAATCCCACCCCGATTGGGCTTTGCGACCACTCAAGTGCACTTGACTCAGCAGCAGGCGACCCTTGCCCGTCTGTACCACGGGGCCCCATCCCTTAATTAGCTCTACCACCGTACCCGGGGCGGAAGCTGCCTCAGGCTCACAAACAAAAGACTGTAAAGGTTCCGGTAATTCGGCCCTCACTTCGGGCACCAATGGCCACGTTTGCAGCAGTTTCAAGGGGGTGTCTTGCCACTGGGTATAGGCATAGGGGTAAAAGGCGCGCACTTGGTTGTGAAGGGCTAGGGCCGATCGCCCCCAATCAATGGCATAGTCACTTTTTTGAATGAGCGGTGCGTAGGTAGCCTCAGCGTCGTTTTGGGGTTCGGGTTGAAGCTGTGGCAGTTGCTGCAAGGTTTCTAGTAGGAGGTCGGCACCGATGTCACTGAGCTTGGCACTGAGGGTAGCAGCGTTATCTCCTAGATGAATCGTTACTTTGCGCTTCAGGAGCATTGGGCCTGTGTCCATACCCGCATCCATGCGCATCGTCGTCACGCCGGTTTCCCCTTCGCCATGGTAGAGTGCCCACTGAATGGGAGCGGCACCGCGATACTTCGGCAGCAGCGAGCCGTGGATGTTGATGCAGCCGTAACGGGGAATCTCAAGGATCGACGGGGGCAGGATTTGACCGTAGGCCACCACCACAAAGACATCAGCGCCTAGCGATCGCAAGACCTCAGGCAGCTCTGGATCCCGACGCAGACGTTCCGGCTGCCAAACTGGTAACCCGTGACAAAGGGCTAAGGCCTTGACCGGAGAAGGCGATAATTGGTTGCCCCGTCCCCGTCGGCGATCGGGCTGGGTGACCACCCCCAACACTTGATAGGTCTCTGTTTCCAGCAGCCGTTGTAGCGGCGCAAGGGCAAACTCCGGTGTGCCAAAATAAACGATTTTCAATCGCTGCCCACTCCCTGCAAAACGTCAACTGCTGGTTTAGAGAGTCTCAGGAGCGTCATCCTCAGAAGGAGTGAGGGCTTCCCCACCATCACTAGCGCCGTTCAGATCTTCTTCCGTCGCTTGGGAGCCACCACTAATGACCGCCAAATCCACCTGCTGGCGGTAGGAATCCACATTTTTAATCAGGACTTCCACGCGATCGCCCAAGCGGTAGCGCAAGCGATTACGCCGACCCGTCAAGGTTTGGGCATGGGCACGGTATTCATACCAGTCATCCTTGAGGGAGCTGACGTGGACTAAGCCCTCAACATTAAAGTCAATCAGTTCCACAAAGAAGCCATAGGACTGCACACCGGTAATAATGCCCGAACGCACTTCGCCGATGCAGGCTTGGACTTGGCGCACCCGTTGCAAGCCCACCAAATCTTTCCATGCGGCGTAGGTTTGCCGCTCCCGCTCTTGGAGGTGAGGGGCTAATTCATTAACCAGGGTGTCCACTTCCCGCTGGGTATCGGTGGTGAAGACGGTCCAATTCACCTGCTCCAAGCAACTGGATTCGCCAAGATTGACGCGCTCTTTTGCCCGTGGCCCGCGGCGATCGCGCCCTTCCGTCAGGAGAATGTGCAAAATGCGCTGATTCACAATGTCAGTGTAGCGTTGGAGGGGTGAGCAGAAATGGCCATAGCCCTCGCCAGTGGCCAAACTAAAGTGGAGCAGCGCCACGGCGGCATCGCTGGCGGGTTTGAGTTTATCGAGCAACAGTTCCTGCAACACGGCTGCCAGATCCGAGGTGGCCAATTGTGCCATAAAGCGCTGACAGTCGCGGGGCGTGACCTGCGCGGGATTGTCTAGGCTCAAGGGCAAGTTGAGATTTTGGCAGAGCTTGAGAAAATCCTGCACGGCATAGAGTTCGGGCACAGGCTGCGTGCGGTAGAGAGCCGGTACCCCCAACTTCGCCAAATGACGGGCAAGGAGTTCATTGGCAAGGATCACTAAGCTTGTCCAAGGGGTGACCCTCGGTAGGGGAATGGCGGGGGCGAGACCCTCATCGGCATAGGCAAGGCTCAGGGCATCCGCTGGGGTGACTTCAATACTCCCCCGTGCCTGTCGTTGCTGACTCACGGCATTGGCAAGGTGAATCAGGGCACGCAACCAATCACCGGAAGTATCCCCTAGGGCAAGGGTGGCCGCCACCTGCTCACTGGTGACACAGGCATCAACGCGGATACAACTGCGGTAAATTCTGTAGGACTGAACTTCACCGGCATTATTGATCACCATCAGCAGCGAAATGGCAGCGCGATCGCCCCCCGGCAGCAAGCGCAACCTCTCCAATTCCTGCGGCAAGAGGGGCAAACTCAGTTCAGGGGTGGCGAGGGTCATACCCTGACGGCGAGCAGTGCGATCCAGCAGTTCATCGCGGGGGAGCAATCCCCCCACATCGCTAATGTGAATCCCCAACTGCCAGAGATTTTGCTCGAGGGCATCGAGGGAAAAGGCCACTTGGGGTTCTTGGCCGGGAGCCACTAAGGTAATGGTGACCAGTTCCCGCAAGTCTTGGCGATCGCTCAAGTCCAAGGTTTCCAACTGGGCATTTAAGGTGGCGGCTGCTGTCCGCAGGGCGGGGCTAAATTGGCGGACAAGATTATGTTTGCAGCAAATCAAGTCCAAAGCAGGTGCCGATTGGGCATCACTCCCTAGGATCTGGCCAATTTCCCCCGTCGGCAGGTACCCCCCCAAGGGATAGCGGCGAATGTTCACATGCACCAGTTGATCCACCACCGTGGATAGATCGGGGACGAGGTCATTGGGTTCAAGGGCAATTTCAAAGAGCAGGCGATCGTCGAGGGGTGTGGCCCGAAACCCATCTTCGGTCTGTTTCACCCGGGCAATCACCGAGGGGTTTCCCCGCTCAAGGATCAGTTTCACTTCCCCCTCTGGAGATTTCTTGCGGCGGCCTTCACGGGTGACCCGCACCAGCACGCGATCGCCATTCCAAGCAGTGCTGAGTTGATGCTCGCGCACAAAAATATCTTCGGCACCCTCGGTATCCTGAATCGCAAAGCAAAACCCTTTGCTGGAGCAGCGCAGCCGCCCTTCAATCAAGCCATCATCACTGG
The DNA here is from genome assembly GCF_031460975.1 of Thermosynechococcus sp. HY213. Taxonomy (NCBI): domain Bacteria; kingdom Bacillati; phylum Cyanobacteriota; class Cyanophyceae; order Acaryochloridales; family Thermosynechococcaceae; genus Thermosynechococcus; species Thermosynechococcus sp. HY213. The sequence goes on along the minus strand of NZ_JAVKVB010000016.1, from coordinate 436,851 downwards.
CGCGGCGATACTTGCCCCGTTCTTTAATAAGCAGGCCAATGCGTTCTAGGGCATCGAGGGCAATTTCCAGTTCTCGCTGGCTCTCAGGATCGTCACAGCCGAGTTTTTTTTCGAGAACCTTGGGGGCAACAAATTTATCTTCGCTAAAGTTGGCAAGCAGACTGGCAATCGTAAAATGCATCGGCAACTCGGTGAAGGGAGGGCAATAGTGGATGTAGCGTTGTTGGTGTCAAGTATCCAAACTGTAGCTTATCACAGTTGCGGAAGCATCCTAGGGGATCCCCAATCTGTCCTATAATTATGGCGCGTTGATTCTGGGCACGAAACATCCTAGATTTGAGGAATGGCGATCGCCCGCATCAATTACTGTTCTCAATCGTTGTCCATCCGGTTAAGGCATCTATGAATCAGTCTGAAATTCTCGAAAAAGTAAAAGCCATTGTTGCCGATCAACTCAGTGTTGATGCAGAAAAAGTTGTGCCCGAAGCAAGTTTTGCCGAGGATCTCAATGCTGACTCCCTTGACTCCGTGGAGTTGATCATGGCACTTGAGGAAGCGTTTGGTGTGGAAATTCCCGACGAAGAGGCGGAAAAACTGAAAACCGTCCAAGATGTCCTTGACTTTATCAACAATAAGGTAGCTGCATAGATCCATGGCAAAGGCGCACCAAAAACGGGTCGTTGTCACGGGGATGGGGGCAATTACCCCCCTCGGCAACACCCTTGCGGAGTATTGGGAAGGGTTAATGGCCGGTCGCAACGGCATTGATTACATCACGGCTTTTGATGCCAGTCGTCATGACTGCCGCATTGCGGGTGAGGTGCGTGGCTTTGATCCCACCCTCTACATGGATCGCAAAGATGCCAAACGCATGGATCGCTTTGCTCAATTTGCCGTGGCTGCCAGTAAGCAAGCCCTTGCAGATGCCCAATTGACGATTGACGAGGGCAATGCCACTGACATTGGCATCATTATTGGTACGGGTGTGGGCGGGCTAAAGGTGATGGAGGATCAGCAGGAGGTCTATCTCACCAAGGGGCCCGATCGCTGTAGTCCCTTTATGATCCCGATGATGATTGCCAATATGGCCGCCGGACTCACCGCCATTCACACCGGTGCCAAAGGCCCCAATTCCTGTTCCGTGACCGCCTGTGCAGCGGGTTCCAATGCCATTGGCGATGCCTTCCGCATGGTGCAGCACGGTTATGCCAAGGCGATGATCTGTGGCGGTACTGAGGCAGCGATTACTCCCCTATCGGTGGCGGGTTTTGCGGCAGCCCGTGCCCTGTCCACCCGCAATGATGACCCCCACCATGCCAGCCGTCCCTTTGACCTCAACCGCGATGGCTTTGTCCTTGGGGAAGGGGCAGGCATCTTGATCCTTGAAGAATTGGAATTTGCCCTTGCCCGGGGGGCACGCATCTATGCAGAAATGGTGGGCTATGGCTTGACCTGTGATGCCTACCACATGACTGCTCCCTCACCGGGGGGAGAAGGGGCGGCCCGTGCCATTGAAGCCTGCCTCAAGGATGGGGAGATTGCCCCGGATCAGGTGAGCTATATCAATGCCCACGGTACAAGCACCCCCGCCAACGACAGTACGGAAACTGCCGCCATTAAACGTGCCCTTGGTGAGGAAAATGCCCGTCGCGTTCCCGTGAGTTCGACAAAATCCATGACGGGGCACCTCCTAGGGGGGTCAGGGGGTATTGAGGCGATCGCAACGGTGATGGCAGTTGCCCACGATCGCATCCCCCCTACAATTAACTTGGAGCAACCGGATCCTGCCTGCGATCTGGACTATGTTCCCCATCAGAGCCGGGCTTGTCCGGTGACGGTGGCTTTGTCCAACTCCTTTGGCTTTGGTGGGCACAACGTGACGTTGGCCTTCCGCAAATTTACTCCCGATCGTTAACTGTCTGCTGCAAACCCAATTAGAGAGAGAAAGCAATGCCTGCGGTGACTCAATCCCTTGATGAACTCTGTATTAATGCGATTCGTTTCCTAGCGATCGATGCGGTGCAAAAGGCCAACTCCGGGCACCCCGGCCTACCCATGGGGGCAGCACCCATGGCCTATGTGCTGTGGAACCAGTTCATGCGGTTTAACCCCAAAAATCCGCAGTGGTTCAATCGCGATCGCTTTGTCCTTTCGGCGGGTCATGGCTGTATGTTGCAGTATGCCCTGCTCTACCTCACGGGCTACGACAGCGTCACCATCGAGGACATTAAACAGTTTCGCCAATGGGGATCGCGCACACCCGGTCACCCGGAAAACTTTGAAACCCCCGGTGTGGAGGTGACCACAGGCCCTCTCGGTCAAGGGATTTGTAACGCCGTTGGCTTAGCAGTGGCGGAAGCCCATTTAGCGGCTCGCTTCAACAAGCCCGATGTCAAACTAGTGGATCACTACACCTACGTTATCCTTGGCGATGGCTGCAACATGGAGGGCATCTCCGGCGAAGCCTGCTCCCTTGCGGGTCACTGGGGCTTAGGCAAACTCATTGCCCTCTACGACGATAACCACATTTCCATTGACGGTTCCACCGACATTGCCTTTACAGAGGATGTCTGCAAGCGCTTTGAGGCCTATGGTTGGCACGTGCAGCACGTCGCCGATGGCAATACGGATCTTGCGGGCATTGCCAAAGCCATTGAAGCGGCCAAAGCCGTAACCGATAAACCTTCACTCATTAAAGTCACCACTACCATTGGCTATGGTTCCCCCAACAAAGCCAACACCGCTGGGGTGCACGGCGCTGCTCTTGGGCCTGAGGAAGTCAAGCTCACCCGCGAAAACCTTGGCTGGAACTATGAGCCTTTTGTTGTCCCCGAGGATGTCCTCAACCACTTCCGCAAAGCCGTGGAGCGCGGTGCTAGCTATGAAGCGGAGTGGAACCAAACCCTCGCCACCTATCGCCAAAAGTATCCTGAGGAGGCTGCCGAATTTGAACGGCTGCTGCGGGGTGAGCTGCCCGCCAACTGGGATGCCAATCTGCCGAGCTACACTCCTGAAGATAAGGCTGTGGCCACCCGCAAGCATTCGGAAATTTGCCTGAACGCGATCGCCCCCAATCTGCCGGAACTCATTGGCGGTTCTGCCGACTTGACCCACTCCAACCTCACCGAACTCAAGTGCTCCGGTGACTTCCAAAAAGGCCAGTACCAAAATCGCAACATTCGCTTTGGCGTACGGGAACACGGCATGGCCGCCATCTGCAACGGCATTGCTCTCCACAATTCCGGCTTGATTCCCTACTGTGCCACTTTCTTGGTCTTTGCCGATTACCTGCGGCCTGCCCTGCGCCTCTCAGCCCTCTCCCAAGCGGGGGTGATCTATGTGATGACCCACGACTCCATTGCTCTTGGTGAAGATGGCCCTACCCACCAACCCGTGGAAACCTTGGCCTCATTGCGTGCCATTCCCAACCTACTGGTGATCCGTCCTGCCGATGGCAATGAAACCTCGGGTGCCTACCAAGTGGCCGTCCAACGCCGCAAACAGCCAACCCTCTTGGCACTGACGCGGCAAAATGTCCCCAACTTGGCCGGTACCTCTGCGGCCAATGTCGCCAAAGGTGCCTACACGCTGGTAGATTGTGCAGGGACGCCCGATTTGATCCTGATTGGCACCGGTTCAGAAGTCTCCCTCTGTGTCAAGGCTGCTGAAACCCTGACGGCCAGTGGCAAGAAGGTGCGGGTCGTGTCCATGCCCTCTTGGGAACTGTTTGAGGAGCAATCCCCTGAGTACAAAGCCAGTGTGCTCCCTGCGGGGGTAAAACGCCTTGCTGTAGAAGCGGCTTCGAGTTTTGGTTGGTGCCGCTATGCCGATGCAACGGTGTCGATCGAGCGCTTTGGTGCCTCGGCTCCCGGTAACGTCCTCATGGAGAAATTTGGCTTCACGGTGGACAATGTGGTGGCCAAGGCCAATGCCCTGCTTGGCTAAGTTGCCGGTGGTACGCCTTTAGACGGAAAATATCAATAGATGCTCAGGGTGGGGGGTATAACTCTCTGCCCTGTTTTGCTTTTTTTGAGTTTTTTTGAGAACGCCCTATGCCACGTCGTCGGAAAAAATTTCCCTGCGGCCACCAAGGCTATGGTCAGGTTTGCCACTACTGCGCTCAGTTGATCCAAGCAAAAGCTCTAGAGGTAGCAGAACGGGAACAGGCACGACTGGCACAGGAACAAGCACGCTTGGCACGGCAGGAATGGGAGGCTTCCTTTGCTAGGGATGTGGTGGATCTACAGGGATTGCCCAAGTGGATTGTCCTCAAAGCCCGCCAAGTGATTGCAGAACTCCTTGCAGGGGCCGACTATCGCCAGTTCAAGGGCAAGCGCCTGAATCACGATCGCCGAATTATTAGTATTCCCCTGAGCTATGACTATCGCCTCATCTGCTATGACACGGGCGATCGCATTGAACCCCGTAGTGTGCTCTCCCACGAAGCCTACAATGTCAAAAAACCCCTCGCTTAGTCTCATGACGGCCAACACGGATCATCCTTGGTATGCAGCGGCACAACTGATTCAACCGGCACTGATTCGCCTGCTTGATCATCTGCGGCGATCGCTAGAAACTTCCCCTTGGCAGGGCACCTATGAAACCGTTGAGATTCCCTGTGGTGAAGCCGAACCACAAATTCTCTACTGGCTGCACTTACGTCAGGGCGATCGCCAAGAGCGGGTGAACCTGTGGGAGCTGTGCTACCAAATTTGTTTTCAGCAGTACACCCCAGAACTCGACTACAGCGGCATCCATGACTTTCAGGTGGGGGAGGTGCAAGCTGACCTCAGCCTCTTTGACCCTGCTGGGGAGGTGGACTGGCACAAGCTCGATCAGAAGGCAGCACAGGTGGTTGCCGCCCTATTTGCCGGCTTAGATCCCCCTTAATTTTAATTTTTTGTAGAAAATTAACCAAGGTTGCCACAGGGAATGCCCCACGGCGACCCGCTACATGGTATGCTCCAATGCCATAGGGAATCTTTTTACCGAAGCAGCATGGGTTCAAACTATCAAAACCAGCAAAACAGTAATGAGCAGCCCTGGGAGGAGGAAGACTTCGAGGAGGAGATGGAGCAACTCCGCCTTTACGATGATGACGGTCGCTTCCTCGACTGCTACATCGAGTTTCGTCTGAATGTGCAAGGGGAAACCTATGCGCTGCTGCGGCCAGTGGACTATCCCGTAGAAATTTTTGCGGTCGTGGCCGAAAACGACGAGGAAGAAACCTTGGTGCCCCTAGAGGAGCAGGAAATTGATGCGGTCTTTGATACAGCCCGTGCCATCCTTGAAGAACAAAACCTCACCCTCAAGCGCACTGCACTGACCCTCACCGTAGCGGGTGAACTACCGGATCTAGATGAAGATGAGATTCTCACGGTTGAGGTGGAAGCCGATGATGACATTGAGGAGTATCAACCCCTCGGCAGTAGCTTCTTTTGCGGTACGCGAGAATACAGCGTTTATACGCCCCTGAGTCCGACCCTGTACGTTGCCCGTCTTGTCCCCGGTCAAGAACCCGAACTGCTCTCTCCCCAAGATTTTCAACACCTGCAACCCCTCTTGGAACAGCATTTGGTGAGCCATCTCATTGAAGAGGAGGACTGGGAAGACTAGACCCTACAGATTCTTAGGGTTTGTAGCGTAGGATCGGCAGCCCCCACGATCTCTGCCCCCAGCTCTTGGAGGGTTTGCAAGGTTTCAATCACTGATGCAGTGATCCGTTCCCCGGCGATAACAGCGGGAATTCCCGGTGGGTAGGGGGAGAGTGTCTCGGCGCTAATCTTATTGCAGGCCGCCTTGAGGGGAACCGAGACCTGTGGGCAAAAGTAGGCGTCCCGTGGTGAGAGCGTAGGTTCTTCAAGGTTAGGGATTGGGGGGATGGCCAGTGGCGGCAGAGGCGCATTGTGAACGTATTCGGCGTAAACACTTTTCAGGCGATCGGCCAAGATTTCGAGCATTGTTTGGCTGGTACCGAGGCCAAGGCAAAAGGTGAGCGATCGCCCACTGGGCAACTCGGCCATAATTTGCGGTTGCAACAGCGCATCCAGCTCAAAGCCCGTCAGTCCAATTGGCCAAGTACCTAGGGTCAAGCGCAGCGGATCCTGAGGGATGCCTGTGGGCTGCCAGCGCGGCAAAGGCCATTCAGAGGTCTTAACCCACTGGAGAAGTCGGGCATAGATTTGCTCTCCCTGCTCAGCCATCTGCACCCCCGCCCGCTCAAGGGCTGCCAAAAACCAATAGCTGGGACTGGTGGTTTGCACGAGGTTCAGGGCTTGACTCAAGCGCTCAGGGGACACCCGCTCCCCCTTCAGATGCAGCACTGCCGTTTGGGTTAACGTGCCGAGGGTTTTGTGCCACGACTGCACCACCACATCTGCGCCTGCGGCCAAAGCAGCTACCGGAAAGGCGGGATGATAGGCAAAATGACTGCCGTGGGCTTCATCGACAATGAGGGGCAAACCGTGGTCATGGACGCACTGAGCAATCTCGACCAAGGGTGAGCAAAGGCCTTCATAGGTGGGACTGACAAGCACAACCGCCTTGGTATCGGGATAGGCAGCCAAGCCGGCGGCAACCACATCACGGGTAATGGGCAACGGCAGCCCCCACTGGGGATCAACCGCGACTCCCAAATAGACGGGCTTCGCCCCCGTTAACACCAGTCCCGCAATCACTGAGCGGTGGACATTGCGCCCCACAAGAACGCGATCGCCCGGCCCTACCGTGGCTAGAAGTGCGGCTAAAAGACCACTGGTGGCACCATTCACCAAAAACCAAGCGCGATCGCTCCCCACCGTCGCTGCTACCGCCGCCTGTGCCTCTGCTAGGACTCCTGTTGGCTGCGCCAAATTATCAAGGCCGGGCAACTCACTTAAATCTTGGGCTAAGGCCGTTCCCCAAAGGGCACGCAACAGCGGCTCCATGCCTCGACCCCGTTGATGGCCGGGCGTGTGTAAGGGAATCGTGTGGTTTTGGGCTAAAAGAGCAGCAAGGAGAGAAATCGTCAACTAGAATGAGTATAAGGGTCTAAGTAATTATACGGATTTAGGGATGTCTATACCGCAAGACGATCGGTTGGAGTATTCACTGCTGTCGGAGCGTGAGCTACAGGTGTTGGAGCTTGTGGCGGCGGGGCTAACCAACCAAGACATTGCCGCCAAACTAGACATCAGCAAGCGTACGGTAGATAACCATATCAGTAATATTCTGATGAAAACAAAATCAGAAAATCGTGTGGCACTTGTGCGCTGGGCTTTAGCGTGGGGTAAAGTTTGCTTGAATGATGTCAATTGTTGTGCACTGCCCACCCCCCCTACCCAGCCCCATGAGTGAACGTGTGTACTACAATCCCCGCCTGCCACTGGCCGTCTATCGTGAGCTGGCTGCCCACTTGCAGTTACTTGATGGGATTTCTGTGCGGCTGTTGCCCCAAACCTGTTCCCGCTTTGACTACGAATTGAGCCAAATTGAAGGCATTGCCGTGACTTGGCCGCCAACGCCAAACATGCAAGCACGCTGTGAGGAGATTCTCCAACACTATGGACTGCAGCATGGGGGCTGGCAGGGTTCACTATAGGTATGGTATTGCTGGAATGCCAATGCTGCTCCCTGCTGGAGACTAACGATGGAATCCGCAGAATTGCTCGCCTGCTATGCCAAGGGTCAAACCAATTTTCAAACTGTGAATCTGACTGGCCTCAATCTGGTTGGCGCCGATTTAATCGGCATTGATTTGCGGGGTGCTAGTTTACAGGGGGCACACTTGCAGTTCTGTCATTTTGGCCGTGCTGATTTTAGTTATGCTCTGTTGACGGGAGCACGCTTGGAAGGATGCAACTTTACCCAAGCAGTTTTTAACGATAGCCATTTTCGTGATGCCCAATGTCATGGTTGCGTTTTTGATCGCGCCAATTTGCAGGGGGCAGATCTCACATTGGCGGTTTTTCGCGACTGCAACTTCCTGAGTAGTGACTTGCGACAGGTGAATTTAAGCCATACGGTTTTGGCTGGCTCCTGTCTGCGCAGTGCTAACTTTCGCAAAGAGAACTATCAGGAGGGGGCAAGTCTGGTGGGTGCAGATCTCCGCCAAGTCGATCTCCAAGGAACGAATTTGGCAGGAGCGGATTTATCACGGGCTAACCTCAAGGGAGCCAATCTCAAGGAGGCCAACCTTAATGCCGCCAACCTGACCCAAGCCAATTTGGCAAATACCAATCTTCAGGGGGCGATTCTCACCCGTGCCATTCTCTATGAGGCGAATCTGGTGGGAAGCAACTTACGGCAGTCGCGGCTGGCTCAAGCAGACCTGCGGGGAGCGATTCTCACGCAAGCGGATTTAAGTCAAGCGATTCTCTCTGAGGCGCGGCTTGATGATGCCCAAGCTCAAGGGGTGAACTTGCGGGAAGCGGTTTTGAATAAGGCGGATTTGCGGCGTACGGATCTCACTAGGGCGGATTTGCAAGAAGCTCGGCTCATTGATGCCTACCTAGCCCGCACGAATCTCAAGGGTGCCAATTTACGTCAAGCCAACCTAATACGTGCTGATCTCAGTAGTGCCCTGTTGCTGGAGGCTTGCTTGGAGCAGGCATTAATGCCCGATGGCAGTGTCTTTATCTAAAGCACTTGCTATAGTACAACAGAGACACAGTTTCCCTGAGGGGTATGGCAGAGTTTGCAGCGGCACTGGCACCGGAGCTAACGATTCAGTGGGTGAATGCGATCGCCAGCGTTCCCGAGGAGCAGTGGGATGCTCTTGCGTTGCCCCTAGAAACCCCCTTCTTTGAATGGGAATGGCTGCACCAAATTGAAGCCTCTGGCAGTGCAACGCTGCAAACCGGTTGGCTCCCCCATCATCTCTTGGTTTGGCGCGATCGCCAAGGTCAGCGGGAACTGGTCGCTGCCGCTCCCCTCTATGTCAAAGGCCACAGTCAAGGGGAATTTGTCTTTGATCACCAATGGGCAGAGCTGGCGGCGCGGTTGGGCATTCGCTATTATCCGAAGCTGCTGGGGATGGCGCCCTTTACGCCGGCGGTGGGCTATCGCTTTCTCATGGCCGAGGGAGTGGATGTGGCTCTGATGACCAAGGTGATGCTCCACGAAATTGATCGCCTCTGTCAGCGTCACCGTTTTTCCAGTTGCCACTTTCTCTACGTCGATCCCCAATGGCAACCCGCTGCCGAAGCCTACGGTTATCGTGCGTGGCTCCACCACAGTTACATTTGGCAAAATCGCAACTATCAGACCTTTGACGACTATTTGGCGGACTTCAATGCCAACCAACGCCGCAACATCAAGCGGGAACGCAAGGCCGTGGCTCAAGCGGATCTCACGTTTCGGGTTCATCAGGGGGATGAGGTCAGCCGCAGCCTGTTGCGACAGATGTACGATTTCTATGCCGATACCTGCGACAAATTTGGCTGGTGGGGCAGCAAGTATCTAACACGGCAGTTTTTTGAAGCCCTGAGCGATCGCTATCGTCACCGCGTGGTGCTCTTTGCTGCCTATCCCAGCAATGGCGGTCAGCGTCCCATTGCCATGTCGTTTTGTATTACCAAGGGAGCCAATCTCTACGGTCGCTATTGGGGCAGTGTCCAGGAGATTGATTGCCTGCACTTCAATGCCTGTTACTATGAACCCATTGAATGGGCGATCGCCAACGGCATTCAGCGCTTTGATCCGGGGGCGGGCGGACGCCATAAAAAACGGCGGGGCTTCCCAGCGACGCCCAACTACAGCCTGCACCGCTTCTATGCACCGCAGTTAGCGCAAATTTTTGATCACTACATTGACCAGATCAATGACGAGGAGCAGCGGCTCATTGACACAATTAATGCCGACTTACCGATGAAGCAGCGCTAAGACTGGGAGGCCGTCACCAACTCTGGTGAAGCAGGGGTCTCTTGGAGATGGGCTAATTCGGCAACAAAATCACTAATCCCTTGGAACTGGCGATAGACCGAAGCAAAACGAACATAGGCCACTTCACTAAGATGACGCAGCCGTTGGAGTGCTGCTTCCCCCAATTCAGCGCTGGTGACTTCGCGGCGCGATCGCAACTGCAAATCCGCCTCAATATCATCTACGAGGGCTTCAATTTTTTGTTGGGGAATGTTGGTTTTGCCACAGGCGGTCATGATGCCCCGCAACAATTTTGAGCGATCAAAGGACTCGCGATCGCCATTGCGTTTAATGACCGTAATAGGAACGTACTCAATCCGCTCGTAGGTGGTGAAGCGACGGCTACATTGGAGGCACTCTCGACGCCGCCGAATACTTTGCCCCCCCTCTGCCGATCGAGACTCTAGAACCCGACTATCCGTATGGTGGCAATAGGGACACTGCATAGGGATCCCCGCTTATTTAGGCACCTGAGAGTATCATAGCCGATTCTTTCGAGCGATTAACATTCGCAAGGGCTGCGACAGCGTTTGTTAGGCTAGGGGTATCCATCGGGTATCCTGCCATGACCGATCCAAACCCCCAAAAGAAACGTAATCAACCCACGATCATTAACGTCGAGCCAGAAAATTTACTCCTCATTGCTGCCCTAAGCCTCTTTATTCCGCTGGTGATTGTGGGCTTTTTTGCGCACTAGGCTGAAAACACCAACCGCCTTGCCGTTATCGTTCTGAAAAGAGTTTCGTTGCAACGACCCCTCAATGGCCGCAAAAAAGCCTAGGAGACCCTAGGGATTGACTATAAAAAAATGTTAAGAATCATAAAGATAAGAGCAAAGGACGAGTCTAATCAATAAAAAAGCAGCAAGAAATTAAAGAAAAATTTAGAACATTCCCTAAGATAGTGTAGCCTAAGCAACCCCTTTTCCCCGAGGTGCGTGGTAGGTTTTGAATGAAGCCAAAATTTTTCTATTGTTCCCTTGGCAAAGCAGGCATCAAGTAATTATGCTACACCTATCCATTTCCCAAATTTATTACCTACGGCATCTACTGCGTCAGTATGCGCCAATGCTCAAGCCTGTGATTGCTGAAGGGGTGGCTATGGCAGAAGCGGATCTAGGCGCTGTATTGGAGAGTCTTTATCCCGAGGCTGAGGAGTTGGCAACCGCCACCGAACAGTTGAGTCGGCTACTTCTTTTACATCAGAAAAAAGACCTCCTCTCTAGTGAGCAATATGAGGCAATCACTCGGCAAATTTTCTGGGTTTTGGGATTAAAATATACCTCATCAGGTGTGGGCAAAGAGTCAGTAACTGCCTAGGCACAAGAATTTGAAGAGATATCAATATTTTTGTCGCTTCATAATAGGAATTTCAGGAGAGGTACCAATGTGTCTAGCACTTTTATTTATTGGTCTAGGTCAAACCACTCTGTTATTTGCTGAACACTCAAGCTAGGATAGCATCATGGAGCATGATGCCTCGTTTTTGTTTCCTCAATTCGGTCGGCCAATCATGGGTGGGCAGGCGGGCTATGGATTTGATTTTCCAGCCAGTGCAGACCCCTACGAGTTGCTGCGGGGGGTTTGTGCCCGTTTACCTCTGCTGATCCTGTTCTATGACAATGAAGGGCAGATTTACTCCATCAACCAAGAGGTCACGACCCAATTGGGATGGGATATAGCAGATTTACTGTCGCAGGACTTTTTGAGTCAATGCTTTCCCGATTCAGAGACCCAGCGGCAAATTCACTATTGGATGATTCATGCTCCTAGCGGTTGGCAGGAGGTACCTGTCCATGGTGCAGATGGCCAAGTCCGAGAGGTGATCTGGGCTTTTGTGCGGTTTCCCAATGGCGCAGGCCTGATCTGCGGCTACAACATCACGGATATAAAGTTAACCCAAGCAGCGTTGCTGGAAACCAGCGATCGCTACGCGTTGCTCACCCGTGGCATCAATGATGGCATCTGGGACTGGAACTTGACGACCAATGAGACGTTTTATTCCTCGCGCTGGAAAAATATTCTCGGCTATCAGGATCACGAAATTGGCAACCACATTGACGATTGGCTCAAGCGGATACACCCCCAAGATGTTGAGCGGGTCAAATTGAATTTAATGCTCCATGTGCGCGGCCAAACCCCCCATTTCCACCAAGAGTTTCGCATTCAACATCGCAACGGCTCTTATCGCTGGGCGTTGGCACGGGGGCTGGTGCTGCGGGATACCCATGGCAATGCCATACGCTTTGCCGGTTCTTTAACCGACTTGACTGAGCATTACTTTGCAGAGAGGCAGTTGCTCCATGATCCCCTCCATGACTCGCTGACGGGGCTAGCCAATCGCACGCTCCTCTTTGACCGCATTGAACAGGCGGCTCGCCATGGTCGGCGTCGTCCCGACTACAAGTTTGCCATTTTGTTCATTGACATTGATCGGTTCAAGGTCATTAACGACAGCCTCGGCCACAGTTGCGGTGACTTGATTTTGATTGAATTGGCCAATCGCCTCACCCGAATTGTGCGCCCCGATGACACCGTGGCTCGTATTGGCGGCGATGAGTTTGTGATTTTGCTGGATGATATTCGTGACAACAACGATGCTTTGGGGGTGTGCGATCGCATTCGCTGTGAACTCGATAAACCCTTTATGGTCAAAGATCAACCAATTACGCTGCGGGTGAGTATCGGCGTGGCCACGCGATCGTCCCACATTGAAAAAGCAGAAAACTACTTGCGCAATGCCGATATTGCCATGTATCGTGCCAAGCTGGCGGGGGGCAATCGCTATCAAGTCTTTAGTGAAGAAATGCATTTGATGGCGCGCGATCGCCTCTCCCTTGAAGTGGGGTTGCGCCAAGCCATTGAGCGGGATGAATTTACCCTCTTTTATCAGCCCATCTATCGTCTTAGTGATAATCGTCTCTACGGTTTTGAAGCCCTGATTCGCTGGCAACATCCCACCCAAGGTTTATTACTGCCCGATCGCTTCATTCCCCTTGCTGAGGAAACGGGACTGATTTTGCCTATTGGCGATTGGGTGATCTGGCGGGCTTGCCGCGATCTTCAGCACTGGCACGAGCAATTTCCCCAGTGTCAGTTGTCTGTGAATGTGAATTTATCGAATCGGCAACTGATGTACCCTGCCCTTTTGGAGCAAATCTCAGCCGCCTTGGCGCAAACCCAGATTCCCCCCCATTGCCTGCACCTCGAAATGACCGAAAGTGTAGGCATTGATCAGCCCGATCAGGTGCGCGACATATTACTTAAACTCAAGGCTCAAGACATCAAGCTCAGCCTCGATGACTTTGGCACGGGTTATTCTTCGTTTTCCTACTTGACCAATCTTCCCATTGACATCCTCAAAGTGGATCGCAGCTTTGTGAAGCTGATCACCGAAACTAGCCAAAAACACCTCGTCATTGATGCCATTGTCAGCCTTGCCAAGGGGCTAGAACTCGAAGTGATTGCCGAAGGGGTGGAGCATCCCTATCAAGTGACGCGACTGCGGGAACTGGGCTGTGACTATGCCCAAGGCTATTATTTCTCGCAACCCCTGAGTATTGAGCAGGTGGATGCCCTGTTGGCACAGATTCATGCTACTTAGAAACACCATTTCTTGGAAACCCTAAGCATCTAGTGATGGGCTTCTGAACTGACGCGGTACATCAAGTATGTGCTGATGGCAATAATCAGAATTGCGGTGGCCAGATAGAGTAGGTCAAGGGGCGTTTTGACATTGAAGGCAATCAGTTGCTTAAAGAAAGTCACCACTAGAGCCATGACGATTGTTTTTAGCAGTTTATCCTTAAGCTGATCTAAGCTCTGAGCCTGCATCAGGGAAACATCAGTGGCGCGATCGCGAGCCAGACCCGCATCAATTTTAGAAATAAACAGTTCATAGATACCGAGGGCAAACAGCAACAAAATAATGCCAATTAAATACAAATCAATACCCGTGATGATGTAGCCAAGGGTTTTGATATAAATTGTGGAATCCCCATAATTGCGAAATTGGATGCCCAGCCCTAAAAGAATTTCATGACTGCCGAGAATAAATAGAGCAAAGGTACTGAGTAGGCTAAAAATGACGGGAATAATGACAAAAAGACGGAAATACCAGAGAAAAGGCTCAACAAGCCTCTCCAGTTGGGATAATCTTCGCATTACCAAGAGCACCAAAAGCTCCTAACATCCTAGCAGAGGCACCTGCCAATCAAAGAAGGTGGGCAATGTTGGGGGAGTAATAGCTAGGGGTTAGTAGTTGAAGATTACTAGCAAAGGAGTAGGAGCCTATTGGGATAATTCTTTAATCAAGAGGTTGCCCATTTCGCGACAGCCCACCAGCGTACAGCCCTCAGCCATTAAATCGCCAGTGCGGTAGCCTTGATCTAAAACAGCAGTAATCGCTTCTTCGATCGCTTGCGCTGCTGCTGGTTGGTTGAGGCCATAACGCAGCATCATGGCCGCACTGAGTACCATTGCCAAGGGATTCGCTTTGTCTTGGCCGGCAATGTCGGGCGCCGAGCCATGAACCGGTTCAAACAGACCCGGCCCGGATTCCCCTAGGCTGGCGGAGGGAAGCATACCAATACTGCCCGTGAGCATGGCAGCAATATCGGAGAGAATATCACCAAATAAGTTACTGGTGACAATTGTGTCAAACTGTTTCGGGGCACGCACCAGTTGCATTGCGGCATTGTCCACATAGAGGTGGCTGAGTTCCACATCGGGATATTCAGCGCTAAGCGCAGTCAGGCGATCGCGCCACAGTTGGGAAACTTCAAGGACATTGGCTTTATCCACCGAGCAGAGTTTGCCCTGCCGTTTGCGAGCCGTTTCAAAGGCCACGCGGCCAATGCGATCAATTTCTGTGGCGGTGTAGGCCATCGTATTCACCCCCCGCTGCTCACCCGTTTCCGTGGTGAAAATACCGCGCGGTTGACCAAAGTAAATGCCGCCAGTCAGTTCACGCACCACCATGAGATCCACGCCGGCAATCACTTCCGGCTTCAGGGACGAGGCATGGAGCAGCTGCGGAAAAATCTTGGCGGGGCGTAAGTTAGCAAATAAACCCAGACCAGCGCGAAGGGCAAGTAATCCCGTTTCCGGGCGCAGATGACGGGGTAAGCTATCCCACTGCGTTCCGCCAATGGCGGCTAAAAGCACGGCATCACTTTGCCGACAGGTTTCCAGCGTTGCTGCTGGCAAGGGTTCCCCCACAGCATCAATGGCAGAGCCGCCCACAAGGGCAGGAATAAAGTCAAAGGCCAATTCAAAGCGAGGGGCGATCGCCTGTAACACATCGAGGGCAACAGCCGTAATTTCTGGACCAATACCATCCCCGGCCAAAACAGCAATGCGATACGTGGTTGCCATGCCTGTCTCAAAATCACCGATCTTCTAATCTACACCAGCAGCGGTCTTCCCTTGAGGCTATTCCGAGAGATAGCCATCCGGCAAAATCGCCTCGCTCATATCCACAGCACTGAGATCAACGCCATTGAGGCTGGCACCGGTAAGAATCGCTTCAATGAGATTGGCTCCCCGCAGATCGGCACCGCTGAGATTCGCCCCCATTAAGTTGGCACCAATGAGAATCGCGGAACTGAGATCGGCTCCCCGCAACAGTGCTTGGGCAAGGCTCACTCCCCGTAAATCGGCACCAACAAGATTGGCTTTGTCCAAACAGGCATGGCGTAAGTTGGCTTCTTTGAAGGCCACTTCCCGCAAATGGGCTTCCTCAAGACGGGCACGACGCAGATTCGCCCCAATCAGGACGGCTCGCTCTAAATTGGCTTGGTACAGATTGGTGGCACTGAGGTTGGCACCGCGCAAATTGGCCTGTACCAGTTGACTTTCCCGCAAGACGGCATCCGCAAGATCAGCGCCCCGCAGGTAGGCTTCCGTTAAGTTGGCACGGGTGAGGTTGGCACGTTCTAGCTCAGCAAGGGTAAGATCCGTGAGCGTCAAATTAGCATCCCGCAAAATCGCTTCACTCAGTTGGGCACCGGTGAGGTTGGCTTCACTGAGATCGGCATTGGCAAGGTTGGCACGGCTGAGATCCGCCCCCGTTAGGTTGGCCTTGCGCAACGACACCCAGCGGAGATCGGCACTGATTAAAATCACGCCCCGCAGATCCGCCCCCCGCAAATCCGCCTGACTAAGATTCACGCCAGTGAGAATTGCCCCCCGCAAATCAGCCCCTTGCAGGTTCGTGCTCTGTAGGGCAGCATCGGTGAGATCGGCACGGGAAAGATCAATGCCCGTCAAAATACACCGACTCAGGTTAGCACGGCGCAAGCGTACCCCGGCAAAGTCGCGATCGCCCACGCTATATCGTTTCAGCAAAACATCTGGTTCCACAGTAATTCAGTCATGTCCTTCAGTAGCAAATCTGCGTCTAGTTTTAGGGTTCCCCCGGCGTTGGCTGAACCTCCGGTGGTGAGAGGGGTTTTAGGCGAATTCGAGCCATGTAGTGGGTAAACTGATTATCTCGCACCTGACTGGTAATGCCTAGGGCAGCAAAGGGTTGGAGCGATCGCGCGATTTCAGGGGCTAACTGTGGCAACAGCAAGTTATTTTGCAACGGCGCCAAATCACTCAAATTGAGGTAAAACTGGGTGCCCTTGGGATGGGGCAGCACTGCACGATAGAGGGGAGAGTCAGCCAAGGAGCGCGTAGGGGGGGTACGCATATCCGTCAACGGGCCAAGTCCCAAAAAGAGGGTCTGGTCATTTAGCCAGCCATGCTGCCCCACCGGCAGGCCTGGAGGAATGCGCCAAGTGGTGAGGGGTTGCGGTTCAGGGGCGGTTTGTTGTACTTGCCACCGTAGGCGATCGCGAATTTGGCTATCGAGCTGGCTCAGGGTTTGACTGGCTTGGGGGCGATCGCTGGTCTGACTCAGAAAGAGCAAACTAGGGGCATTGCCTAGGGCGGGAACGGGCACAAAGGCGGCAGCAAATTCACCATCCATCCAAGGCACAAAGGCCTGTTGCCAATCAAGGCCTGTGAGATCTTTAACCGTATTGGCAATTGTTTCTTGAACAAAGACAGGGGTGTTCTGCCATAAATTCCGAAAGGAACCCGTACTGTAAAAGGCCAAGGTGGTCTCTGGCACCAGACGGCTCAGTTCACGGCTGTCACCTTCACTGACAAGGGCTTGATCCGGTTGCGAACGCCACGTCACTGCCTCCAGTTCAATTTGCTCAGGGGTCATGTCTGCGGTGAGCACCATCCCTTGCAGTTCCCGCGGCGGTTCAGGCAGACTTCCTTCAGGGGCGGCCATCTGACTGGCTAAAAAGGCGGGTAGGTTCAAATAAAGTTCCACCAAAGGGCGATGATCCGATAACCCTTTCACTGCCTGTTGATAGGTGGGCTGGCTGCCAATGCCGTTGTTGGCTTGGGCGGTGGCAATGACTTGTTGCAGGGCGCTCTGGTGCTGACTCCAAATGATGTAGGCCTGATTCTCATGCGTAATAAGGGCGATCGCGCCGCTATCGGGGTCAGGGAGAATCCCCTTGGCCTTGAAGATTTTCACGCCGTTGATTTCTGTGATCGGCTCGCCAATGACGCTTTGCAGCAGTTGCTCCCCCATCGGTACATTTAGGGTCGGCACAATCCAAACGTGGGGCGGTACCGGCAATTCTCTGACGGACTCTGGGGTAATGGGCAACAAGACCACTGTGGCTTGGTCACCAATAAACGGGCGCACATCCTTGAGGTAATCCAGTTGCGCCAAATTCACCCCCTCTGGCGAGAGCGGATCATAGCTGGGGTTCAACCAAGGTTGGGCTTGTAACAGGCCACTTTTGGCAAGGGCTTCCCAAGGCTTGGGATCCGTGGGTAAAGTGAGGGTCAGTAGGGCGCTATTGGGGGCGATCGCCATTCCGGGCGCGATCGGACGTTGACTAAACCGTTGCCACAGGAAGACCCCCGCAGCGGCGGCTGCCCCGACAATAACCACAGCAATACCCCCCACCAGCCAAGGGCGGAACCGACGGGGAGACTGAACCGAAGGCTGAGATTCCGTGGTCATCGCAACTCTCCAACGGGATGGTAAAGTGTGGTGCGCTGACATGGGGTTCGCCCTAAGGAGCCAATTGCGGCCACCAGATCTGCTGGACTAACGCCCGTGCCCCCCTGCGCTCCAGCCACTGAGGTAATGTGTTCTTCCATCAGTGTTCCCCCCAAATCATTACAGCCCCAATTCAGGGCCATGGTTGCCCCCTCAAGACCCAGTTTGACCCAACTAGGCTGATGGTTCGGAATCCATCGCCCTAAAAACAACCGTGCCACTGCCGTGAGGACAAGTGTGGGTAATAACTGCGGTTGCGGGTGTCCTACCCATTGTCGCATTGCCTTGGGGGCAAGTTCCCCCACATAGGGCAGCAGAATAAACTCGGTAATTCGCGCGGGATAGTCGTGTTCCAAAGCCCTTTGCTGAAGTTGCTGTAGGTGTTGTAGGTGAGCCACCTGATCCGCTGGCGTTTCAATGTGACCGCAGAGCATTGTGCTGGTTGTCCATACCCCCAAACGATGGGCGGTTTCAACAATCTCTAGCCATGTCGCGGTGTTCATTTTCTCAGGACAGATTTTTGAGCGCACCCGATCCACCAACACCTCCGCAGCGGTACCGGGCATGGAGTCCACCCCAGTCTGATGCAGAACATCAATCACTTGGGCATAGGAGAGGCCATCCTCGCGGGCAATGAATTGAATTTCTTGGGGCGAAAAGGCGTGGAGATGGATTTCAGGAAAGGCCGTTTTAATGTCCCGCACGAGGGATTGGTAATAGCGCAAACTGGAGCCACATTCTTTAGCGGCTGGATTGAGTCCCCCCTGCATACAGATTTCTGTCGCCCCTTGGGCAACTGCATCAGCCACTTTGCTCAGGATCGTGTCAATGTCGAGCCAGTAGGCATCGGCAGCGGTGGCATCGCGACGAAAGGCACAAAAGCCACAGTGTTGCTCGCAGATATTCGTGAAGTTGATGTTGCGGTTGATCACATAGGTGACGGTGTCGCCTACCTGTTGTTGGCGCAGGCGATCGCTCGCGGTTTGTAGTGCCCTGAGGAGGGGGGGCAATGGTTCTTGAGGATCACTGCTTGCGGCTAAGGGAAGAGCGGCTGTCAAAAGGGTGAGGGCTTGTTGGGCAGAAATGCCATTGTTAGCAAGAGCCGCCTCTAGCTCAGCGATCGCCCCTATGGTCTGCATCGAATCTACTCCACCTTTAGGACATTAGGTCACTCTTTCTTCAGCTTAAGCACAGCCCTTTTCTAAAATATGGGAGACGTGGAAGGGGGAATGGCAATGGCAGCAAAAGCAGTAGGCATGGTGCAGGTCTTGGGGTACCCGGCAGCCCTTGCTGTGGCCGATACCTTGGTCAAAGCGGCTCAGGTTACCCTTGTCAGTTGTGAGGGGATTGGTGCGGGTTATTGGACAGTGGTGATTCGGGGAGAGGTGGCGGACGTGAATGCAGCAGTTCGAGCAGCGCGATCGCTCAGTGGCCACGAGGTCATTTCCCATCAGATTATTGGCCGTCCCGATGGCAATCTCGAACCGGTTTTACCGATTGTAGTCCCGCAGCAGCCACCCGAGGATTTTCTACTTTAAGGTGTTTTTTTAAGGTGTTTTGAATGGGCGGCTGAGGTAGGAGCCGTCGCACTGACCGTACTAGGCTATCAATGGCGGTAGCTGGAATAAAGTAAGCCGCATTATGCTTTGTTTGAAAACAACCTAGGGCAGCCTCTAGATCCCCTTCAGCACCAATCCATTCCCAAAACTGAGGAAAAGCGGTTTGAATGTCCGCTAAATCAATCGTCATTTTGTGGGTTTTGTCCCGCAGAAAGAGTTCAATGTTGCTATTCACCGTATGGCAATCGTCCAAACACACCTCTAAGGGGTCAGCATTGGCTGGCAAGTTGAGCAAGATGCCCTCGCGGTATGCTTTCATCATCTAGATGCCATAGCGCTGGCGGTAGCTGCGGGCAACACTGAGGTCATCCCGCCGCAGGTGAACGTCGTAGGCGCGATCGCCATAGGTTTGATCGAGTCGTCCCAAAAACCAAGAAAGGCGATTATCCACTTCTAATGTGGCGATCGGGGTAGGCCAAACGCACCTCACCGAGCAGGAATGTCCGCGACTCATGGGCACTGCTGAAATTGGTGATGAAGGTGGAAGCTTTGGCAAACGTGACCGAACCGCAGCGACCGGTACAGAGGACAAAAACGTTCATAACGCTAGCGGGATCCTTGCAGTTGCTTCACTTGCTCAGGGGTGAGAATTGTCAGCATTTCGACGCGGGTATCCTGCATCACCTTCGAGAGTTGTGTCTTTTGATCAGGGCGCAATGAAACGGCGTCCATGGCTTCACCGGTAGATTTCCCCTGTTTGATGGCATTGCGAAAGATGCGCTGTTGGTCACGATCCAAAATTCTCAGGATGCGATCGTTGGTGCGCAGGGTAAGGCGCAGCACCGCCTGTTTTTGCTCAACACTGAGATTGAGTTTTTTCATTTGCTCAGCGGTCAATAGGCCGCCACTGGTTTGAGCCATCACCTGAGGTGGAATGACTGTGCCACTGATGCCAATAATCAAGGCGATCGCCACCATGAATCGCTGAATATTCTTTTTCATCGCTGCCACCTCACCACTGCTGCTACGCTTGTTGCTACCCCTATTCTAGGTTGTCCAAGCGGGATGATTGAGAAGAGCGTTGATCACCTGTACACCCCGCAGTTGATTGGTCAGGGGTAAATGGCCGCGCGGGGCACTCAAGTCCCAGATAAATTCATTCGGATAGCGCGGCCACCGCTTGCCCTGCCGCCAGCCAATTTTCTCCCACAGCCGATCCCAGTTTTGACCGCAGCCTAGCCACAGTTGCCGTTGCACCGAATAGCCAAAGCGGCCTAGGGAAAAGGCCAGCCATAGCTGATCAATGGTTTGCAAATCCACAATTGGCAACTGCTCCACCTCGGTGAAATACAGCCAGCGGCGTTTTTGTGCCATCGGGCCTGCCAGTTCACAGAGCTTTTGGCTGGTTAGGCGATCGGCGGCTTCAAATTTTTCGGCCACTAGGAGTTCAGCCAGTTCTCGATAGTCCACCCCGCGATCGGAGCGCAGCGGGATCACCCCTTGGGGATAGTGTTGTTGCAAAAAGGCTTGCACAGAGGCTTCTGGGCTGTGGAATAGAAGACGATAGGCCTGACCGCGAATCCAAGGGGCGGGTGGGGGGGAAAAGGTGGCACTGTCTTTGAGGAATTCCTGCAAGAGGTGATAGCCGTCACTGCCTGCTGTACTCAGGGTGGTCATGGCGGCCAGTTGGGATTTTTCGTTGCCGTTGTACAACTGCTCCCGTAAATCGGCTAAGGCTGGTTCTGTGGTAACCATGCGCCCGGTGACTCCTCCCCATGCAACTCTAAAATGCGTTGGACGATCGCCGTTGTCGAACTGGGAACCTCTACTTGAATGAGTTCAATGCGACCACCATAGCGCTGCACAGCCGCCGCTTCCGGTAGGGTCTCCAGTTGGTAATCGCCCCCCTTGACGTAGATCTCCGGTTGGAGAACCTCGATGAGGGTCGTGGCAGTGCGATCGCTAAATAGCAGCACCGCATCTACTGATCGTAAACTAGCAAGCACCTCTGCCCGCTGCTGTTCGGGAATAATTGGCCGTTTTGGCTTTAGAGTTGCCACCGAGCGATCGCTATTCAACCCCACCACCAAGCGTTTACCCAGGGCACGGGCTGCCGCCAGATAGCGCACATGACCCGCATGGATCAGGTCAAAACAGCCATTGGTAAACACCAAGGGGCGCCAGTCTTGGGGCGCAGCATTGATCGTAGCCACAAGGGCTTCAAGGGTGTAAAGGTTCAGGGGACTTCTCCTAAGAACACTAACTGAGTGTGCCACGAAATAGCCCTTGGGGACGTACTAAAAGCACCGCCATCATGATCACTAGGGCAACGGCCAGCTTGTATTCAGAAGGAATCATCAGGGTACTCATCTCCTGAGCCACGCCAATAATCAGGGCGCCAGCGATCGCCCCGTAGGGATTGCCAATGCCACCGAGAATCACACTGGCAAAGAGGGGCAAGATCAAAAACCAGCCCATCGTTGGCCGCACAGCCGTAATCAGGCCATAGAGACCCCCGGCCACCCCCGTGAGCACCCCCGCCAACAGCCAAGTACACAGCACCACCCACTCAACATCAATCCCCGAAACCCGCGCTAAATCTAAATCATCTGCCACCGCTCGCATGGCTTTGCCCACCTTGGTGCGTTGCAGGATTAAGTGCACAGTAGCGATCGCCACCACTGCCAAAATCATGACAATCACCTTCGCGTAAATAATTTTCACGCCCCAAAAATCAAGGGCAGGCATCACTGGCAGCCGATAGGTTTGGTTTTCACTGCCCCAGATGAGAATCACGGCATTGCGCAGCAGAAACGACAGACCAATGGAAATAATAATCAGTGTTGTGGAAGTTGCGCGGCGATCGCGCATTGGCTGCCACAGGAGCTTCTCACTCAGGAGCATTAACCCTGCCGTTCCCAAGCCACCGATCGCCATTGAGAGCCAAATATCCAGTCCTGTTGCATTAGCCACCAGCGTTAGGTAGGCTCCCGCCGTCATAAAGTCGCCGTGGGCAAAATTGGGCAGGCGCAAAATCCCAAATGTGAGCGTCAAACCCACTGCTGCGAGGGCAATAATACTGCCCACCGCCAATCCGTTAACAAAGAGTTGAATCAGTTGAATATCCATGAACGATTGCGACTAAAATTTGAGAAAACGTGAAAGGGGCAGCACCTGCTCATAGAATAGCGATCAGTGGGGTGTTTAGACGAGAGCATTTTCTCTCACTGGAAAAAGTGAGTTCTATCTCGAAAGCTTCAAGCCAAACCCAAGATTATATCTTGATTTATACTGCCAAAATGTAGCGACAATAACAAATAATAGTACGGATTCCCGAAGTTTCAGGTAGGGATTTACCCCCTTGGTCTTTTTCAGTGAGATTGCGTACCGTTGAGGCAGCCATGCTGCTGAGTCAATCGCGCGATTAGCATCAAGGCAGCGGTGACCAACCGTATTGTTCGAGGAGGCTTGTATGCGCATTGCTCAAATCGCTCCCCTGTGGGAACGGGTACCGCCGCCAGCCTACGGGGGTGTGGAGTTGGTGGTGAGTCTGCTCACAGAAGAGTTAGTCAAACGAGGGCACGAGGTCACGCTGTTTGCCAGTGGCGATTCTATTACCCAAGCCAAATTGGTTTCTACCTATCCCCACGCCATTCGCCTCGATCCCAATGTGCAGGAATATGCCGTCTATGAAGCCCTGCAACTGGGAGAAGTCTTTAGTCGCGCCAATGAATTTGATGTCATCCATTCCCATGTGGGCTATACGGCTTTACCCTACGCCAGCCTGGTGAAAACACCCGTTGTTCACACGCTCCATGGTCGCTTTACGACGGATAATGAGCGCATTTTCAGCCAATATCGCAACCAAAACTATGTCAGTATTTCCCATTCCCAGCGGCAACTACGGGATTTGAACTACATTGCCACGGTCTATAACGCCATTGCCGTGGAAACCCATCACTTCTATTCCCAGCCCAGCGATCCACCCTATTTGGCCTTCTTGGGACGGCTCTCGCCGGAAAAAGGCCCTCACCATGCCATTGAAATTGCTAAGCGAGTGGGCATCCCCCTGCGGATGGCCGGCAAAGTGGATCGGGTGGATCGCGACTACTTCAAGGAATTGATTGAACCCCACATTGATGGTGAATTGATCCAATTTATCGGCGAAGCAGATCATCCAACCAAAAATGCTCTCCTAGGTGGAGCGATCGCCATGCTCTTTCCGATTACGTGGCAGGAACCCTTTGGCCTAGTGATGATTGAGTCCATGGCAGCCGGTACACCAGTGGTGGCGATCGCCAAGGGGGCAGCGCCTGAAGTGATTGAGCACGGCAAAACCGGTTTTCTGTGTCACTCCGTTGACGAATGTGTGGCGGCTGTTGCCCAAGTGCCGCAACTGGATCGCATGGCCTGTCGAGACTATGTTTGGCAGCGGTTCAGTGTTGAACGGATGGTGAGCGAGTATGAAGCAGTTTATGATACCGTTCTCGCCGACACCTTTGTCCATAATGGACATCGTAGGGGGACGATTGAACTGCTGGCCAGTTAAGTGTATCCCTGAACCCTGTGCAAAAGTGTTTTTTTGACCGTTATTCAAAAGGTGTATTTATGCAAGCATTATCAACCCGTACAGCAAAAAATACACTTCCTCGGGCGTTTGCCATGCCCCAACCGCAGGTGCCTGCCCGTCAACCCATTGCCTTGATTTCTGTGCATGGGGATCCCGCCGCTGATGTCGGCCATGAATCCGCCGGTGGTCAAAATATCTATGTACGGCAATTGGGGGAAGCCCTCGCGGCAGCCGGGTGGCACGTGGATATGTTTACCCGCAAAATCCATCCCGATGACCCCGATGTCATTGAGCACAGTCCCCACTGTCGCACCATTCGCCTCGAGGCAGGGCCTTTGACCTATATTCCGCGTGAGAAACTCTTTGAGACCTTGCCGAAGTTTGTCGAAGCCTTCAAGGCTTACCATGCCAAATATGGCTATCCCCTGATCCACACCAATTACTGGCTCTCTGGCTGGGTGGGTTGGCAGTTGCGTCAGGAGTTGAATTTCCAATGGCTGCACACCTACCATTCCTTGGGGGTGGTGAAATATCAAGTGGCTTCTGAGCAAGCCCAACGGGATGAAACCCGCCTCATGGTGGAAAAAGCCATCCTTGAAAATGCCGACTGTGTGATTGTGACTAGCCCCCAAGAGGAAGCCTACCTACGGCGTTGGGTCTCCAAGGCAGGGCAAACACGTCTGATTCCCTGTGGCACGAATTTGCATCTCTTTTACCCCGTGGCCGATGCCCGTGCCCAACTGAATTTGCCTGCCGATGAGCCGATTGTGCTCTATGTGGGTCGCTTTGATCGCCGCAAAGGGATTGAAACGCTGGTGGCAGCGATGGCTCAGGTACCCCAAGGGCGGTTACTGCTTGTGGGGGGGAGTGATCCGCAGCGCAGTGATGGTGCCGAACGGCGGCGCATTGAAGGATTAGTGCAGGAGTACAACTTGGGCGATCGCGTGACCTTTGTCGGGCAAATTGACCATGAGCGCTTGGCGGTTTACTACAGTGCTGCCAATGTCTGCGTTGTGCCCAGCTACTATGAACCCTTTGGCTTGGTGGCCATTGAAGCCATGGCCTGTGGCACGCCGGTGATTGCCTCTGCGGTTGGGGGTCTGCAATTCACGGTGATTCCCGAAAAAACAGGGCTACTGGTGCCGCCTCAGGATGCTCCTGCCTTGGCCAAGGCCATTCAGCGTATCTTGGCTAATCCAGCTTGGGCGCGTACCCTTGGGGAAAATGGCCGCGAGCGGGTGCAAGCCCTCTTCAACTGGGAAGCGATCGCCCTCCAGATGGGGCAACTGTACCGGCAACTCTTTGCTGCCTCCCTCATGGGGAATTCACCGCGCTTAGAGACGGTTAAGAACACAGCCCCACTGACAACCGTGACCAAAGCTGCCTTAGCCTCCTAAGCTTCTTAATGACGTGGCAGAGTGGTTGAGGACAAGATTAAGCAGCATTCCCGTGTGGAGGGATCATCTCTATCTCGCCGCTCTGCCCAATTACTGATTGCCCTTGCTGTGAACAATTTGTTAAATTCTAGGGGGTTGTTTATCATTTTGTATCATTTCTAACATCCAATGGTGCGGTGGCGATCGCTTTCTCCTCTATGGCCTGATGTCATTCTGGCGGCACTGATTCTAGGTCCTTTGTTTGCGCCTTTCTTGGCCGCTAGTCATTTTCTTTTCTTGCCTAAAATTGCCCACATTATCTACACGATGGGCAATCATGTATGTCCACAGCCAGAAATGGGCTTGATGCTCGCTCCCCCTTGGAAAATGGCGGTGTGCATGCGCTGCTATGGCACCCTTTTGGGCGTTCTCCTCACCCGTTGGTGGATTGAGCGTTCCACCACTGCCCGCGAGTGGTACTGGCTGCCGCAGTATGGTCTGGGGGGCTTTTTAGTGGCGGTGTTGTTAATGCTGTTTTATCCCCTTGAGTGGGCACTGCAACACTATGGCGTCTGGGGCTATTCCAATTGGATTGTCTTTCCCTTTGGGGCGATCGCGGGACTGGGCTTGGGATTACTGATCATGCCCCTGTTATATCCCAAACAGCGCCTTGCTACCTCCCGCTAGGGAGCAAACACCGAAATTTTGGTAGCCTCCGATACAAAAATTAACTGGGGCAACTTTCTACCATAGATTGTCGCTGTGGTGCGCCCAATACAGAAGGAGTAACCTATACATGGCAACGCCCCAAGAAATCTTGAATTTGATCAACAGCAAGTACGAGCTCATCGACTTGAAATTTATTGACATGCCCGGCACGTGGCAACACCTGACGGTTCACAAGAGCCAAATTGACGAACGTTCATTTACCGAGGGTGTGCCCTTCGACGGCTCCAGTATTCGCGGTTGGAAAGCGATCAACGAATCCGACATGGTGATGGTGCCGGATCCGGATACGGCGTGGGAAGACCCCTTCATGAAAGAACCCACCCTGAGCATGATTTGCACCATCAAAGATCCACGCACCGGAGAACTCTACGATCGCTGCCCGCGCTCCATTGCCACCCGTGCCATTGAGTACCTAAAAGCCACCGGCATTGGTGATACGGCCTACTTTGGCCCCGAAGCCGAGTTCTTTGTTTTCGATGACGTTCGCTACGACCAAAACCAAAAGTCTGGCTACTACTACGTTGATAGTATTGAAGGTGTTTGGAACACTGGCCGCGAAGAAGAAGGGGGCAACCTTGGCTACAAAATCCGTGGCAAAGAGGGCTACTTCCCTGTTGCGCCGACGGATACACTGCAAGACCTGCGGACAGAAATGCTCTTAACGATGGCCAAGTGCGGTGTGCCCATTGAAAAACATCACCACGAAGTGGCCACAGGAGGTCAGTGCGAGTTGGGTTTCCGCTTTGGCACTCTCATTCAAGCTGCCGACTGGCTGATGACCTATAAGTACTGCGTCAAGAACGTTGCCCGCAAGCACGGTAAAGTGGCAACCTTTATGCCCAAGCCTGTCTTCAACGACAACGGTTCGGGGATGCACACCCACCAGTCGATTTGGAAAGATGGTCAGCCCCTGTTCTGGGGCGAGGGCTACGCCAATTTGAGCCAAATTGCCCTCTGGTACATTGGGGGTCTTCTCAAGCACGCTCCAGCGCTGCTGGCCTTTACCAACCCGACAACGAACTCCTACAAGCGCCTAGTTCCCGGCTTTGAAGCCCCCGTGAACCTTGCCTATTCCCAAGGCAACCGCTCTGCCTCTGTGCGGATTCCTCTCACTGGTGCCAATCCCAAAGCGAAGCGCCTAGAGTTTCGTTGCCCCGATGCCACCAGTAACCCCTACCTTGCCTTTGCGGCGATGCTGTGTGCGGGCATTGATGGCATCAAGAATCAAATTGATCCGGGTAGCCCCTTGGATGTTGATATCTATGACCTCAGCCCCGAAGAACTGGCCAAAATTCCCTCCACCCCCGGTTCACTCATGGCGGCTCTGGAAAACCTGCAAAAGGATCATAGCTTCCTCACAGCGGGCGGTGTCTTTAGCGAAGACTTTATCCTCAACTGGATTCAGTACAAGCTGGACACAGAAGTGATTCCCATGTCCCTGCGTCCTCACCCCTATGAATTCACCCTCTACTTTGATGCCTAGGGCAGTGAATCCCTAGAGCCTCCCATTTAGGCACAGAGCACTTAGAGGCACTCATCAAGGGTTGCCTCTTTTATTTTTGTTGCCGATTCTTCTCTGACAGCGGTTTTGAGTGTGCCCGTAGTTGCCTAGGGCTGGAATTTCTGATAAGTTGGAGTGTTATTGAAAATTAACCTTCCCATTTTTGGGTGCAATGGCTGGGAAATGTCTTCCCTTGAGAATGAGGTTGTAGGGTCTGATGTTACGCGCGGGAATTGTCGGCCTACCGAATGTGGGCAAATCAACGCTGTTTAATGCCCTTGTGGCCAATGCCAAGGCCGAGGCGGCCAATTTTCCGTTTTGTACGATTGAACCCAATGTCGGTGTGGTGGCCGTCCCCGATGAACGGCTGGAGGTATTGGCAAAAATTTCCCAATCAGCGCAGATCGTGCCGACACGGGTAGAGTTTGTGGATATTGCGGGTTTGGTGAAGGGAGCCAGCAAAGGGGAAGGATTGGGCAACCAGTTCTTGGCCAATATTCGCGAGGTGGATGCCATTGTGCACGTGGTGCGCTGCTTTGAAGATGAGGATATTGTCCACGTGGCAGGTCGCGTCAATCCTGTCGAGGATATTGCGGTCATTAACTTAGAACTTGCCCTTGCGGATTTAGCGCAAATTGAAAAACGGATTGAACGTACCCGTAAGGCAGCGCGATCGCAAAAAGAGGCACAGATTGAACTCACGGCTCTTGAAAAGCTCCTTGGCGTGCTCAATGAGGGACAGCCTGCTCGTCTGTGTCAACTGACGGAGGACGAAGAAGCCGCCATTCGCTTTCTGGGATTGCTCACCCGTAAGCCCGTGATCTATGCCGCTAATGTGGCTGAGCAGGATTTGGCCACTGGCAATGAATGGACAGCGGCGGTTCAGGAGATTGCCCAGCAGGAGGGGGCGGAGGTGGTGATTGTCTCTGCTCAGGTGGAGGCTGAACTTGTGGATTTGCCCGAGGGCGATCGCGCTGAATATCTTGCTAGCTTGGGGGTCACTGAAGGGGGCTTGCGATCGCTGATTCGCTCAACCTACAAGTTGCTGGGTCTGCAAACCTTTTTTACTACAGGGCCTAAGGAAACTCGAGCCTGGACGATTCCAGCGGGTGCCAAAGCCCCCCAAGCCGCAGGCGTTATTCACAGTGACTTTGAGCGGGGTTTTATTCGCGCTGAGACGGTGAGCTACGCAGACCTAGTGGCCTGTCAGTCCATGACGGTGGCTAAGGAAAAAGGCCTAGTCCGCAGTGAAGGTAAAGATTATGTTGTGCAGGAGGGGGATGTGATGCTCTTCCGCTTTAATGTTTAGCCCCTCCTGATTGGATGACAAGTTTATAGCAACGTTCCCACAATCGGATAAACCAAGGGCGGCACAATTAAGGCCATCGCCACCCCCACCGCTGCGATCGCGCTGAGCAGAACCGCACCAGCGGCACAATCCTTGGCAATGCGAGCGAGATCATGATATTGCTTACCAACGGTGAGATCCACCACCGCTTCAAGAGCCGTATTCAGCAGCTCTAGCCCCATGACAACACCAATCGTGAGCAAAATCACTGCCACCTCAACGGGGGGAAGTTTTAACAGACCACTGAGGGCGATCGCGCTAAGACCAACTGCGGTGTGAATCCGAAAATTGCGCTGAGTTTGAAAGGCATAGACCACTCCCGCCCATGCATAACGGAAACTATTCAGTAAAGAGGGCGCCACACGGTAGGAGCGCTGTCGCAGTATGGTTATCCCTGATGTTTTCTCAGCGTAGGTGGCAAGAACTTTTTGTGTCATAACGTTACCCATCACACCAAACATTGGTCTTTAAGTGTTGACGCTGGATTCCATACACCTTAAAAAGTTTTTCAAAAAATTTGGCTGTTAACGCCTTCCATTTAAGCACATCCTTTGGGATTTCGTTCCTATGGATCATCGGGAGAATAGGGAGGGGCAAGACCCACTGCCCTAAGACACTCAGCCTGCTGGGCAAGCATGCGCGCCAATTGCGTCTCATCGGGATGATCCCAGCCCAAAAGATGGAGGAGGCCATGGCAAGCCAGCCAAGTCACTTCTATGGATAGAGAATACCCCCCTTCTCTGGCTTGCTTTCGGGCGGTGTCGCCAGAAATAATAATGTCCCCTAGGTACTCTGGTTCTGCAGGGGGCAGAGGAAGCCCGTAGTCACGGGTGGCAAAGGCGAGTACATCCGTAGGGGTGTCGCGATCGCGATACTGATAATTAAGCACCTGAATTTCAGCATCCGTCGTTAAACGCAGTGTTACCTCATAGGCCTTACCTTGGTTTGGTTCAACCATGGCAATCCACGTGCGAAACCACACTTGCCAAGGAAGTTCTGCCACCTCATTGCTCAGGGAAGGATCGTGAAGTTCTAGATAGACGGTAACCGTCATTTGTTTTTGCTGTGTTCTCACTAGCGGGTGAGGTAGGACAAGCCCACCAACAACGCCAACAGACCGATACTGGTGAGGGCAAAATGGGTCAGAGATTTGCCCCCCTTGCGTACCATGTTCCGCATGGCCAATTTGACATAACTGGGCTGCTCGACAGGGGAGGGCGTGGGTTCTGGGGACTCGCTCATGGGATTTCACTGCTATGGGCAATCTTCATGAATTTTAACAAAGGGTGCTTGACTTCAGTAGCGCGATCGCAGGCAATGATTGGCCACCGATTGCACTAGCCCCAAACCAATATAGGTTGCCAAAAGGGCAGAACGGCCATAGCTGAGGAAGGGCAAGGGAATACCCGTCACAGGAAATAGGTTCATGGTCATGCCGATATTGACCACCGCTTGGAACATCAGCATTGCAAAGAGACCAATGGCTAGGAGCGAGCCAAAATCATTGCGGGCGCTATTGGCAATTTGCAATAGCCGCAGGCCAATCAACCAAAACAGTCCTAAAACCAGCAGCCCCCCCAAAAAGCCTAATTCCTCACCGATGGCGGAGAAAATAAAGTCCGTGTGCTGCTCAGGGATAAACCCCAATTGTGTCTGCGTGCCGTGAAACAGCCCTCGCCCCCACAGTCCACCCGCACCAATGGCAATGCGGGATTGGATCAGGTGATAGCCCGCCCCCAAGGGATCCTTATCGGGATCTAAAAACATTAAGAGGCGGTCTTTTTGGTAGTCCTTGAGAACACTCCACAGCAATTGACCCAGTCCTGCCCCTGAAAGGTTCAGAACAATGCCGCCGATCGCCCCAATCCACCCCAAGGGCAGGTTTTGCCATGCCACAACCCCCATCCCTAATGTCCACAGGAACCACAGCACCAGATTGAGTGCATAGGGCAGCGGTAGGGCAAAGAGAATGGCCGCCACCAAAGGAGAGAGCATCAGCACAATCCAGCCCAAACGGGCATTGGCCCAATAGAGCATGCCCAAGGTGATGGCGCCAAAGACAAGGGAGGTCCCCAAATCAGGTTCGGATAAAATCAACCCTAGGGGCAAGACCGTTGCCGCAAACACCCGTAGAATACCCCTGAGGCCATTGGCAGGCACCCGCTGGAGAAGGGCAGCTTGGGTGAGGATGATCGAGATTTTGGCAAATTCTGAAGGCTGGAGGTTAAAGCCCGCAATGGGCAGCCAACTTTGGGCACCGTTAGCTTCCACACCAAATAAGCTCACAGCCAGTAGAAGGGCACAACTGATACCATAGACCCACCAATGGACTGAGATAAAGACCGATGTCGGCACCCGTGCCAGTAGGAAAAGCAAAATCGTCCCCACGCCCGCGATCGCCAGATGTTGGAAGCCATCCTTTTCGCCAATGTGCAGCTCGGCACTGTGAATCGCCACTGCCCCCAACAGCGTAATCAGCCATACGGCAATTAAAAGGAGCCAATCCATCCCCCGCCAAGGGTGGAGCCAAGCAGACCAGCGGCGTTGCCATAGCCGAGTTGTCCAAAACATCGCCCAATATCCTTCGTTCGCACTAGGCTGGAACAGTGGTGGTTTGATCAAGATTCCCATTCTACCCTGAGTGGATCTATGCTTCGGTGGCAACAGGGTTGGTCAAGGCTTTTGTGGTCAATTTCGGGGCGGCTGCTGCTGGTGATGCTGCTGATTTCCCTATTACCGATGGGGATGGTGGTGCTCTACAACCAAACTGAAAGCAATGTCTGTGTTGGGGTCATTCTCATTTCCCTGATTGTGGCTCCTTCGATTACTAAGCCGATTCGTACCCTTGTCAGTGCTGCCCACGCCCTCAAGCATGATCAGTTTAACCAGCTTGATCCCAGAGTTCTCAGGCACTATGCTCAAGGGAGTGATGACATGGCAGAACTTGCCCAAGTCTTTTTGGACATGGCACAGGCGGTAGAGCAGCGCCAAGATCAACTGGAGGAGGAACTGAGTGAACTAAAAATCGAAATTGACCAAGAAAAGCGAAAGAAATCCGTTGCCGAAATTACCAGCACCGACTACTTTCAAAAACTGCACCAACGGGCACAACAATTGCGCCAACGGGCCCATACCAAATCTCCCACTCCTGCCACACATCCACAGATAGGGCATACTGAGGGTGAAGCACGCAAAGATGAGCCACCCCTGCCAACATGAGCTTTCCTGCGCCGACTTTGGCTGAATTGCCCTTCCATCCCTACATTGATGATTCAGGCCGGGTAGCACCGGATCTTAAGGGGGCGATCGGTCTCTATGCCATTTTTGATGCCACTGGCAGCGTACAGTATATTGGCTATTCGCGGGATATGCGACTGAGTTTGCTGCAACACCTTGTGCGTTGTCCCCAGCAGTGTCGTGGCTATAAGGCGATCGCCATCGAACGTCCCGATCGCCCGTGGCTAGAAGCTGTAAAACAACAGTGGCTAGCGGAATTGGGAACCGTCCCCCTCGGCAACGATCGCGATCGCCCCCAGTGGGAAAATGCCATTGATGTCAGGGAGCAAATGACCGAGGCCGAACGCACTGCATGGGCAAGTGCCGATCCATTGACGCAACCGAAACTGCTAAAACAGGTGGCGCGGCGGGTTGAAGCAGCAATTCTAGAACAGCTAAAGCAGCGATCGCTACAGGAGCCGCTGGTCTTTAACGCCAAACTGAAGGAAAGTGGACGGCTGGACCTCAAATGATGACTTCTCCCCCCCTGACCTCTAGCCAAATCTGGCAGATCAATCAACTTCTGCGCCAAGCGGGGCAGCGGGCACGGCAACTGGCACAGCAACCCTTTGAGGTCATTGAAAAGGGACGCCAAGACTTTGCCACCAGTATTGATCGCTTCTTGGATCGGCTGCTAAGTCAGAAATTTCGCGCTTGGTTTCCTGAGGATGGCATCATCAGCGAAGAAAATGCTGACTCCCAAGCGATCTTTCAAGAACCGAAAAATCGCTACTGGCTGATTGATCCCCTCGATGGCACGGATGATCTGATTCACCATCGCCAAGGTTACGCCCTCATGGTGGGCCTGCTGGCGCACTACAGTCCAGTGGCGGGTTGGATCTATGCTCCCAATCTGGATCACCTCTACTATGGCGGTAAAGATTGGGGACTCTTTCAGATGAGCAGTGGTGGCCCCCCTGTCCCCCTCTTACCCGTTTGCCCGCCCTCTCCTAATGAAGACCATTGCCCGATCATGATTGGCTATCGCGACTACCGCACCTACGGCGATGCAATTCATCAGGTGTTGCCCCAAGTGGAATTTCGCTTTCTGGGCAGTTTTGGCCTCAAGGTGATTGAAGTGATTTTGGGACGGGCGGGACTCTACCTTTACTTAAATCAGCGGGTGAAGCTCTGGGACACCACCGCCCCCTTGGCTTTAGCAACGGCAGCAGGTTTGGTGTGCACCGACTTGCAGGGAAATCCCTTGCGCTTTGATGCTACGGGGTTACAGGGACAGACCCTTGCCCATCAGCAACCAATTCTCATTGGCTGGCCAGAGTATATCGCTGCCTTGCGATCGCCCTTGGTGGAGGCGATTACCGCCGTTCAACTGTCCCTTGGCTCTACCTAGAATCCCTGAGAAATAGGCTATCGTGGGGCTAGAGTCTGCTTGGAGGCATCCCGATGGGGCGCTGGCACAGTTGGTCATTGGTAGGAATGGCGATCGCCACCGTCCATATTGCTCAGCCTTTTCCGGCTCAAGGGGTGAGCGTTACAGAAGTTGCCCGCATTGCCAAAAATATCACCGTGCTCATTGAAGGTGCCAACAGCCACGGCTCAGGTATCCTACTGCAGCGCAAGGGCAGTACCTACGTTATCCTCACCGCCTACCATGTGGTTGAAAAGGCCGGCCAGTACACGGTGAAAACGGTTGATGGTCAGCGCTATGCCATGCGACCCAATTCCATTCGTCGCTTGCCCGGCGTTGATCTGGCCACGCTGGAAATTGAAAGCAACCGCGATTACACCCTTGCCACACTGGGAAACTCCGTAGAGGCAGTGGAGGGCATGCCCGTTTTTGTGGCTGGTTTTCCTGCTCAGGAGGCCTCGGTTCTGGGGGGCATTTATCAATTTACCGAGGGGCGGTTGACGGCCAATGCCTCGCGTCCGATTCAAGATGGCTATGCCTTGGTCTATAGCAATCCCACCTTGCCGGGGATGAGTGGCGGCCCTGTCCTCGATGAAAATGGCCGTTTAATTGGGGTTCATGGCAGTGCCGATATTGCTTCTACCCTTGTGCAGGAGGGCAGTGGCTCCAGTACTGTCTTTGTGAAACGCGGCTTTAATCTCGGCATTCCCATCAATACCTACTTGAGTTTGGCCACACCGTCGCGGGAAACCACGGTTCTGCCTGCCCCGACCCCCCTGAAGGCAGCGGACTATTTCCTCGCCGCTGAGGAGCACTTCCAACGCAAGAATTTTGCCGCCGCCATTGACAACTATACCCAGGCGATCGCCCTCAATCCCAACTACAGTGAAGCCTATCTGGGACGGGCCGTAGCGCAAATGTTTGCCCTTGTGCCTCACCAAGACTTTAATCAGCTCGGTGAAGAACTGGGAACCAAGTACCTGAGTCGTCTGACCCAAGGTAACCCTATTCTCAAGGATGCCTTTCCCCCCAACCCGCCCACCCCGATGCTGGATACGTTTGTCCGCAATATGGCTGAACGCCCCGGCACGATTCAGCAGGACATTGCCAAGGCGATCGCCCTCAATCCCCAGTACACCGAAGCCTATGGCATCCGTAGCTTTTTGAATTTGCTCCTCGGCAACTTTGGTACTGCCGTTGCGGATAGCGATCGCGCCCTTGCCCTCAGTCCCAACAACAGCGATCTACAGATGATTCAATCCTTGGCGCTGTTTCTCAGTGGCGATTTTCGCCGCAGTATCCCCGTGTTTGATCGTCTCATTGCCGCCAATCCCAAGAGCACCGACTATCATTTGCTGCGGGGAATTGCGGCTTTTCTCATGGGAGATTATGCCCTCAGTCGCCCCAGTTGGACGGCCTTGACGCAACTCACCCCCAAAGATCCCATCCCCTTTGCGGTGCGGGGTGTAACGTATCTCCTTGAACAGAACTCCAAAGCGAGCCTACCGGATCTGCGCCAAGCCGCTGAACTCTATCGCCAACAGGGGAATATGCAGTCCTACAACGAAATGATGGACGCAATTCGTCAGATTGAGAACCGCTAGCGTTGCCACTGCTGCAAGAGCCAACGACCCAAACGAATCAGGTGTTCTTCAATCCAGAGAAACAGGCGATCGCACCACAGCAGCAGCCGTTCAAACCAGTGGAGTTCATAGCCAATCAGGGCAGCATCCACATCAAGAATTAACTGCTCTGGATTTGGAGGGACACTGGTGGCCGCAGTTTCTGAGGGTGGCGAATGGGCTAGGGAATCAGAGCGACTGCCTAGGCTAAGCAGGGTCTCCACGGGAGAAAAGACGGGCAGAGGATCCGTAGCCGCCAATAGCGGTGAATTTACGGCTGCCACCACTGGGGGTTGGAATCCCCCTAGCCAATAGGAGAGTTGACTCAGCCAGTTTGGGAAGGGCAGCTTGAAGGGATTGAGATGGCGTTCAATCCAAGCCAGAACTTGCGCCTGTTGGGCAGGGGTGAGGGTATAAAGAATCTCGTTATCGGTGCCGATGAGCACCATCTGCTGGGTTTCTAGAAGGGTGGCAATCCCCTGTACCCGCCCTTGGGACAGCATATTTTTGCGGCCGAAGGGAAGGCGCGATCGCAACCAGCGGAGGGCAGCGGTTAGGGGAGACACCGTGGGTAGGACTAAATCCCCTTCACTAGCACCTGTTAACTGAAGTTGCCCTAGAAAATTGCCCACCAAACAGGACGGTGGGTTAGAGCCTGCTTTGAGCGATCGCTGCTGCCAACCCCAGAGCCAGTGATGCCGTCGCCGATACCACTGCCGAAGGTGCTGATAGTACACTGCCAAGGCATAGGCAATGCGTTGCTCAATTTGCCGCTGTTCTGTGGCGGTGAAGATTTTCAAGGGACGGGCAGCCTCATCCACAAGCAATAGGGATTTTGCGGCGCGATCGCAGGCAAGGTAAAAGGGTTGCCGCTGTGCCAAAGGTGCATCCTGTGGTGGTAACGTCTTGGACGGGGGTTGAAACCAGCGCTGCCACCAAGTCAATGGACGGGCAATGGGGGCGATCGCCACCACCCAAGAGTCATCCTCCCCTTTCGTCAGGGAGAGGGCAGACATCACAGTTAGCAGTGCTTCATCGGCAGGGGGTGCCGCTGTGGGTTGCGCTAGGAGGCGTTGACGCATTCGAGAGACGCTGCCCATGAGTTGGGGGAGTCCCCGCTGCCAAACCTGTGCCAGAATGGCGCCAATCACCTGCAGCGTGCCACTGAGGCTGCTTTCAATTTGCCATAGTTGGCGTTGCCAGTGTTGCCGCCAACGGTGCCATTGCTGTTGCCAAAAGCTCAAGAAGCGACTCTGATAGGAAACTGCCATCGCAGCTTTGGGGGTAGAGGAATATAAAACTAGATTACCGTTCTGATGTGCTCAATAGGCACCTAGTATTGATCCCGTTTACCCCGCAACCGTGTAAAGGTTTGGAGGGGGGTGGTTGCCTCCACTGCTGCTTGAATGGTGCTGACTTCACAGCGTAAAAAAGGATTCGTTGCCTTTTCAACGCCAATCGTACTGGGAATCGTGCTTTTTCCTTGGGCGCGATCGCGACAGACTTGAGCATAGCGCTCTTGCAGGGCAGGATTATTGGCATCCACTGTCAGGGCAAAGCTGAGGTTCTTTTGGGTATATTCGTGGGCGCACCAGACCCGCGTTTGCTCCGGCAATTGCCGCAGTCGATTCAAAGACTCCAACATCTGTGCCGGTGTCCCCTCAAAAAGACGACCACAGCCACCGCCAAAGAGGGTATCACCGCAAAACAGATCGCCCGTTGCTGGCTCATAGTAGGCAATGTGACCGCGGGTATGGCCGGGAACAAACAGCACCTCAAAAGCATGTTCGCCAAAGGGCACGCGATCGCCGGCACTAAGAAAAACCGTTTGCTCTGGAATGCGGCCTTGATCTTCGCGGCTGCCATAGACTTCGATATTGGGGAAGCGCGATCGCAGGGCACGAT
Organism: Thermosynechococcus sp. HY213; assembly: GCF_031460975.1. Classification (NCBI taxonomy): domain Bacteria; kingdom Bacillati; phylum Cyanobacteriota; class Cyanophyceae; order Acaryochloridales; family Thermosynechococcaceae; genus Thermosynechococcus; species Thermosynechococcus sp. HY213. The sequence continues at coordinate 399,623 of NZ_JAVKVB010000016.1, read as the reverse complement.
TGGCACCCACATGATCCCAGTGGTGGTGGGTATTGAAGATCGCCGTCAGTGTTGCTCTCAATTCCGCTAATTTGGCAAGAACAGGTTCTGGCTCTGCCGGATCCACCACTGCCGCTGTCCCCGTTTGCGGATCATGGAGCAAAAAAATGTAGTTATCTGTAAGGGCATTGAGGCGATAAATCATCATGGCCGTTGTTCCTGTACCCAGCGTCGCCAATTTTTCTCTGCCTCTACCTCATCCCTTTTGGCCTCTGCCAAGAAGCGATAAAGGCATTCCTTGGGCACCCATGGAAATAAAGGGGAGCGATCGCACCCTTGATAGCATCCGTCCCACAACTGGAAAATTTGCCATTCCCGACCATTGTACCGCCATAGCTCCGGTACCCCCAAGGCCGCATACAGCTGGTTTTTATCGATATCGGTATGGGTCATGTCCACCTCAATCACTAAATCAGGCGGTGGATCAATGCTCAGATCAATGCTGCGGCCAGCCACCTGTGGTTGATGGTAGATGTAATAGGCATTATCTGGTTCTGCTCCTCGCTTCAGATCCGGTCGCCACAGGGTTGTTGAGCGCAGCGATCGCAGCCGCAGTCCTGTTTCCACCACCAGAATGCGCAAAAATAGACCGATCAGCTCACTGGCAAACTCATGCTCTTCGAGGGGCATCGTAATTTCAAGGGTTCCACAATCAAATATCAAGTGGGCAGCACGGGTTTGCGGCAGAGCATTGAGAATCTGTTGGTACTGCTGCCAAGTGAGGCCGTGGAGCGTGACACGCTGTTCGCCCGTAGTTGTGGTTAGGGTTTTCATGGCAAATCCCCTATGACTTTGGTATCAGCTTCCTACCTGTGGCACACAAGTCAATGAGTTCACAGCCTTCGCACTGGGGTTGGCGCGCTTGGCAAACGGCGCGGCCATGGTAAATCAAGCGAATTGACCAGTTTTCCCAATCGGGCTGGGGGATCAGGCGCATTAAGTCCCGCTCAATTTTCACGGGATCCGTTTCTTGGGTCAGCCCCAACCGCCGACTCAGCCGCTTGACATGGGTATCCACCGTCACTCCCCCCAAAATGCCGTAGCCATGGGCAAGAACCACATTGGCTGTTTTGCGAGCTACCCCCGGCAGTGAAAGCAAATCTTCCATCACCTTGGGCACCTGACCCCCATAGACTTCGACAATGCGGCGGCAGGCGCCTTGAATATGGCGGGCTTTATTGCGATAAAAACCAGTGGACTTGATGTACTGTTCTAGCTCAGCCAAATCAGCCATGGCAAAGTCCTCGGCATCACGATAGCGAGCAAACAGTGCCGGGGTGACTTGATTCACCCGCTCATCCGTGCATTGGGCAGAGAGAATTGTGGCTACCAGCAGTTGCAGCGGATTGGCAAAGTTGAGGCTACAGGTGGCATCCGGATAGAGGCGCTTGAGGCGGGTGAGAATTTCCAAGGCTCGCTGTTGCTTGGCCGCAAGACGACGGGTAATCGCCATAGAAGCCCTTAAAAGAGTTGCTGTACCCAGCCCAAGCCCGTGAGGTTCACGGTGTCCCGCACGATGAGGAACATCCCCAGTCCAAGGAGCAACACCAGCCCCGTTTGCATGACGCCCTCTTGAATGCGATTGGGTAAGGGACGACCCCGCAGCGCTTCCACCAGTAAGAAGAGCAGTTGACCGCCGTCAAGGGCTGGAAAGGGCAGAATATTGATAATTGCAAGGTTAATACTGATCAAGGCGGTAAAGGTAAAGAGCTGTTCAGCATTGGAGCGGGCAATATCCGCGCCCATCGCTACGATCGCCACCGGTCCTGAGACCTGTTGAGCCGCTTGATCAAAATGCTGGAAAAGTTCGCGAAACCCCTCTAGGGTCAGCACAACCACCCGCTGAAACTCCGCCGCGGCCGCCGTGACTAATTTAATCGGGTTTAAGGTGTGTTCGCGGTAAATGTCGGCATGGGGGGCTAATTGAACGCCAATCCGGGCTTGACCATCCTCACTCACTTCTGGCGTGACGGTAATCTCTTGGATGTGCCCTTGACGTTGAATCGTCAGTGTCAGGGGTTGCTGCGGATGCTGCTGAATGGCTCGCATCAGATTTGGCAAGCTATTGGCATCGGCACCCAAGGGTTGGCCATCCACGGCTAAAACCAAGTCCCCCGGCTGAATGCCCGCTCTGGTGGCCACAAGGCTACTTTCCGGGACAAGGGCGGGAATGAGGACACCCTCATAGTAGGTGGCCTGACTAATGCCCATGACGCCCACTTGCACCAGCAATAGCAAATAGGCAAAGACCAAGTTGGCAATCACCCCCGCGCTGATGACAATGGCGCGATCCAAAATCGGCCGGTTGCTCAGGAGATTGGGATCGTTGGCGGGAACGCTGCTATTGGGGTCATCGTCTGGGAACCCCACATAGCCCCCTAGGGGAATCAGGCGCAGGGCATACTCGGTATCCTTGCCTTGAAACTTCCAGAGGATCGGGCCAAACCCAATAGAAAAGCGGTTGACATGAATGCCTTGGCTGCGGGCAGCGATAAAGTGCCCCCACTCATGGACAAAAATCAAGATTCCCAAGATGGCGATCGCCACCACGACTGCAACCATGGACATAGATTCAACCCAGTGCTACGCTGCGAATTGTTAACTCCCTTTTATTGTGACACCGAACTTCCCCTTGGATCGGTGATTTCGCCACAGCCCCTTGCATAATTTCTCAAACTTGTGCGATATATTGCAAAAATGCAACAAAGTGGCATGATAAGTAATTATTCTTAGTGGACGCTCCTGAGAGAGACCCATACAAACGTGCTATTTGAGACCTCAACGTTAAAGGGAATTTTCTACAATGTCTTTATTTGATTGGTTTGCAAATCGCCGTAAAGAAACCGCCTTGACCCCCATGCAGCCAGAGCGGGAGATCGCTGATGGTCTTTGGACAAAGTGCGAAGCCTGTGGCGTCATGATCTACAGCAAAGATCTGCATAGCCATCAACTGGTGTGCCCAGAGTGCGGCCATCACCATCGCGTCAGCAGTAGTGAGCGTATCCAACAACTGATTGACCCCCACACATGGCGCCCCCTCGATGAAAATTTGGTCAGTTGTGACCCCTTGCAATTTAAGGATCGCAAGCCCTATAGCGATCGCCTGCGGGAGTATCAAGAGAAAACCGGTCTCAAGGATGCCGTACAAACCGGCCTCGGCCAACTGGAGGGGCTGCCGGTTGCCTTAGGGGTGATGGACTTTGCCTTCATGGGCGGTAGCATGGGCAGCGTGGTCGGCGAGAAAATCACCCGCCTGATTGAACGGGCCACTTGGGAGCAGATTCCCCTTGTGATTGTCTGTGCCTCTGGCGGTGCCCGCATGCAAGAAGGGATGCTCAGCTTGGTGCAAATGGCGAAAACGGCTGCTGCCCTCGAACGGCATCGCAGTGCAGGTCTGCTTTATATCCCCGTCTTGACCCATCCCACTGCTGGGGGCGTGACGGCTAGCTTTGCCATGTTAGGGGATATTATTATTGCCGAGCCAAAAGCAACGATCGCCTTTGCGGGGCGGCGGGTTATTGAGCAAACGCTGCGGGAAAAACTTCCCGATGACTTCCAAACCGCCGAATTTGTCCAGAAATGCGGCTTTGTGGATGTGATTGTGCCGCGGACTCACCTGAAGTCAACTTTGGCACAGTTAATTCGTTTACATCAACCGGTGACGCGTCATGTTTCCTCGACCCTGCTGCCCAAATCATTTCCTGTGATGGCAATGGCTGAGGAATAACAGCAGCAACCCCCAGATCAAGGGTTGTCCTAGGGCGATCGCTATACAATAGGGGATACCGCTCCCACACCGCAAGGGGTGGTCGTCACTGTGCTGTCTTTGCTGGCTCACCTGCTCTAATGCCTACCGCTCAAACTGATCAAAACCTCAAACTTTGGTGGGGCGTTCTCTATCCTGCCTATACCGATCACCCCATTTTGGCTGTCCCCAACCGTAACTCTGAGGGAACTGTGTTTGAGCAGGACACCAATCCTCCCAATGCCGCTGTCTTTTTTGACCCCCAGCACCGCTACCAACGCTGGGATCACCGTTACGCCTGTGATTTGCCCCAACTGGTGCAGGATCTACAGCCTGAGAAACCGACGCTCTTAGAAGCCCTCCGCGAAACGGCTCAGGATTGGGCACAGGGGTTAAACATTCTCGACCCCAGTGTGGTCATTCCCCATTTGCAAGCTCAATACCCTGACCTCAGTGCGGTGGCGATCGCCTACCTTGCCTTGCACCTTGTCTATCCCGAAACCATTCCAGCCATTCACGATGCGTGGCTAGATACCGTTTCCACAAGCAACTTACCGGCCAACTACTGCCACGGCATTATTCTCGACTACAATCACACAGCGCGCCCTCTGCAAGATGTCTGGCAAGACGACAACATTTCCGATGAGCAAATTTTCCAGTACCTAGAGGACATGATTGAGCTGTGGAAGACTCTAGAACCGTGGCACTGCCATTATTCCTTGCTCACAGTTAGGAATTTAGCCGTCAACCCTGACGATCAATTGCGGCTGCATCAACTGGACTTCACCTTTCCCTTAGTGAAAACCTTTGAGCGACCCACGCCACCCCCCAGCCTCGTTACTGTTTGGGAAGAGTTATTTCGCCATGCCTCTAGTCGTCGTCAAGCCGTTTTTATGCCGCTCTTGGTCTCCTTGAGCACGGCTCCTCTGGAGAAAATCTCAGAAATTCAGATGTTGCTCGACTCTCTCGCCTCCACCCTGCGCAGTGAACCCCTGCCAGACTTTGAGGAGGAGACAGGTGAAAGTACGGGTGACTTGATTAATGAACTGCCAGACATCACCCTCTCATCAGAATCACCAGAAGAGGACCATACCGCTATTGAGGATGCACCCACTGCCCTCTTACCGCGGCAACTGGTTCAAGTGGATGTTGCTGCCCAGACAGACACCGGGCGCGATCGCCACCACAACGAGGATTTTTACCTGATTGATCATCGGCAGCAAGTGCGTCTCACCCCCCAGGGGCAGCAGTTGGATGTTCAGGGACTATACGTGCTCTGTGACGGCATGGGGGGGCATGCAGAAGGTGAAATTGCCAGTTCCCTTGCCACTAAAACTGTTCATGAATACTTCGAGCAGACTTGGCCGTGGCAGGGAGAACTGCCGAGTGCGGAGGAAGTACGCAACGCTATTTACCGTGCCAATGAAGTCATTTTTGCCACTAATGATCAAAAAGGGAAAACCGGCAGTGGTCGCATGGGGACCACGCTTGTCATGGCTCTACTGCATAACTACCACCTACGCCTTGGCCATGTCGGTGATAGTCGCATTTACCACTTCACCAAACGCCAAGGACTGCAACAACTCACCATTGATCACGAAGTCGGTCAACGCCTGATTCAACAAGGGGTAGAGCCTGAAATTGCCTACGGTCGTCCCGATGCCTATCAACTCACCCAAGCCCTTGGCCCCCGCAGCAATGAAGCCATTGCCCCTGAGGTTATAGACTTGGACATCGAAGAAGACACCCTGATTCTGCTTTGCTCCGATGGCCTTTCCGATAACCGCTGCCTCGAAACCCACATTATTAGCCATTTGCTGCCAATGCTGGATTTTAGTCTCCCCCTCAATCAGTCGCTTCATAAACTCATTGATATTGGAAATCAAGTCAATGGCCACGATAACTTGACGGCGATCGCCCTCCGCTTCAAATTGCGCTCTGTTCTTAACGCCCTATTTTAGACAGTATCTCCAGCAGACACTTTACCAAGTGGTACATTGCCTTGATCGCACTTAAAATAGTCCCTGAGGATAAAACTATCCTCATTAGCAAGTTTTTTACATAACGTCATATGAATTCTCGATGCTTAACAAAAGTGTTGCCCTACAGCTGGGTGATCCTGACTAGCTTGACCTCTTTTCTTGGTACACCCGCCCTTGCTGAAATTACCCCCGCTCCCAATGCCACTGGCACCACCGTAGAAACCGTCAACCATCAGTTCAACATTGGTGGCGGACAACGTTCTGCCGATGGCCAAAACCTCTTTCACCTGTTTCGTGATTTCAATGTCCAGCAGGGGCAAACCGCCAACTTTCTTTCTACCCCGCAAATTCGCAACATTCTTGCTGGCGTCAATGGTGGCAGTGCTAGTTATATCAACGGCGTGCTGCAAGTTACAGGCGGAAACAGTCATCTCTACCTCCTGAATCCTGCAGGTATTGTTTTTGGTCCGAATGCGCAGTTGAATCTACCAGCGGCATTCCATGCCTCGACAGCCCAGCGCGTTCACTTTGGCAATGGCCTCTTTGATCTCAATGGTTCAAACACCTACAGCCAACTCAATGGCTCCCCGATTGGCTTTGAATTTGCCAATAGAGGCATCCTAATTAATGAAGGCAATCTTAGGGTCAATGCTGGTCAATCCCTGACCCTGATGGCGCATCAGGTGATCAATACAGGTACCCTTGGCGCAGCAGGGGGCACGGTCAATGTTGTGGCGGTACCTGAATCAGGTCTGGTGCGCATTTCCCAAGAGGGCATGCTCCTCAGTCTAGAGATTCCCAAAGAGCGATTACCCGCCGCAGGCATTATTCAGCCAATTGATCTCCCGACGTTACTCACAGGGGGTAATGGCTATCCTGCCGTCAATAGCGTGATTCAAAATCCAGATGGCACGATTCATTTGGTTCACGACAGTACCAAGATTCCCCTAACCACAAATACAGCAGTCATTGGCGGCACGATTGATGTGAGTCATACCACCGGCGCCGGGGGTAAAATCACTATTGCTGGCCAAGGCAGTAATATTGCTCTGATTAATGCCCAACTGAATGCTGCGGGTAATACAGGGGGCGGCACAATTCTCATTGGTGGTGACTATTTAGGGGGAACAACAGGAACTGGCCGGCTAGGCAGTAGCTTCAATGCGCAAAACCTTTTTGTTAATGCCGGTACTCTTTTGAATGCTGATGCCACCCATCAGGGTAACGGGGGCACAATTATCAATTGGGCAGAGCACAACACACGTTTCTATGGCCAGATCAGTAGCCGTGGCGGTGCGCTTGGGGGAGATGGCGGCTTTGTCGAAGTTTCTGGCAAACAGTTTCTAGATTTTCAAGGCACAGTCGATACCACTGCCCTAAATGGTAACACAGGAACATTATTACTTGATCCGACAAACATATACATCACTGACAGCATGTATGATGTCAACATTACTTCCTCTTCGCCCTTTAAAGCACTATCAAACTCTTATCCAATTTCTGTGTTAACTATAGGAACGCTGTTATCAGCACTCAATTCCACAGACGTTGTCATAACAACAGACAGTACGGCGCTAACTACTGGGAATATCTATGTAGAAACCTCAATTTCCAGCAGCTCGACAAACTCACTCACGCTACAGGCTGATAATGATATCATCATCGGCTACCCCATCTCGCTTCAGGGGAGCTTGGTATTACAAGCAGAGGGAGTGATTCAAAATCAATCATCCTTCAATAATCAAATTAAGATCAGTGCAGCAAACATTAGTGCCAATGCTCCCATACAAACTAATGGCGCCAATATCACCCTCCAAGCTAGTGGCAATATCTTCCTTCCTTCTAGTGGCAATGTTCTCAGTACATCAGGTGGAAGTATTAATCTACAGAGTAGTGGGGGTACGATTTCCCTTGGAGGTTTAGTTAATGCATCTGCAGGCAGCATTCAATTCAGTGGTAACACAGCTCTACTGAACTCAACGAGCTTTTCAGGGAAAAATATTACATTCAATGGCAATATCAACGGCAATCATTCTTTGAATATTGACTCAACAGGTCAAACCGTAGTTTTAGGAACAATCAACACTGCAAGTCTAAGCATCAATGCTCTTAGTAATATTCAGCTGAACAATGTCACCACTAGTTCAGATATTAGTCTAGACTCTGCACTTAAGATTACTGCTGGTAATTTGCAAGTAACTCAAAGTAGTGGTACTATCGGCGTAGTTGCTTTTAATGACATCACTCTCGGCAACCTAATCAGTGCAGGCGGAGCGATCGCAGTCTTTTCAAGAAGCGGGGGTATTTCAACTGGCAATATCAACAGCAACGGTGGTTTTGTTTATCTTGATTCCATAACTGACATAACAACTGGCAATATTACGACTCACGGCGGTGATTTGGCTGCTGTTGCCTACAGGGGTGCTTTAACAATAGGTAATATCAATACAGCTGGCAGTGGTGGCAATGTTACACTGTTTGCGCCTACGATTACGACGGGTGATATCTTCACCAACGGTGGTAACTTCTTAGCTTGGACTGGTGATTTCCCTATTCCAACCTCTAGAGGTACGATTGATCCAATTCCGGATGATGATGATGATTTAACACTGCCTGATCTATTCACTAACCTCCAGACAATACCCAGCGGCAACTTAACGCTGGGCCATTTGACGACTGGTGGTGGGGATGTCAACCTAAGGGGCGGCAATCTAGTTTTCAACTGGATTAATGCTGGGGCGGGCAGTGTTGATATTTATGCGCAAAATTCACTGCGTGGCTTGGGTACGTTTGTTTCCAATGGTGTACCTACCACGATATGGGGTGACTCAGTGAATATCTTTATCAACAATGCCACTCCATTTTTAGTGGGCAATTCCGAAAGGAATGGAACTGCAGGAGCAATTCAAGCCGAGGGATCGATTATTCCTGTACCCACAACACTTTTAGGTCTTGTGGAGGTCGGAAATATTCGTTTTGAAAATACAGGTAAAAATCTTGCCGATAGGAGCTTCGTTCCTTCTGAAAAAATCAATCCTCTCTTAGAACCCCCTACACCAGCCATCTCCGATCCCCTTAAAGTACCTACCGCTCCCCCTGAAATTCTCTTGACTAGAGATATCGAGACTGCCCTAGCTAGCAATAACATTGAGGGTGCGCTGGCGTTACTCGATCTACGGGGCTGTCAAGAAGTCAGCAGTTACCTACAACGTACTTGTGATAGGCAAGATTTCTCCCTTGAGGATTTACAGGCAGCCCTCAATGAAATTGCCAAGCAAACAGGTAAAAAGCCAGCGGTCATTTATACCCTAGCCCGGCCTGACCAATTTGATCTCATCTTGGTTACCCCAGAGGGGAGGCCGCTTTATACACCCCTACAGAACGTGGGACGTGAACAGTTATTGAAAACAGTGGATACTTTGACTAACAGGGTGCGTGATCCACGCCTGATCAATACCCGTACTTATCTACCGGCGGCACAACAGCTTTACCAATGGTTGATTGCCCCCTTGCGTGCTAACTTGAATGCCCAGGGCATTGATACACTGGTCTTTGTTCTAGACAGTGGTATGCGTAGCCTTCCCTTGGCAGCGCTCCATGATGGTCAAAACTTTCTTGTAGAGCAATTTAGTACGGCGCTGGTTCCCAGTATAAGGCTCATAGATATTCGCTACCGCAGTATTCAACGGGAACCCATCTTAGCAATGGGGGCATCGGAATTCCCAGATCAGTCCCCCTTGCCGATGGCGACCCTAGAGGTGGCGCAGATTGTTAAAAACCTAGGAGGAGGCCAAGCCTTTCTCAATGAGGCCTTTACAATTGCTAATTTTAGACAACAGCGCCGTCAAGGAATCTATCCTGTGATCCATTTGGCCACTCACGCTGAGTTTCAACCGGGGGCTGCAGAAAATTCCTACATTGCTTTTAGGGATGGGCGATTGAATCTTTTGCAGTTCCAAGGCTTACAGCTTAACCGTCCCCAAGCAGAATTGTTGACCCTCAGTGCCTGCCGCACGGCGGTTGGAGATTTGGATGCAGAACTGGGGTTTGCAGGTCTGGCGGTACAGGCGGGGGCGAAGTCGGTGCTGGCCAGTTTGTGGTATGTCAGCGATGAGGGGACGTTGGCGCTGATGACTACTTTCTACGATTTGTTAAATACGGTACCCATTAAGGCCGAGGCGCTACGGCAAGCGCAGCTAGCAATGCTGGGCGGCAATATTCGCATCCAAGACAATGAACTGCAAACAATTCGTGGCCGCATTCCGTTACCCCCAGAAGTTAACCAAGGGGCTGGTCGTCGTTCCCTCGATCATCCCTACTACTGGGCTGCCTTTACCATGGTAGGGGTTCCATGGTAGGGATAAACTAACGCTCGAGACGGGCAGTAGCAAAAATCTCTTCCAAAATCTCTGAGGCTCCCTGTTCCCGCAGCTTCAAAGCAAGGCGCGTCCCTAGTTCTTCTGCACTGGCAGGCTCCCCTGTAAGACTGTCTTTGACAAGGCGTTGGCCATCGAGACTGGCGACCAATCCTGTGAGGGTGAGTTGACCATTTTCAATCACCGTATGCACCCCAATGGGCACTTGACAGCCCCCTTCCAATTGCCGCAGGAAGGCTCGCTCTGCTAAGCAACGGGCTGCTGTTTCTGGATGTTCAAGGGTCTTGACCAAGGCTAAAATGTCGGGATCGTCGGCGCGGCATTCAATGCCCAAGGCACCCTGACCGACAGCATAGAGGGACACTGTTGCGGGTAAGACTTGGCTAATGCGATCGCCAAAGCCCAAACGCCGCAGGCCAGCTACCGCCAAAATCAAGGCATCGTATTCCCCAGCATCTAATTTGGCCAAGCGAGTATTTAGATTGCCCCGCACATCCTTAAACGTGAGATGGGGGTAGTGGTGGCGCAACTGTGCCAAGCGACGCAGTGACGAAGTACCAATGACCGTGCCTTCAGGTAGGGTATCAATGGTGTGTCCTGTCCATTTTGCACCTAAAACAAGGGCATCTGCTGGGTCTTCCCGCTCAGTAATCGCGCCTAAAACTAAACCAGCGGGCAACTTGGTGGGTAAGTCCTTGAGGGAGTGAACGGCCAAATCGGTCTCACCCCGCAGCATTGAAAGTTCTAGCTCTTTGGTAAAGAGGCCTTTATCGCCAATTTTGGCAAGGGCGACATCAAGGATATTGTCTCCTTGGGTGGTCATGGTCACCACCTCAAAGGCGCGATCGCGATGATGGGCTTGTAACTGCGCCTGTACCCATTCCGTTTGCACAAGCGCCAGTTGACTTTTGCGGGAACCAATGCGAACCGGGCGGGAGGAGGTGGCAATCATAGGGTTGAGTGTGCAGCGGACAGCATCCAGCCATTATAGGTTGCGGGGATCCCAAGGGGCAAGATCAGGCATTTTCGGGGTGAGTACAAGCAGCAATAATCGCTGCCGCGCCACCAGAGACCACTTGAATGGGGACCCCTAGCGCTTCCTCTACAGTGGCTAAAGACACATCATCGAGAAAAACGGGTTCATCGTGCTTGAGCATCAGACTGGGCAGAAGCAGGCGATCGCCCAAGGGTTTGCCCTTCAGGTGATAGATCAAATCATGGCCGGTTAATAGCCCTGTCACGGACATCTGCTGTCCCCAATAGTCGCTAGCAAGGGCATAGAGATCAAGGCGCAGGTTCTCAATTTGGTTAAGGCGAGCCACCAAGGGTGCAAAGGCCTGTTCCACGGTATTACCCACCACCCAACTCAGATGACGCGGCTGCGGTAAGCGTTGGGGAAGCTGTTGGGCGTGAAGCTCAAACTCTTCTAAAAACAGGCGAATCGTTCCCACACCATTACTGAGTTGCGGATAGTCCTGATAGTGGGCGGCGGGGGGTAAGGGCGATCCGGCAATCAAGAACCATTCATCTGCTAGCCAAGCAAAGGGGGTTTGCCACTGCTGTTCAAACCGCTGTTGGAGTGCCTGTACCCGTTGAATCACCGCTTGGGCGTGATCAGGGGTGACGGGAATCAGTTCATCCTCAGCAGGGCGAAAGCGAGTCAGCCCCACCGGCACCACTGCCACTGAAAGCACGGTTGGCTCTTCAGGATCATAGAACTGGGCTAAATCCCGTAGTGTTTGCTCGAGGCACTCGCCGTCATTAATCCCCGGACAGACAACCACTTGGGCATGGAGTTGCAGCCGTTGCTCTTGAAACCAGCGCATCTGTTGCAGAATTTCCCCCGCCCGTGGATTTTTCAGTAGGCGTTGGCGAACACTGGCTACTGTGGCATGGACAGAGACATAGAGGGGGGAAAGGCGCAAGCGGGCAATGCGCTGCCATTCTGAGGGAAGCAGGTTCGTCAGGGTAATGTAGCTGCCGTAGAGGAAACTGAGGCGGTAGTCGTCATCTTTGGCGTAGAGGCTTTCCCGTTTGCCGGGGGGCTGCTGATCAATAAAACAAAAGGGGCAGCGATTGTTGCACTGCATCAACCCATCGAAGAGGGCGGTGGTAAACTCCAGTCCTAAATCTTGATCAATGTCTTTTTCAATTTCGAGAACATAGGTTTGGCCGTCTTTCCCTAGCACTTCTAGGGTGAGGTATTCCTCGGCACAGAGAAACCGATAATCAATCAAATCGCGGGGGCGATCGCCATTAATGGCCACCAACGCATCACCGGGTTCAAATCCCAACTCAGCGGCAATGGAGCCGGGTTCCACAGCAGCCACAACAGCCGGGCGAAGGGCGCGATCGCTCATGGTTGATTGTTGAAAAGAGGGGGGACAGTCAGCAAAACTTCTTTATCTTGTACTGTACCTTAGGCAGCACAGCCGCTTCCAACTCTCAGGATTCTCAAAGCAACCATAGGGTTGATATAGTGGTGTTCTACATATTTCTAAAAAATGTTAACGAGGACGATGATGGGGTCATTGGGGATTAGCTTTACCGTTGGTGCAGGTAACTTTGTCCCCTTTTATGGGGTATTGCTGCTGGGTCTTGTGGCGGCCGTGAGCATTGGCCTCATTGCATGGTACAACTCGAAGCGTCCCCCCGGTTGGGAAAATGCCGATCGCCCCAGTTTTATTCCCAAGTTGAATCTCGAAGAGTCTGAGTCCAATCCCACCCCTGATGAGACAACAGATTCGTGAAGCTCTTTCGGATTCTTTTACGGGCAGCTTGGCCGACGATTGTTGCGGCAGCGATCGCTGGACTTCTCAACGGTGGCAGTACGGCTGCGCTCATTGCCCTGATGAATGCCGCCCTGCAGAAAACCCCTGCCCTCCAGCGCCTCTTACCTTGGGGATTTATTCTCCTCGGAACCCTCCTACTGCTGACCCACTTTAGCTCTCAAGTGCTCCTGGTGCGGGCTGCCCAACAGGCGGTTTATGAAATGCGCCTCTTCCTCAGCCGCCAGATTCTCGCTTCACCCCTACGCCAGTTAGAAGCCATTGGCAATCCGCAACTCCTTGCGACGCTGACAGAGGACGTGGATGCCGTTTCCCGTTCCTTTTCCGTCCTGCCCAATCTTTTTAATGCCATTGCCATTGTTATTGGCTGCCTGATTTACATGGGTTGGTTGTCGCCGCCCCTCTTTTTTGCCCTTGTGGGCTTGATTGTCGTTGGTACTGGCAGCTACTTGTTTCTAGCGGGCAGAGCACGCAAATTCCTAGAGCGGGCACGGCAGCAACAGGATCACCTTTTTCAACACTTTCGGACACTCACCGAGGGCAACAAAGAACTCAAGCTCAATCGGCAACGGCGGTTGGCCTTCTTTTATCGGGAATTGGAACCCACGGCTCAGAAAACCCGGCAGCAAAACGAGCTAGGGTACATGGTCTTTGCCATTGCTGCCAGTTGGGGGCAGTTGCTGCTGTTTGTCACCATTGGCTTCTTTCTCTTTACGCTGCCCCATTTGCTAGGAGCCACACCCACAGTTCTCTCAGGGTATGTTCTGACGATCATTTACCTCATGCTGCCGATGCAGCAGCTGATTGATGCGATTCCTGTCTTTAGCCGTGCTAGGGTTGCCCTGAAAAAAGTGGAATCTTTGCAACTCAGCCTTGGAGATCCGCACCAAAACCTCAACGATACAGGCGAACTCCCTCCCCTTGGCTGGAAAACCCTCTCTCTGCGGCAGATCTGTCATCAGTACCGCAGTGGCCACGAGGATGAACCTGCGACCTTTACCCTCGGCCCTTTGAGTTTGACCGTGCAGGCTGGGGAACTCCTTTTTATTGTCGGTGGCAATGGCAGCGGTAAATCCACCCTAGCAAAAATTATTACTGGCCTGTACATTCCCGATCAGGGAGAAATTTGGGTGGATGATCACTGTTTGCAGCCTGAGGACTACGAATGGTATCGCCAACACTTTGCCACTGTTTTTAGTGACTTTTATCTTTTTGAGTCACTGTTGGGCATTGAGTGCCCCGAACGCCTTGCAGAAGTGCCAAGTTACCTCGAAAAATTGCGCTTGAGCCACAAAGTTTGCCTAGAAGGTAACCGCTTCTCTACGACATCTCTTTCCCAAGGGGAGCGCAAGCGTTTGGGGTTGTTGATGGCCTATCTCGACGATCGCCCCGCCTACCTCTTTGATGAATGGGCAGCGGATCAAGATCCTGTGTTTCGGGAGATTTTCTACCGCCAACTCCTACCCGAGCTAAAGGCTCAGGGCAAAACGGTGTTTGTGATTAGCCATGACGATCGCTACTTTGACGTGGCCGATCGCCTGATCAAACTCGACTATGGCCAACTCGTGACCTAGGTAAACTGCTGACTGAGCATCAAGGGGTTATGCACCGTGATTTTCTTTTTGTGAATTGAGATCATTTTTTGATCCCGAAGTTCCCCGAGAAGGCGAGTTACGGTTACCCGTGTCGAACCAATGGCCTCGGCGATCGCCTGATGGGAAAGCTTCAAATCCACAGTGACTCCCGCACTCGTGGGAATCCCAAAATCACGGCAAAGAATCAGCAAAAAGCTCACCAAGCGGGATCCCATATCGCGGTGGGCAAGGGTCTCGATCATCATCTCCGTTTGCAGGATCCGCGATGACAGCCCCTGAATCATAAACATCGGCAAATCGGGATCCTCGTGCATCGCCTTTTCCACCTGTTCGATGGGAACGGCCAATAGCTCCACATTCGTAAACGCCACCGCATGGTAAAAGCGATCGGAGCGGGTGCCCGTAATCAGGGACAGCACCCCAAATACGGTATTTTCCCGCAGCAGTGCCACCGTAATTTCCTCGCCCGCTTCATACACCCGTGAGAGCTTCACTGCCCCCTTGAGGAGAAAATAGACCTTTTCCGCTGGATCTCCCGGAAAGAAAATGGTTTTGCCGCGTTCGTAAGTTTCAGTGGTGGATGGAAACAGACCACTGGCCATGTGGCGAAAGACGGGTGCTAAGGGTTGATCTTTATTCATGAGTCGTGTGTCAATCCAAGGTGGTTTAACTGGTGGTGTGGCGATCGCATAGGGTGCTGTCGGCATTGATATCCCCCCAACAATGCAACTCTCTCAACGCCAGCGAATCTTGCTCTGGGTGAAGAGTTCAGCATTGACAGATTAGTAAAACCAATTCAGGGGCATTTTTTTGTATCATGCCACACTTTTTTTCGAGAGAATTAAGGGCGGACGCAAAAGCAAGTACCCTAATGCTCCCAAAAGGGGGACAAGGCTCCACCAGCGCCACGGTGACTTTTCCAGTCCTCGCCGTTGCCAGTCATCCACTAGTAGCACCGGCAAGAGCAACGACAGGAGGCAAAAGTCTAGGCTCATCACATGAATAAAGCGGCTGGTTTGCCACTGCTGCCAAAAGTCTGGCCAATTACCGCCAACCAAGCCATAGCCAAGAAAGCCCACAGCCAATAAACCAATGACAACGGCAGTGAGCCGTGATTCCCAAAGGCGTACCCCCCGATTGAGTTCTCCGCTAAAGATCGGTGCTGGCTGGCGCAGGATGAAGTAAGGTAACAGGGCAAACGCACCCACGCCAAAACTAAAAGCCGCAAATGGCCACGCGGGAAATCGCTGTTCTTGACCATCCACCACCAGTAATGCGGTATAAATCAGTGGCCAGACGCCCATCAAATTAAAAAGACTGACAATGAGGGGGTTAATGCCTTGCCAGTCTCCCGTTGCTAGCCGTTGAATAAGTGTCAGTGTTTGCGGTTGATCGGGGGGGGCAAAACCAAAGCTATAGACAATCAATCCCAGCCACAGAGCCGCAAAGAAAATCCGCATACCGCCCTAAGCTAAAACCGTTTCGGGTACCCCCGCTTTTTGCAGTTGCTTCGTAAATTGCGGCAGCACTCGCTGGCACTGGCGGATAAAGGCCTCTAGCCAACCTTGCAAGTGCTCTAGCTGCTCCTCACTGAGAAACACATCGCGGCTGGACTGGTAGGATTGACAAACCACACGACCATCATTAGTCACTGTAAAGTCAGCAAACCAACTGCTGTAGGGACGAGTCCCCCGCCAATAGTTGGCCACAATCATCTTGCCAAGGTATTTCTGGGCGATATCGCCAATTTTGTTAAAGTGTTCTAGCACTTCCGCCAAGGTGAGGACTTTTGCTGCGGCGCCTTTTGTTTCTTCAAGCTGCGGCAGGGTAATGTCTGTCAGTTCTTCGCGAGGCTGTCCCCCCAGACCCATGAGGGCAAAGAGTTTTTGTTCCAGATTGGCGAGGTAGCTATTGTAGGTTTGGCCGTTGCGGCTCAGGGTTTGGTGCATCCGCACAATGAGATCAATTTCTGCCAACTTAGTTGCCGCCAAGGATTCTAGGCGTGCCAATTGATCGGCAAAGGCTTGACTGTCACTTTCGGCACCACTTACGGTCAACCCAAGGGATTCAGCACGCTTTGCAAGAAGACGGCGAATGTAATAGCGGGTCATGGGTGTGAGCGACATCATCTGAACCTCAAATCAAGCCAATGTGGAACACGAGTGGAATGTGAACTTTTGTAAATCAGCTTAACATGTCTGCTGCCTTTGTTGCAAAATGTAATAGCTCTGTTTAACTAATCCATCCTAAAGGCAGTAGAAATCTAGTGTTAAGCGAAAGCTAGGCCACTCGTCTCTTTACCAATTTAAGAGATGAAGGGTGCCCTATGGCCAGTAATTTTACGGAAATTCACTAACCCTTGGAAAAATTCAATCCCTCTCAAATCAGCTCGGGTTACCGAGGTTTACGGCTGCGGCAACGGTTCTCCCATTTCGCTATTGAGAAATGAAAAAAGGGGGCGATCGCCCCCCTATCACAATACGCTTCAGCCTTAATCAGATGCTAGCTGGCGCTGACCAACTCCGCTAAGCGTTTCGAGACCACAGCCAAGTGTCCTTTCTCCAGTACCTCATCGGCGTCGAGAACATTGAGTCCCATGATGATCCGTGCAATCAGACCCGTCCAGCCGGTTTGGTGACTCGCACCTAGTCCTGCGCCATTATCCCCATGGAAGTATTCATAAAACAGAATTAGATCACGCCAGTGGGGATCGCTTTGGAATTTTTCGGTGCCACCATAGACCGGTCGCCGCCCCGATTCATCCTTGAGGAAGATACTGGCCAAGCGGCGGGCAATTTCTGCCGAGACCTCCCAGAGGTTGAGCCAGCGGCCTGAACCGGTGGGGCATTCCACCGTAAACTCGTTGCCGTAATAGCCATACATTTTGCGGAGGGCTTGCACCAAAAGGGCATTCACGGGCATCCAAATGGGGCCACGCCAGTTGGAGTTACCGCCAAAGAGGCCGGTGGTGGATTCACCGGGTTCATAGCTAACGCGATAGGCCTCGCGGCCGAGTTGGAAAATATAGGGGTGATCGTAGTGGTAGCGGGAGAGGGCACGGATGCCATAGTCACTGAGGAATTCACTCTCATCCAACATGCGGGTGAGAATCCGCCGTAGTTTGGCCTCGTTGACGGGCGAGAGCAACCGCCGTTTTTTTACACCCGGGCGATCGATGGGGTTAATGTTGGCCAAAAGCTCAGGGTGGCGGGCATTAAAGGCAGCAATGCGTTCCCTAAAGGTGGGTAGGGAGTCCAGCAACTCTTCCGAGAAAATGGCAGTGGCACACAGGGGCAGCAATCCCACCATCGAGCGTACCTTCAGGCGCTGGGCACGACCATCGGGCAGTCGCAGCAGGTCATAGTAAAAGCCATCTTTGTCATCCCAGAGTTCATCTTTCTGGACACCAATGCGATCCATCGCTCCGGCAATGTAAACGAAGTGCTCATAGAATTTGCAGGCAATATCCTCATAAACGGGATTGTGCTGTGCTAGCTCCAGCGCCATAGAGAGCATATCGAGGGCAAACATTGCCACCCAAGCCGTACCATCCGCCTGCTCAAGAACACCACCTGTGGGTAGGGGCGCACTGCGATCAAAGACGCCAATATTGTCTAAACCAAGGAAGCCACCCTCCATGACGTTGTTGCCGAGGGAATCTTTGCGGTTGACCCACCACGTAAAGTTGAGCATGAGCTTGTGGAAGACACTCTCAAGGAAAGCCAAATCGCCTTCGCCTTTTTTCATGGCTTTGTCCAAGAGATAGATTTGCCACGTGGCAATCCCATGCACAGGCGGATTCACATCACCAAAGTTCCATTCGTAGGCGGGAATTTGACCGTTGGGGTGCAGATACAGTTCATTCACCATCAGCTTAAGCTGCTCTTTGGCGAAGTCGATATCCATCAGAGCTAAGGGCGAGCAGTGGAAGGCTAAGTCCCAAGCGGCAAACCAAGGATATTCCCACTTGTCGGGCATGGAGATAATGTCGGCGCTTTCAAGGTGGAACCACGATTTGTTGCGGGTAACGATGCGCTCTTCCACATCGGGGGGCAGCGCTTTATCTTCCAGCCACTGCTTGACAGGGTAGTAGTAGTACTGCTTTGTCCACATCATGCCGGCAAAGGCTTGACGAACCACATTGCGCTGATCAGCCGTGCAGTCACTGGGGATGAGGTGATCAAAGAAGAGATCCGCTTCGGTGCGGGCTTGGTTGAGGCGATCGCTAAAGGCATTGCCAAAGCTGAGGGGGCTACTTTTGGCAGATGCTAGGCGTAGTTGAATGATCTCAACCCCTTGGGCGGCAACTGTGACTTGATAGTGGGCAGCCACCTTGGTGCCGACTTTGTCGGGGTTGACGGCATTTTGCTCACCATTGATCAGGTAGCGGTGAAAGGCATCCTTAACGTAGGGCGAGGCATTGGGCTGGCCAAAGAGCCGCTCAAAGTTGGTTTCATTCTCGGTGAAGAGGAAGGGCACCGGGCGATCGCTCACAAATTCATACTCTCCTAGCTCCCCATGGCGTGCCCGCACCAGTGTCGCATCCATTTGCTTCAGTTCTGGTTTGGCGAGAACCTTGTCCGGTGTCCAACTCCACGTATTGCGGTACCAGAGGGTGGGCAGAACGTGCAAATGGGCAGCTTCGTTGCCGCGATTGTGAATGCTGATTTGAATCAAAATGTCATTGGGAGCCGCTTTGGCATATTCGATGAAGACATCAAAGTAGCGATCGCCCTCAAAGACCCCTGTATCCAAGAGTTCATACTCCATTTCAAAGCGGCTGCGGTGGCGGTTGGTCATCACCAGATCAATGTAGGGATAGGCAGCTTGGGGATACTTGTAGAGGTATTTCATGTAGGAATGGGTGGGCGTACTGTCGAGGTAAAAGTAATACTCTTTAACGTCCTCCCCATGATTGCCTTCATTGTTGGTTAAGCCAAAAAGCCGTTCCTTGAGAATTGGATCGTTGCCATTCCAAAGAGCCAAGGCAAAACAAAGCCGTTGCTGTGCATCACAAATGCCACCGAGGCCATCTTCACCCCAACGGTAGGCGCGCGATCGCGCTTGATCATGGGAAAAATACTCCCAAGCATTGCCGTCGGTGGAATAGTCTTCCCGTACAGTGCCCCACTGCCGCTCGCTCAAGTAAGGTCCCCAAAATTTCCAAGGGTTGGCTTGGCCATGAACTTGATTGAGTCGTTCCAGTTCAGGATTGACAGGAGAAACCATTTTTAACCTCGCTTGTTATCTCAAAAATTCCATAAAGGCTTACAAACTTATATGAACTTAAGCGAAAACTCTTATAAATAAAAAAATGAAAAGAAATAAAGAGCTTAAGCTCATAGATTTTGAGTATAAGCAAAATATCCTAAATTCCAAGAAAGGAAACATTAAGGTTTAGTAATCTGCTAGGGCAGATATAGCCCTTTCCTGAACTAGGGGGACATCTAAGAATCCAATCTGCTACAGTAGGAGTTGTCGCAGTGTTGAGCGTCTTCGTGAAAGAGGTAGTACCCGACCCAGATTTTGCTTGACCTGATGCGCGGCAAGCCCCGGTATTTATGCCGGCGGCGAAGGATAGTGCGGATGGCGGCGGCATCCTAATCATGGTATTGCCACTGAAACCCAAGGTGGCCTACGGCAGGGCATGCCGGCAAGATACAAGCAGCGGTTAGAACCCGCCGAAACGATTGCGCAGTCATCCCCGTCGTAGGAATCTGCGGCTTTCAGGCCGGGGAGGAGGTCAAGTCTTCTCCAATCTCTGCTATGATGAAAGGAAGGGCTGGTTGTTTGCTCGTTAAACGTAGATTGTTTAGGAAGCCATTTCTCTAGGCATCTAGGTAAAAAGCAGTCGTAACCATCTTTGCTCTAAGGGAGCAGCCTACAGGGCTCAACTCCACTTTGAGTTTGTCAATGTGTTCGAGAGTTTTATGACATCTGTTTCTTCGTTGCCTGCGCGCCCCCTGCGTCCCAATTGGGGGGTGATTTTTTTTATGGGCATTGTGCATTTGGGAGCGTTGCTGGCATTGGTACCGGGGCTGTTTTCCTGGCCGGCTGTGCTGTTGTGTGTTGTTCTCTATTGGGTGTCTGGAGGCCTTGGCATCACCCTAGGCTGGCATCGCCTGATCACCCATCGCAGTTTCCAGTGCCCGAAATGGCTGGAATACTTTTTTGGCTTTTGCGGCAGCTTGGCCTGTGAGGGTGGAATTATTGAATGGGTTGGCCTCCACCGTAATCACCACCTCCACTCCGATCAAGAACTGGATCAGCACAATTCCCAAAAGGGGTTTTGGTGGTCGCACATGGGTTGGATGCTCCAAGAAGTGCCCGCCAAGGCAGAGGTAGAACGCCTCACCAAGGACATTAACACTGATCCGGTGTATCGCTTTTTGAATCAGTACTTTGTGCCCATTCAAGTGGTTTTAGGGGTCTTGGTGTATCTGTGGGGGGGACTGCCCTTTGTGGTCTGGGGCATCTTTGTCCGCCTTGTGCTGGTGTATCACCTCACGTGGTTTGTCAATAGTGCCACCCATAAATTTGGCTACCGCACCTTTGAATCGGGCGATCGCTCCACAAATTGTTGGTGGGTTGCCCTGCTGACGTTTGGCGAAGGCTGGCACAACAATCACCACACCTACCCCCATTCGGCACGTCACGGTCTGCAATGGTGGGAATTTGATATTACGTGGATCACGATTCGGGCATTGCAAGCGATTGGTCTGGCCCAAAAGGTGCGGCTCGTGGAAGTCCCCACGAATCAGTAACAGCCCTTAAAAGGGGTACTGGAGTTCCGCCTCTTGCCAAATGCGGATCAATTCCCTCGCCTCTGGGTAGAGGGGATGCGTGGGGGGGATGAGTTCGGCGGTGGCGATTGCCTGCTGGTTGTCCCGCCCCACCCAATAGCGCGCCTGCTCCAAGATATTATTGCCCCACTGCACAATCAACTGGTTGGCGGTGGCATAGACACTGGAGTTGGGGGAGATTTCTTGGGCAATGGCAATGGCAGCAGCAAAGTCGCGATCGCGCCCCCCTCGAGCACGGCGCTGGGCTTCATTCAGGCGAGCCATCTCCGGATCAAGCTGCCAGCTCACTGCTTCCGTTGCCACGGGGGGAAAGAGTTCTTTGAGGCGATTTTGAGCCGTTTCATAGAGGGCACGCTGGGGACGAATTCGCTCAAGGAGTTGGCGGGCTTGCAGCAGGGCTTCAGGGGTGCCTTGGCGGGCAAGGGCGTTGGCCTGATCGATCAGGGGTTGATCCTCAGCAATCTCGATTTGACGTTGCCACAGCCGTCGCTGATCGCGGATTTGGTCTTGGCGGTAGGGACTCGCGTCCGCCAAAGGAATGTTGAGGCGGTTGAGGGCAAGGTAGAGGTGATCCAGCGTGCCGCCACGGGCAATGGCTTGCGCTTCTGCGAGGGTTCGCAGTACCTGCAAATCTGTTTGCCAGCGCCGAATGGCCTGCTGGGCTTCAAAGTAGAGGGGGCGTTCTGCCGTAATCGTCCGCGCTTGGGCAATGGCTCGATCAATGTCCTGTCCCATCCCCGCTTGAGCAAATTCTTCCGCTGCGGCTAGCTTGGCTACATCCTCAGCGCTGCGGGCACTCCTGACATCACGGGGAATTAAACCAGCAATGCGCCTTGCCTCTTGGGGGTCATAGCGATTCAGAGCCGCCACTGCTGATGCAAGTAACTGTTCACCCAACTCATTGAGCAATCGCCGCGCACCGGGATAAATATCACTGGTGGTGGGAATTCGCCGCACAATTGCAATGGCAGCGGCCAAGTTATCGGCTCCCCCCTGTGCCATGAGGGCACGGGCTTCATCCAACTGCCGATCTTCCCGTTGGGCACGGATAATCCGCTCATTAAAGGCGCCAAACTGCTCCTGTGCCCAATAACGACAGGCAACAAATTGCAACTGGAGCGAGATTTGAAAAGCTTCTCGCCATTCGAGGTTTTTCAAGGCGGCTTCGGCGCGTCGGTAGATGCTCTCCCCCTCTTGCCAAATTTCCTGCCAGCGTTGAATGCGTTCTTCCACTTTGGTATAGGCTTGGACATCCCGAGGAATCCGCCGCGCAAAGGCGATCGCCCGATGTAATTGCCCCTCATGAAAGGCTACCTCTGCCAAGGCCAAAACCTGATCTGACCACGCTTCTAGGCGGCGATTAATCTCAGGGGCAAGGGGATGATCGCGAGGCAAGTCATCAATGAGATCAATGGCATGGAGCAAATCTTCAAGGGTGTGTCGCTCCGCCGCTTGTTGGGCGCAGTAGAGGCGAAAGGAGGCCGATGCCAAAGGCCAAAGGACAAAATCACAATTGCCGGGAGTCGTCGGTTGCCGCAGCAGCAGCCACAGGGATAGCCCGGAAATCCCGACGGAGGTGAGGAGGGAGAGGCTGGCCACCACTTGCCAGTGTTGCAACCAAGGTAAGCAGGCATACCACTGCTTTTGGACAAGGGGGACTAGACGATTGAGTTGGCGCGATCGCCCACCAAAGCGTTTTAAGATCGCGATCACTGCGGTTGATTTAGTTTGATCCTGCACCGTCTCCCACTCCCCAACACTCCCTATTGGCATCCCTAACTGTGAGCACAATGCCCAGTGACAGCCCTTTTCTTAGGCGTTAAGGAACTGAAATGTTCCCGACACTCACTTGCGCAGTGTTGCCTGGGTTCCATCCTTGGGAAAAGGGCTGTACCTAGGGAATGGCCGAGCCTTTCAAAATTATCCTAATCAATTTAGAGCGAGAGCTAGACCCAAGACAAACTCAACAAACTAACTGTTCGCCGTTTCACTGGGGGTTGTCGCTTCGCTCGGGGCAGGCGATTGGGAGGCCAGATTGCCTCGGTTAAGGGCTTCTTGCAACTTGGCTTCATCCTCTTTTGACAGGGAGGTGCGCAGGACTTTACCGCCAAAGGGAGCAATTTCCTCAAGGACTTTGTCGGGTGTGGCTTGACGCACCAACGTAAAGATGGCCGAGCTGCCGGGGGCAATGGTTTGTCCCAATTCCTTGATGAAATTATCGTCAATGCCAATATCGGTAAATTTGCCGGAAATCGCCCCGGCCACAAGACCCGCAGCCCAGCCCAAGAGGGGATTGAAGAACAATAGACCAATGAGCAGCCCCCAAAAGCCACCGCCAAGGGCCCCCTGGAGGGTCAAATCCTGAGTCTGGTTGATTTTAACCTTGCCATCTTTGGTGCGCACGACAACAGCCGCGTCCTCAAGGTCAATGAGATGCTCACGCTGGAGTTTTAATAGCTGGATTAATACTTCGTTCGCCTTGTACTCATCATCAAACGCAATGACCACTAAGGTACTCATAACTTTAGGTCTCCCTACGAATGTGGGTCATAGAACCGCTCCTACCCTAGCATTGTCATTAGCAGGTTGGGATTGCGGTATTGTAGCTAAGGGACGAAGCAAGGTCTTTGACAGCCCTTTTCACGGTAAGATAGCGAGACCATGAGCACGCCACAAACCTACACTGTGACCATTCACGTGCGTCCCCTCAAGCCGGGGGATCCCCCCACGCGGACGTACACAATTACTGTTCCGAGCGATCGCTATATCCTGCAATACGCTGAGAGCCAAGGCCTTGAGTTGCCCTTTTCCTGTCGTAACGGTGCCTGTACTACCTGTGCCGTGCGCATTCTCTCTGGCCATGTCTATCAACCTGAAGCCATGGGACTCTCCCCCGCCCTGCAAGCCCAAGGCTATGCCCTCTTGTGTGTCAGCTATGCCCGCTCTGACCTTGAGGTAGAAACCCAAGATGAAGATGAGGTCTATGAGCTGCAATTTGGCCGCTACTTTGGCAAGGGACGGGTACAGCTGGGGCTGCCCCTCGATGAGGACTAGTGATCCATGACAGCTGTGAGTTGCCCACTGCCGGCGAGTGAGCGGCAGCGCTATTTAGAAATTGCCACGGAGGCAGCGTTGGCGGGGGGCGCTGTCCTGCAGCACTATTGGGGCAAACTGAGTGAGATTGAGGAAAAGGGGCGCTCTGGTGACCTCGTCACGGTGGCCGATCGCCAGTCAGAAGCAGCGGTACTGGATGTCATTCATCGCCATTGTCCAGACCATGCGGTGCTCGCGGAGGAATCGGGTCTTTTGGGACTGAAGGATAATCCATTTCTGTGGGCGATTGATCCTCTGGATGGCACCACCAACTATGCCCATCAATACCCTTTTAGTGCGGTGTCAGTAGCTCTCTTAGTAGAGGGAGAACCCCACATTGGTGTCGTCTATGATCCCTTTCATCGCGAACTGTTTCGCGCTGCTACAGGCCTCGGTGCCACCCGCGATCGCCAGCCCATTCAGGTTTCCACCACCGCAGAACTGAGTCATAGCCTTTTGGTCACGGGCTTTGCCTACGATCGCCGTGAAACCGAAGACAACAACTATGCGGAATTTTGCTACCTGACCCATCTCAGCCAAGGGGTACGGCGGGGTGGCGCGGCAGCCATTGACTTGGCCTACATTGCCTGTGGTCGCCTTGATGGTTATTGGGAACGGGGTCTGTCCCCTTGGGACTTAGCGGCTGGTGTGGTTCTGGTTCGTGAAGCTGGGGGCGTCGTCACTGCCTACGATCAATCCCCTTTTCAACTGACATCAGGGCGGATTTTAGCGACGAATGGGTATCTCCACACTGCCCTGAGTGAGGCACTCCTGCGGGTAAAACCCTTGGGCTTTTCGTTTCTGCCAGAGGGAGGTTAGGCCTCTAGGCGTATCGCTTCAGCTAAACACGTCCGTACCTGTAGGGGTTGATAGAAATTGGTTTGTTGGAGATCCACCTTAGACTGGGCAGTGAGGAATAGCAGCGCCCAAAAGACCCCCACAGGATCGGGTTTGCGCCGCAGTAGCTCTTGGAAGTCTAGCCATGTCCCTTCGGGAGCCATTTCTCCGAGGAGACTTTCTACTTCGTTAGCTATCTCCGTCAGGTTTTCTTGGTGCGCCAGTTGGGTAATTGCCTTGAGGGTTGTGGGACGGCGACGCCGCCGCGGTTGATGCGGCCGCAGCACCTTTGCACGGTCGTTCTGAACTGCCATGGTTTTCAGGTGGGCAATCAATTCCTCAAGGGTGACGCGGCGCCGTTGTTGGGGGGGAGCCACGGGGCGACGATGCAAATGCTGCTCTAGGGCATGGGGCAAGACCACAAAGGACTGGTTTTCGCTGATCTCTGGCGGTTCTGCGAATTCTGTTTCCTCGGGCATCGGTTCAGCAACTGCAACTAGGCGATCGCTCTTCAGGAGCACCAGCATCGCTGCATACAAAAAGGCCTGCCCTGATTCACTGAGATTGGGTTCCCCCCGCCGTGTCAACTCCGCCAAACAGCGATCGAAGACCTCAATCACTTGAATATCCCAAGGGTCAATTTCCCCCCGCTCAGCCAAGTCAATCAAAATGTCAATCGCGGTATCGGCAAAGGATTGGCTCATGGTTGGCTGACCACTCGTTGTTGTCTATCTTAGGAGGCTTGGCAGCCCCTATCCAGAAAAAGGCTCAGCAATGGGAATCGTAAAGTGAAACTCACTACCGCGATCGCGCCCCGCCGACTCCGCCCAAATTTGCCCCCCCAAATTGGTAATGATCTGGCGACAGATCGCGAGACCCAAGCCCGTCCCACCCGTAGAGCGCCGCAGTGCTCCCTCCTCCTGATAAAAGCGATCAAAAATCGTTTCCAAGCGATCCGGCTCAATACCGCGCCCCGTATCGGCAACCGTCACTTCCAATAGACCATCGGGACGAGGCTTGGCAGCAATGGAAACCTGACCCGACTGTTCCGTAAACTTGCAGGCATTATCGAGTAGCTTCGAGAGCACCTCCACTAGCCATTCGCCATCTGCTCGGATCAAGGGCAATTCCTTGGGCAAGACTGTGCGAATGGTCGGTAGTTGATCCTTGGGGGTGCGCAGACTACTGAGGGCTAGATCCACCAGTTCTTGGAGGGGGAGGGGTTCTGGTCGCCACTGCACCCGGCCACTTTCCAACTGCGAGAGGGTAAGGAAGTCCTGAATCAGTTTCCGCATGCGTTCAGCATCAGCGAGAGCCGTACTCAACATCACCTGCCGCAGTTCTGAATCCATATCGGGTTCACTCGCTAGACTTTCGAGGCAGACTTGAATAGTCGAAAGGGGCGTGCGCAGTTCATGACCCGTAATTGCAATCAGATTACTGCGGGTGCGATCTAAGGCCTCCAGTTGCGCGTTGAGTTCCTCCAGATCTGCGTAGGCCTCCGCCTGAATCAGGGCAACCCCCACTTGGGTGGCGATCGCCTCCACTAATTCTGCGTCCATATCGTGCCACGGCAGCGGTTCGCCTCGGTGGAGTTCAACAATGCCCAACAGCCGCCCTTGATAGAGAACAGGTGCCAGTAGGAGGGCTTTGACGCCGGCGGCCTCGAGGGGTTTGAAACGGGTCGCCTCGTAGTGGGGATCGGCGGCTACGTCATCCACCTGAATCACCTGCTGATGCGCCAGTGCCTGCTGGGTGTAGGGGTGTTCACTCACGGGCCAATACTGGTACTGCAATGGCAGTAGGGCACCGCTGGTGTACTCGTGCTCAATGCGCACGCGAGTATCGGTACTGCGGCAACGGTAAATGAGACAGCGATCGCCCTTGAGGGCTTCCCCTAGTTCTGCCACCGCACGAGTGAGAATTTCTGTGGGATTAAGGGAGTTGCGAATCGCCGTGGTAATTGCATTGGTGAGGCGTTCCTTGCGCTCTTGAATGGCAATTTGGCGGTAGGCCTTGATTTGCTTGTACTGCCCAGCTTGGAGATAGGTCACTAGGCGATCGGCAAAGGGGGCAGGATCACTATTGCACCCCGCCACTTGGCGATAGGTCTCAACCCATGCCAGACCTTCCTTGAGTTTCTCCTTCAGTTCAGGGCGGTACTCCCGAATACGGTTGAGGAGGATTTCAGCGGTTGTCGCTGCCACCTGCCGATCAAAGGTCCAAATGCCCTCAAAACGACGCGCCGCATCCATCGGCGGCAACACATCCAAGCGCTGGGCAGGCGATCGCTGGACTTCGCGGCAGACCAAGCAAGTGCTGTAATTTTTGCCCAAGACGGTCAAATGCCATTCTTGACTGAGGGCATCGGCGGGATCAAAGGCAACCGTTTCATAGTCTCCCGAGCAGTTCTTAAACTCGGTTTCCGGGGCAGCCAAAACGTAAACGTGGTGGGACTTGGTGGCAATACGGCGGTAGCGATGGGCTTCTTGGCGATAAAAGCGTTCCCGCTGAAAGCAGGCAATAATAATCGGCGCATCCTCATTGGCCAAAACCTGATCCTCCATTGCATGGGAAAGCGCCGTCAGCGATGTCTTGAAGTACAGTTGCGATCGCAAGCGAGGCAACCGCGCCAACAACTCCTCAAGAACAGATGTGGCAATGATCCTGCTGGCCATGGAAGGGTGTGAATAAGAAGATGCCCTACGGTACCATTATCGGCAAATCCGCACCAGCGAACCTATTGAAATTCAGTTCGAGCGGCTGTACCTAAGTCAACCAACGGCTGAATTGCTGGAACCTTCAATCTTAAACTTTTGTTAAGAATTTTATTGATCGGCAGGGCTTATGTGTAGTTTTCTATACTATATTTAAGCAAACCTCAAAAGATCAGCTCCTCTAGCACCGGGGATCAACAAAATCCTCATCATTGCAATGGTTGCTTACAGTGTTCCCAAAAGCGCTCCGTGGAAACACCCATGGCAAAGCAAGAGGGGTGTAGTAAGTTGGGTTTCAGAGAATAAGGTGAAAAAGCTGTGACTGCCCGTATTTCTGCTGTCCCTAGTGCTGGTCATCGTCGGTATGATCCTGAGGCGATCGCCCGCTACTACTGGCGACATCCTTGGCGAGTTATCTGGCGGTTCCTGAACATTGCGGTCTCTTTCCTAACATTTTGGCTGTTATTGCAGTGGGACAAGTGGTTAGGGCAACAGGAAAGTCAGCGTCCCCTGCGGGCAATGCAACTGCGCAAACTCCTAATCCGTTTAGGCCCAACCTTCATTAAAGTCGGTCAAGCCCTCTCCACTCGCCCCGATTTGATTTGTCCCGACTACCTCGAAGAACTGACGCTCCTTCAGGACAAATTGCCCCCCTTTGCCAATGAGATTGCTATTGCCATTATTGAGCGAGATCTGCGCTTAAACCTAGGGGATATTTTTGCCGAATTCTCACCCCAACCGGTGGCCGCCGCCAGTCTCGGCCAAGTCTATCGAGCCAAACTCCACAGTGGTGAAGAAGTGGCCGTCAAGGTGCAGCGTCCCAACCTTTTGCCCGTGATTACCCGCGATCTCTTCTTGATTCGCCTTTTGGTGCAGTGGGTCAAGCCTTGGCTACCGATTAACCTCTGCCATGATTTGCGAGACATTGTCGATGAATTTGGCCGCAAGCTCTACGAGGAAATTGACTACCTCAATGAAGGGCGCAATGCCGAGAAATTTGCTGCCAACTTCCACGATGATCCCACGGTCAAGGTACCGAAAATCTATTGGGAATACACCACGGAGCACGTGCTTACGCTGGAGTGGATCCATGGCATTAAACTCACCCGTACGGATTGTATGGTGGCGGCGGGCGTCAATCCCGATGAGCTGATCCGTGTTGGCGTGATTTCTGGTTTGCGGCAACTCTTGGAATTTGGCTTTTTCCATGCGGATCCGCATCCGGGGAATCTGTTCGCCATGCCCGATGGCCGTATGGCCTACATTGACTTCGGCATGATGGATCAACTGGAGGAGAGCACTAAAGAATCTTTGGTGGATGCCGTCGTTCATTTGGTGAACAAGGACTATCAAGCCTTGGCGACGGACTTTGTCAAACTGGGCTTTTTGACCCCGGAAACGGATATTACGCCGATTATCCCTGCCCTTGAGTCGGTCTTTGAAGAGGTGATTGGCTCCAGTGTGCGGGAATTCAACTTCAAAGTGATCACCGATCGCTTCTCCGAGTTGATGTATGCCTACCCCTTCCGGGTTCCCGCTAAGTTTGCCCTGATCATTCGCTCTCTAGTCACCCAAGAGGGCATTGCCCTGTGTCTCAACCCTAACTTCCGCATTGTTGATGTCAGCTATCCCTATGTGGCACGGCGTCTGCTGCAAGGAGAATCGCCCCAACTGCGGCGACGGTTATTGGATGTCCTCTTCAAGGATGGTCGTCTGCAGTGGCAACGCCTGGAAAACCTAATTGCGATCGCCCGGCAGGATCAGCACTTTAACCTCGCGCCAACCGCCACCTTGGGCTTGCAGTATCTCTTTTCTGAGGAGGGGCAGTACCTGCGGCGGCAAATTGTGCTAGCGTTAACCGAAGATGACCGTCTCCACACCGAAGAGGTGCAACGCCTTTGGAATTTGGTCAAGTCTGATCTGCGTCCGCTCTTCTTGATTGATGTGGCATGGGAAGCCCTCAAGGCCTCTGTCTCCCACACGCTCGGTAAAGAAGAAGACAGCAATTCCTTGGTGGTGGCCAGCTAAGGGTTGGCAGCGGTTATCAACGTTCCTGAGTGTCCAAGAAGGATTAGGTATCCCGTGTTTGATCCACCCATTGTCTTGCTACTGGCGGGTATTTTTATGGGGTTGACCAGTGGTAAAGCCTTTGAAGCCACCCTCAAGCAGAGTGTCCAAGAATGGAACCGCAGTCGTTCCACCCGTGTTCTGAGTCAATTGCGCGGCCCCCAACTTCAGTTGCCCTACTTGGGGATTTCCATTGGTATCTGGCTCTTCCTGATGGCGGGATTGTGGACCTATGGCTTTGGTGCAGGGCTGAGTATGGTCATTGCCTTTGTGCTGACGATCGCCACCGCCCTTTTGGTGTGGTATCAACTGGGGAAAGTGCTGACCATTTTAAGTACGGGTGGCTCCCGTGCCCTTGATCTCGATGCCCTTGAGGCCAAGGAATAGTTTTTTATAACTCCTAAAGGAGGCGTTGTGGATTTACTGACCCAAGTGGACGAACTGATTGCCAACGCCCCCGATGACCCTGCGACTGTGGCGGCGGTACAGGCGATCGCCCCCATTCTCTACGAGGAAGCCCAGCGCTACGGGCAAACGGTTTACTACGTCCTGCAAACTCCCGATGGTCAGTGGCAGGTGATTACCCTTGAGGAACAGCAGCCCCCCCACCAGCAAAAAAATGTGATCCACGCCTACGGTAGTGAAGCCATGGCTCAAGAGGCCTGTGATGAACAAGTGATCCCAGTGCCCATGCCAATTATTCCCCTTTTGTTTCAACTGTTGGCGGCAGAGCCAGTGGATAGCCTGATGATCCTTGAGGCGGATGGCGAACGAGGCTGGGAAGTGGGGCGAGAATGGTTACTAGCTCAAGTGCGCGCAATCCTCAGTGCTCCCCCGGATATGGCCTAGGACGGAAGCTGCTCACCACGAATCGCCAAGTCTAGCAGTTGCATCGGGTGGTAAATGGGCACGGAGCTACTCTGCTCTTGGAGATACTGCCGCAATTGCACGGTGCAGCCCACATTGGCTGAGACAATGACATCAGGGCGAGTATTCAGCAGGTTGCGTACCTTTTGGCGTCCCAATTCCGCTGCGACATCGGGTTGAAGAATGTTGTAAACCCCGGCACTGCCACAGCACAGGGCTGCATCGAGGGGTTCGTGCAGTTGCACTTGGGGAATTTGTCGCAGCAGTTGCCGCGGTTCAAGGCGAATTTTTTGGCCGTGGATCATGTGGCAGGCATCTTGATAGACCAAGGCCAAGGGGCGATCGCCCAAGGGGTGGAGCGGTGTCACCAAGCCCTGTTTGACCAAAAAGACCTGCACATCCTCCACCTTTTGCACAAAGTCACGGGCGCGATCGCGGTACTCTGGATCGGCAGCCAAAAGGCGATGATATTCCTTGAGGGTGTGGCCACAACCCGAGGCATTGATTAAAACCGCATCCACATGAGCGGCAGTAAAACAATTAATCATCTGGCGAGCAAGGGTTTGCGCCTGATCCTCTTCCCCTTGATGATGGGGCAGGGCACCACAGCATCCCTGTTGCGGCGGCAGCACCACCTCAAAGCCATTGGCACTTAAGACGGAGATCGTGGCTTCATTCACTTCCGGCAAAAAGAGCCGTTGGACACAGCCCAGAATCACCCCCACGCGGCCACGCTGTTTCCCTTGGGCAGGCACCACTTCAGGCCAGCGATCGCGAAATGTTTTGGCTGAAAGGGGCGGTAGCATTTGATACATGGCCGCAAGGGACTTGGGCAAGAGCCGTTTCAGGAGTCCCAGCCGCTTTTCGAGATTGGCCAAGCCGAGTTTTTGGTAGAGCCAGAGCGGCCACAGGAGGGCACGCAGCCGTTGGGGATAGGGCAGCGTTTGGAAAATCAACTGCCGCAACCAGCGATCGCCCACGGGCCGCTGATAATGGCGCTGCACTTGAACCCGCGTGGCAGCAATCAACTTATCGTACTCAACCCCCGATGGACAGGTGGTGACGCAGGCCAAGCAACCCAAACAGGAGTCAAAGTGCTGTACGACATCCGCCAGTTGCACCTGTTCCTCATGAATGGCATCCATGAGATAGATACGACCACGGGGAGAGTCCATTTCCGTCCCCAGTACCCGATAGCTAGGACAGGTGGATAGGCAAAACCCGCAGTGGACACAGGCATCAATCAGGTGTGGATCAGGAGGCGACTGCGCATCAAAGCCAGCCACAGGATCAGTTGCAGTCATTCGTAAGTATTGAAACTTGTCTAGAGATTGCCGACAAAAACGCCAGTGCCAAAGACACCCGTTGCATCCAATTGTTGCTTAAGATTCCGCATCAATTCAAGGGCGTTGCCGCGATAGTCCCAAGGATCGAGTTGCTGCTTGAGGTTCAGGGGGGCGGCTAAGACGGTGACATAGCCCCGTGGTAGCCCTTGGCGCAGCCTGAGAATGAGTTGACGGAGATGCTCCTCCTGTCCGTGGAGATAGGCGTAACCAACCCCTGCACTCATTTCGCCTCGGCACTCGCAGGCCAATTCCCTTGCCAACTGCTGAAGCTGGGTGAGAGCGGGCAACATTTCGCTTAGAGGCACACCAATTTTGAGAGTCACTTGATCGGGGGTGGGGTTGAGGGTAATGCCTAGAGGGGCTTGGGGTTCCAGTTGCAGATTATGGGTCTGGGCAATCTGACTCAGGCGATCGCCCAACGTACCCGCAGCAATCACTTCCCGCAGGGTATGGAATTCCAATTCCAACAGCAGCGTCCCCCGTGGTTCAAGGCGCAACACACACCGCGCGGGCGCAAGGGAACTCGTCAAAATCACCTCAAGTCCCTTGGCCAAAGCAGAGACTTCCCCCCGCAACTGCCAGATTTGTACCGCATCTGGCAGAGGATACACCCGCAGCGTCACCTCTGTCAGAATCCCCAGTGTGCCATAGCTGCCGATCAGGAGTTTCATCAGGTCGTAGCCGGCAACATTTTTGACCACCCGCCCTCCCGCTTTGACGATTTGGCCATCACTGCGAATGAACTTCACCCCCAACAATTGATCGCGCCATGACCCATACCGCTGCCGTAGGCTGCCATTGCTTTGGGTGGCCAAGCAGCCGCCAAGGGTGGCCGTTTCTCGAAAGAGGGGATCTGCGGCAATCCACTGTCCTGCGGGTGCTAGGTGGTGCTGGAGCTGCTGAAAGGGAATACCCACTTGGGTGGTGACGGTCATATCGGCAGCCGCATGATCAATGAGCTTCTGCCACGCCGTTGTCCGCAGAAAAATATCTGCCTTGGGGGTGTTCCCGAGCCAATTGAGTTTGGTGCCTGCTCCAATGGGCAACACTCGCCAGCCTTGGCGCCGGGCACAGGCAATCACTTCTGCCCCCGCTTCTGGGGTGGGGGGAGTCAGCAGCAGGGCTCGCTCAGGAAGGTAGGGACGCAGGTGGGGGGCGCGATCGCCCAATTCAGCAAGGGAGTGAACCGCTGCATCCCCCAACAGTGCGCTCAGTGTGCGTTTCATGGATTACGGGTGGGCAGTTCAAAAACAAACCCTTCGTAGTATAAAAGTTGACCGTCCTCACTTTTGACCGGGCGGGCGCATTCGCAAATGGTGGTGATTGTTTGGTCAGCACGATACACCTTGGAAACCAAGTTGCGCACAAAGCCACGAGTTTCAATTTGTTGTTGGAATTTTTGCCAACTGCTGTCATCCACATAGGGTCGCTGGTTGTGGTGTTCAAGATCCGCTAGCCAGTCTTCAGCATCGGCATAGCCATAGATGCGTGCCAAGGCATTGTTGACTTTGAAGTAAACCCCCTCGGGCGAACTTTGGTAAATCCCGACCACGGCTTCCTCAAACATCTGCCGATACTGTTCTTGCGCTGCTTGCAGTGAGGCAACCAAGTCGCGCCGCTCCTCGACAATTTCCTGCAACTGCTGGTTTTGCTTTTGCAAGAGGGCATTTTTTTGCCGCAGCTTCCGCTGTAGGAGAGCGATCGTCAACTGATTTTTTACCCGTGCCAGCACCTCCGCCTGCTGAAAGGGTTTGGTGATGTAGTCGGCGCCGCCAATCTCAAAGGCCTTGACCTTGTCAAAGACATCATCGAGGGCACTAATGAAAATAATGGGGATATGCTTGGTCTTGGGATTCTCCTTCAGGGTTTGACAGACCTCGTAGCCATTCATATCAGGCATCATGATGTCCAAGAGAATGACATCCGGGGGTTCGGCCTCAATCCCCATGAGCGCCATTTGGCCACTAATGGCACCGCGCACATCGTAGCCTTCCAGTTGCAGCAGTGTGGTTAAAACTTCAACATTTTCGGGGGTATCATCGACAATTAAAATGCGACCAGCCCCTGAATCAAAGAGGTCGGTGGTCATGCACGGGTCTCCCAATGGCGATCGTTTGTCAGCGCCCTGACACTCCCCATCCTATCAAAGTTTTTTCTGAGCGCCGGCGATCGCCGGCCACTTCCCAATTGGCAAGATCTCCAATACTTTATTTTTCTAATGATGATGGTGGCACACAGCGGTAAGGATAATCAAGGATAATCAATGACAACAAATTGGGAAAATTTTCGCAAAAACCTTGGGGAATGGCATGGCTCCTTTACGGCGGTCAGCCCTACGGGAGACGTGGGAGCGTCAGTGCCCTCGATTTTGATCCTTGCCGATACTGCTGACGGTCAACGGGTGCGCTTTGAACTGCGACGCTTTGGTAATGGCCTTGACCAGCCCCCTACGAGTGAGACCGTCCAAGAGTACAGCACCATTGGCCGCCAAAATGTGTTTTTTCCGACGGGGGCTTTTTCTAAGGGATCGTTGCAGGTGGCGCCCTTTGCCGAGTTTGGTGCGGAGTATGGCTTTGTCATGGGCGATCGCCGACTGCGGTTTGTCCAACTCTTTGACAAAAATCAGCACCTCCAATCCATGACTCTGATTCGCGAGTTTCGTGCCCACAGCAACGCCGTTGAGCGTCCTCCCTTAACCGTGGATCAACTCCTAGGGGAATGGCGCGGTACCGCCTACACCGTCTATGCCGACTGGCGATCGCCCACGGAAACCCCGACCCAGCTGAGCCTTTGGCGCGAGGGCGATCGGCTCTACCAGCGGCTGCAAACCCTCGACCACGAGGTGAAAACAACGGCCACAATTGCTGGGTCGCGCCTACTCTTTACGGATACGGATCAACCCAAGCAGCTTGTCCTGCTCCCCGATGGCACCTCTAGCCTAACCCCCTTGCAAGTGTCCTTTCGTCACCCCTTCTTTGTTGAGGTGGGCTGGTTGTGGGCAGAAGGACAGCGGCAGCGCCTCATTCGCACCTATGGCGATCGCGGCGAATGGGTCAGTGCGACGCTCGTTGTCGAAGAACGGATAAGCTAAGCATCCCCAGCAAGAGGGGTAGCAACCAATCCCCATAGCGGATGTACAGGGTCTGGGTCTGCCGCCGCAAAATCGTTGCCGCATGAATCACAAACTCATCAGCATTGGAGAGCCAAACAGTTTCCCCCGTAGGCGCAATCACCGCAGAAAGACCCGTATTCGTGGAGCGCACGAGCCAGCGATCGCCCTCGACGGCACGCAACACATCATGGCCATGGTGCTGGGTCATCAGTTGGCGACGGTAGGGATCATTGTTGGCAACACTGAGGATAAACTGCCCCCCATGAACCAGTTGCCAGCGGCTGCGGTGGGAAAAGGCAGATTCAAAGCAAATCAGGACAACGGCCTTGCCCCAAGGGGTGGTAAAGACCTGATCAGGGTTCCCCGGCAGGAGGCGCGATCGCAACGTGGATAACCGCTGTACTACCCCCGCCAGCCAATCGGGAATATATTCCCCCAAAAGAACAAGGTTGACTTTGTTGTAGCGACTGTAAATCTCCCCCTGCCCATCGAGGGTCAGGAGCACCTGATGATGCCCCCCTAGCGTCTCCATGAATGTCCCTAACCACAGGGGAACCCCTGCCTCGCGAACAGCGCTGGTGATGGGATTGACTTGGTGTGGTTGCCACAAAATCGGCAGTGCCCCTTCCGGAGTCAAGACGGCATCAACCCCTAGAGCCACCAGTTGGCGATAGCCACGGGGATAGTCCTGCCAAGCGCGGCGGATACCCTCTGGCGTGAGCTTTTCCCGTGTCGGGATATTGCCTTGGATCAAACCCACCCGTAGGGGTTCCCCTTGATCCGCCATGACCCTAGCGCCTAAAACAGCATTGAGGGCGATCGCCCCCAAAAGAGTAACAACGAGCCATCGCTTTGCCCATGTGTGCCGCCGCAGACTGAGGGTGACCAAGCCATTCAGTGTCATCACGACTGCCGTAATCGTGGTGGGTCCCGCCAGACGACCCAGTTGAACGAGTCCCGCTGGACTTTGGGTCAGGGATAAACTAATCCACCACAGGGGTGAATAGCTCCAGAGGGCTTCAAGGGCACACCAAAGGGTGACACCCCACAGAAGTTGCCAAGGGGCAGCTCGCCGCATCCCATAGCGTGCCATCAAAAAGGCCCAACTCCCACTGAGGGCGGCGCCCCAACCACTTAGGAAGAGCCAAATCCCCCGCGAGATCAACCAACTGGGCACTGGCGCAATGCCAATCCACGTCAGGGGATGCAAATCCCACACCCAGACTAAGCTACTGCCGTAGAACCCTAGTCCCCAACACAGGCCGGCGATCGCTGCCCACAGTGGCGATAAAACCTGACACTGCCACCACAGGGGCACAATTCCTATGAAGGCCAAGAACCACCCGCTTACTGGCGGTAGCGCCAACTGCGTTCCCCAGCCCGCGATGCCTAAACCAACACACAGCAGCCACCTAGGCAATACTTTGGCGTTTGCGTTGCTCTTTGGGGGAAGGAGCCACATGCCAGTGTCCTGCTTTAATCAGTTCCCGTTCCAGTAAAGCAAAAAAGCGTTGGCGATCGCTGCCGCGCACAACGGCTAAATTGTGGGCTTCTGCTAATGCCACGGGGTAACCCCGCCCTTTTTCAATTTGTGCTGCCGTCAACGCAACTGCCTGTTGCCACAGGTCTGCATCCCGCGCCACCCATTGAGGAACTTCCAAACGCACCACTTCCGAGCCACCGTGGAGATAGGCAACGTAGATCTGATGTTCACCGTAATGTTCCAGAATGCGACTGCGGCTCCGCCAGAGGGGACTATACTGTTGCGGTGCCAAGTGTGCTTGCCAGAAGAGCACATCCCGCAGGGGATCAAAGACTTGACAAGGGGGGCGATCGCGAGTCGCCTCGATGCCAGTCTGACTTGTCTGACCACAGTGGAGGGCACAGTTGGGTTCAGGGTAGGGGCAAACCCCCAAGCGCAGAAAATTCACCGTTTCATGACTGCGGGAGGCGCTGACATAGCCCACCAAGGGAATTCGCTTCGCGCGCAATTCATCCCAAGCAGCTAAAATGGGCGTCAACAATTCCTCACGCACCATTGGCGGCAGTGATTCCCACGCCCAGAAAATCAGTGAACCATCCACGAGTGCTAGGCTGGGGGCTTTCTTGTTTTGCGTTTGAATGAGTTCAACAAGGGCAAGAATTTCCGCTTGAGTGCGGCGGTAGCGTAACCAATCCTCTATGGTGAGTCCCCAACCCCGCGATCGCCCCAATTCATCGGGGTCATAAACCAACTGCGGCACACTATCTAAATGGGGGCGTTGCCCTTGACCGTAGGCGATCGCCACCCGTCCCACATTAATCAAATAGCAATAGGCAATTTCGTGGTGACTGGGGGCAATTTGCGAGCCATCGGTGGCAAAAATTGTGTGTGACCTTGGGGCAGGGGGGACAGCGTGCTTCACCGTCAGGGATTCAATGGGTTCAGCAGCATTAAAGGGAAAGGACTCGCCCCACGCTTGGATGGCTTGGCGATAGTGCTCTAAATTTTCTGCCATCGCTGTCAACACTTCGAGGGCACGGGCTTGTTTTTGTTGGCTGGCGATCGCCCCTTGGCGGATCACTTGACCCACCGTTCCCATTTGAGCAGCCACTTTGACGAAGTCCAACACTGTTTTCGTATCTGGAGATACAGCTGTCCTGAAGACCTGCTCCAATACTAAATCTAAACAACATCTCAATAATTGCTCATGGGTACTGAGTTACAGGTGAGCACACTGCTAATCGTTGGAGTCCGTCCCTATGCCGAAGACCCTGTTCAAAGTGGATTTGACTAAGCCCATGGATCAGCAAGAACTGCCGGGGCATAATCGCTGGCATCCAGAGATCCCCGCAGTGGTTTCAGTCAATCCCGGTGATGAAAGATGCCCCTTTATGAGTTTCGCTGCTCTACGTGTGGCATTTTTGAGGAATGGCGATCGCTCGCCCAATCTAGTGAACCCGCCTTTTGTCCAGAGTGTCAGCAGCTTGGCCGACGTATTTTTCCGTACCAGCGGTAAATCTCTCTTCTTCCTTACCCCGACCCTCGCGGGGGAGTGACCCAGAACTGGTGCAGCGATCGCCCCAAGAACCCAAGCCTCCCCGCTTTCAGCAGCACTCCTGTGGTCGCCCGTGGATGCTCAACCACTAATTAACCGCTCACACAGGATGAGGTGAGCATTTTTGCCGCTTTTTCAGCCTTGGCTAAACTGACATCCGAACATCTAGCTTCTCTTAAAAGAGCTGTACTGGCCACGCTGAATTCGTGTGAAGAGATCCCTCTGAAAAGAGCTGTATTAAGATTTATTACAATTAGGAGTTTCGCGTAACTTCAGCTATTGTGAGAGGTACTGTCAAGAGTAACGGATGTATGTCCTTGAAAAAACGGCAGCCCTTTTCTGAAATATGTCATAACATATTGTGCCTAAACACAATAAGCACAAAAATGTGTGACCCGTCCTACAGCGGCGTTGGCTGCTGCAAGGATGTTCGATCTCTGTGAAAGGGGCTGTACCCAATTGATGTCCCATTGTTGTTGAAAGTTGATGATTTTCTACTCGTAGGGGCAATCATGAGAATTGGTGAATTACTACTGAAGGCGGGGTTAATTACACGAGGCCAACTCCAAGTCGCCTTAATGGAAAAAAGCATTTATACCAACTTGCGCTTTGGTGAAATTGTTGCCCTCCATGGTTGGTTGCCCCAAAAAACCATTGACTTTTTTGTAGAAGAGTGGCCAAAACTGATCCAAGACAAAGCAAAACGGCCGATTGGTTTTTACCTGAAAAAGGCAGGCTTATTGACGGAAGAGCAAATAAAACAAATTCTCAAGGAGCAGTGGCAGGTGAACTATCGCTTCGGTGCCTTGGCTGTCCTCAATGGCTGGGTAAAACAGGAAACAGTAAACTTCTTCCTAGAATACGTCAACCCCAATGCCCTCAAAGAAAGGACGCGCATCGAGAAGGCTACACTGTCGGATATCAAGCGCCCAACTCCCCAAAGTCGCAAGCCTTCAAAACAATCCCTTGCCTCCCTGAAGAAGGTGGCCGATCCAGAGGACTTGGCGGAGATCGATCTCGATCTTGATTTTGATCTTAATGAGATTGAATGGCTAAGTTAGGCCAAGTGCAGCCATTGCTTGACGCCCTAGGCTGAAATAAAAAACTCGCACCAGAGATAACTCCCATGCGAGTGCCGTTACGAATCAGTCTTGAGAGAGGACAATCACACCCCTGTGCTAGCTCATCGTGGCATGACTGCGATCGTAGCTTGTCCAGACATGGGGCTTAATTTTGCCCTGAATTTGGTTCCAATAGTGACCTGCGGCCGCAGGTAATCCCATTTGGGCAATCATTCGCGTGAGGAGGGATTGTTCGCGGTTTTTGATCACTTGGTGGTGATGGGTGAGAATGACCCGCGAAAGTTGATTGAGATCAAGCGCTGGCATATTCACTTCCTTGGCTGTGTTGGCAGCAGTGGTTGCTGTCGTATTCACAGCTTCCGTTTGACCCGTACGGTAGACCACACCGCGATAGATTAAATCCCGCACAGGTTGAGCCGGAGGATTCACTGCTCGAGTGCAGTGGTAGTTCCAACCCCGATATTTGGCTACAACATCGGTTGCTTCAGTACGGACTGCCGGAGGAACGTAGTCGTATTGAACGCCGCGATAGGTGAGTGTAGTTGTCATCATCATCGCCCCAAATGATGTACTGGCTAGTTGTTGTCAGCTGAGGCGCGTTCCTTCGGGACAATTGCCCTACTTCCGTCTTCGCTATTCACCTAAGTTTTTTGGTGGTTCATAGCAAAGATGAACGATTTATTTCTGTATCTAATTTAACAGTTTTGCCACTATGAGTGCAAGTGGTTACAAAAATTTACACTAGAAACCTTCTCTTTTGTACCAGAGGTGCCCTGATCAGGGGAGAACTAACCTAAATCACCTAAATCTGAGCGGCGTTGGTGAGAATAATGTGGCGATCGCGATCGTAGGTGAGCCACTGCTCCTTTTTGAGTTTGCCCAACAGACGTGTGATGGTCACTCGACTTGTGCCAATCGCCGTTGCCAGTTGCTGGTGGGTGAGGCGAACACTATAGCGAGTGCCGAGGGGATGGGGTTGACCAATTTCTTGCTTCAAAAGCAAGAGTAAATGGCGTAATCGCTCCTCAATCCGGCGATGGCTGGTAATTCCTAAAAGACCTTCCGCTTGCCGTAGGCGACGAGCCAGACCCCGCACAAGGCTTTGGGTCAAGTTGGGTGAGGATTCTACCTCCACCAGTGTAAAGAGCATCAACTCTGCCTTGGAAAGTGCCTTGGCTTGGTAGGCCGTTAAACTGGTCAAGGGTAAACCAAAAGCAGTACCGGGTGTGGCCAGTCCCACCACCACTTCTTCACCATCGGGGTGCAAAAGGTTTAACAGCACGACGCCCCGGCTCACTAGCCAAATGCGCTCTGGCTCCATCCAGATGCTGTCCCCCATGCCAAACGTGTGTAGTCGAGAGGGGCAACGCCAGCGTCCATCCACAGGGGGAGTGATTGCAGCGGTGGAGACGTTTGCCATGGCAGTAGAACCTCAAGCAAAGGAACCAGCCCTTAGGTGTGTGCCTGAGAGATGGGTGGTTTTTCCAACATTCCCAGTGCCTGTGTTCTGGGTAACGTTAGCAACAACCGCCTATTAGACTAAGGGGTAAATGTAAAAATCAGATGATGGCTCCTTGATCATTTGGTTAAGGCTTGCCGCCCAGCACAGAGATGGCCTCCAATAAACCGCGAGCTTTGTTCAAGGTTTCTTCGTATTCCCGCTGCGGATCGGAATCCGCAACAATACCAGCACCGGCTTGGACGTGAATGAGGTGTTGGTGGTCGCTTAGCAGTTGCACCACCATCGTGCGAATAGCGATCGCGGTATTGAGTTGACCTTCAAAGTCATAGTAACCATAGGCACCAGAGTAGGGGCCACGGCGGCAGCCCTCCAATTCATAGATGATTTCCATGGCTCGAATTTTGGGGGCACCACTGACGGTTCCAGCCGGAAAACAAGCTTGGAGCAGATCCCATGCCGTTTTATCGGGC
The DNA here is from genome assembly GCF_031460975.1 of Thermosynechococcus sp. HY213. Lineage (NCBI taxonomy): Bacteria > Bacillati > Cyanobacteriota > Cyanophyceae > Acaryochloridales > Thermosynechococcaceae > Thermosynechococcus > Thermosynechococcus sp. HY213. The sequence continues at coordinate 358,203 of NZ_JAVKVB010000016.1, read as the reverse complement.
AATAGTTCGCCGACAACATTACTCACAATATGCATGACGTGCGAGTAGCGTTCAATCACCATAAACTCCTCGACGGTGACACTCCCCTGACGACACACGCGCCCCAAATCATTGCGCCCCAAATCAACGAGCATGACGTGTTCGGCCACTTCTTTGGTATCGGCAAGGAGTTCTGCGGCGAGCTGCTGATCTTCGGCGTAGGTGTGACCCCGCTTGCGGGTACCGGCAATGGGCCGGACAGTGGCAAGGAGAGACCCACGTTTTTCAGGATGGTGTTCGGCTTTGACCATGACTTCTGGGCTAGAGCCAATGATCTGCCACGTGCCAAATTGAAAGTAGGCCATGTAGGGGGAAGGGTTAATCAGGCGCAAGGAGCGATAGAGGGCAAAAGGATCGCCGCTGTAGGTGGCACTGAGGCGTTGGGAGAGAACGACTTGGAAAATATCGCCCGCACGGATGTAGTCCTTGGCCCGCGCCACATTGGTACAGAAGGCTTCGGGAGTGATGTTGCTGGTATAACTAGGGGTCTGGCGACTGGGTTGCCAGTGCAGCTGGGTGGCCGCAGCGGGAATCGGAGTTCGCAGTTGACTCAAAAGCCGCTCTAGGCGATCGCTGGCATGGGTATAGGCCGTTTTCAAGTCCGTCTCACGGGTATCAGCATAGACCACTGCCCAAATTTTCCGCTTCACCTGATCAAAAATCAGGATTTGATCCACCTGCATCCACACGCCATCCGGCAAATCCTTTTCAGTGGCAGGATGAATCGGAACCCGCGGCTCAATCCACTGAATCAGTTCATAGCCCCAAAAACCAAAAAGACCGCCAATGCCCCCCGGCAGTTGGGGTAGCTTCACGGGTTGATAGGGGGCAAGGCAATTGGCCAAAATTGTGAAGGGATTGCCCGTAAATGTGGTGAGTGAGCCATCGCGATGGGTTTGGGTGGTTTGGTTGCCCCGCGTTTCTAGTACCCAGAGCGGATCACAACTGAGGAGGCTGTAGCGAGCCAATTGTTCACCCCCCTCGACGGACTCGAGCAAAAAGTTGTAGGGGCGATCGCGACAGACCCGATACCAAGCCGATACGGGCGTGTCCATATCCGCCACCCACTCCTGATAGATGGGGATGAAGTTACCCTGCTCAGCAAGCTGACAAAAGGTCTGAAAATCGGGGTACATGGTCGCGTCTGTGAAAACCTTTCTATTTTCTCCCTAAAGGGGGGCAACAGCAATCTCAACGCCAAGGGTGAGGTGCTTTTGGGGTGGCACGTGCAGGAGATCTACCCCCGTATTCAAGGCATTGCGGGGGGCAGTCCAAGGTTCTAGACAGTAGTAGGGTTTGCCCTGAACCGTCCAAAAAACAAGGGTTGTAAACGCTGTATCGTAGCGCAGCGTCAGGCAGTACTGTTGTTGCAGATCACAGACGCGAGCCACTTGACCCGTGAGGGGACGACAGGCCAAATCCAGTTCTGCCGCATGCCAGTCAAACGTGCCGCTAAAGGTGAGGGGTTGTTGCGTTTTCTGATCCACCATGGCATGGATTGGCAGGTCAAACTGCAATTGCTGCTTGTCAGCAACGGCAAAGTAGGGATGCAAGCCAAAGCTAAAGGGCAAGGGGGTGTCACCGGGGTTAGCCACCTCAAAGGCGATCGCCAAGGCATCAGCAGCGAGGGTGTAGGTTAAGGTCAGATGAAAGGCAAAGGGATAGACTTGGCGCGTGGCTGGCGTATCCTGCAATCCCAGCTTCAAGAGATGTTCCTGCTGATCTAACACCTGCCATGGCAAATCCCGTGCAAAGCCATGCTGCTTGAGGTGATAGGTTTGGCCATTGGGGTGAAATGTATCCTCGGGCAAATTGCCACAAATGGGAAAGAGAATGGGAATACCGCCACGCACGCTTAACTGCGGGTTGGCAAAGCGCTCCCGATCCAAGTACAGCAGCTCATGACCTTGCCACTGCCAGCGGCTAATCAGGCCACCGCGCTCTGGAATTACTTCAACGCGAGTACGTTCGGCGTGGAGAGTATAGGGCATTACCATAGCTGGACAGTACGCCTGCTTTTTAGGATACACTCGCGACTACGCTAGAATAGCGGCAATGCCCTTGGAGGGAGGCCAATGTCCCTAAGATTTACCCTAAACCCCACCCTGCGTTTTTGGTTCAGTGTGTTGCTGGTAACTTGGTTACTGGGGCTACTGGGGCTAGGCTGGTTAGTGCAATCCTTTCTGGTGCTGTTTTTCATCTTGATGTTGACCCCTGTACTCCTTTTTGCAGGGTTACAACTTTGGTTTCGCTGGAAGTTGGTGACGGCGGCTTGCCCAGTGTGTGGCTTTGAATTTAGTAGTTTGAAGAATACCCAAACCCAATGCCCCGCCTGTGGCGAAATCCTGATGGTGCGCGATCGCCAGTTTCAACGCTTGGCTCCCCCCGGCACCATTGATGTCCAAGCAGTAGAAGTCAGTCACTCAGTGATTGAGGACTAGCCACAGTGGTATGATTAGCCCAAGATTGTTGGTCGCTGGCAAGAGGCCCGATGCGACAATCCCTGTCTATGCTTAGATTTGTTACAGGATGCCCTATGCGACAACTGAACTTCTTGATGATATTTGTCATTGGCTTGGGCTTAGTTCTCTTTAGTATTCAGAATACCGAACCCGTAAGTATTAAGTTCTTTGAAGGGAAAGTGATTCAAGCCCCATTGTGCATTGAACTCATCGTGGCCATGGGCATTGGTGCCGTCTTTGCTTGGGTCTTTAACGTCTGGGTACAGGTGCAGCGCATCTTTACAATCCGGGTGGAAATGGAAGCCCGCGATGAGCAAATTGCCCACCTTGAGGAGGATGTGGAACGCTACAAAGCTGCCCTTGAGGAGCAACAACGCCTCTTGCCCAGTGTCAGCAGTGCCTCGACGGAAAAGTAGCCGAGAGCCTTGAAAATTCGTTAGGCTAGGAAATGATTAACTTTTGTTATTTTGTGTTAATCGGCGTGTCCTATGGCTACCTCTCTGGCTGTTGAAAAGAAAAAGTTAAAAAATCCGCCCCTGCAATTGCACTATTTGGGCGATCGCGTGCTGCGTCAACCCGCCAAACGGGTCAGCAAAGTGGATGACAGTATCCGCGATATTGTGCGGAAAATGCTGCAAACCATGTACAGTGCCGATGGCATTGGCTTGGCGGCACCGCAGGTGGGCATCAATAAGCAAATTCTTGTCATTGATATTCATCCCGATGACCCCGAGGCAGAACCGTTGGTGATGATTAACCCGGTCATTAAGGACTTCAGTGAAGACCTTGAAGTCTGCCAAGAGGGCTGCCTGAGTATTCCGGGGGTGTACCTAGAGGTGCGTCGTCCGGCCATGGTGGAGGTGGCCTACAAAGATGAGTGGGGGCGTCCCCAAGTCATCATGGCGGGTGGGCTACTGGCGCGGGCGATCCAGCATGAAATTGATCACCTGACGGGGGTGATGTTTGTCGATCGCGTCGAGAACCAAGCCCTACTGCGCCACGAACTCAAAGAGCATGGGTTTACCGCCAGTGCCGTGCGTCCCATTGCTGCCTAACCCTGAGGATCATCGTCTGTGGCCAAGAGTTATCTATACCTACTGGGTGCCTGTGTGGCAGCGATCGCCACGGTGGGTTGTGTTTTTGAACTGAGTTCGGGAGAAGCCCAGTTGGGAACCCTTCCAACTACCGTGATTTTGCTCCTCAGTGTGCCCCTTGGTTTAGTAGCCTTTGTAACGGCGGTGCGCCTTGCCCGTGCCAGCGATCGCCCCTGATGGATTGGAATCTGCTATGACGCTCACCTACCCTGACGACCTGCAATATCTCGACAGCCATGAGTACCTGCGCCTTGAGGGCGATACAGCCACCCTCGGCATTAGTGCCTTTGCCGTCGATCAACTGGGGGATATTGTCTTTGTTGAGTTGCCTGCCGTTGGCGATGTCCTAGAACCCGGCGAACGCTTTGGCACCATTGAGTCGGTCAAGGCCGTTGAGGATCTCTATGCACCCCTCGCCGGAACCGTGATTGAGGTCAATCAAGCTGTCATTGACAACCCAGAGCAAATTGCTGCCGATCCCTATGGGGAGGGGTGGTTGGTGAAGGTGCAAGTCAGTACCCCCCCTACGGGACTCCTCTCAGCAGCGGATTATCGTGCCCTTGTGGAAGGAGCGTAGGTGCTAACAAGCAGCCTGCAAGTCCTTGTGGATGGATTGGCCACAGGGAGTGTTTATGCCATCTTTGCCCTCGGCTATACCCTTGTCTTCTCGATTTTGGGCATCATCAACTTTGCCCACGGTGCTGTTTTTGCCATTGGCGCTTATCTCACCTATGCCCTCTTAGGGGGACGCTTTGGCTTTAATGGTCTGTTGGCCAATGGACAGCTTCCCGTTGCCTTACCCTTTGCGCTGGCCTTAGTTCTCAGTGCCCTTGGCTGTGGCCTGTTGGGGGTTGGCATTGATTGGGTCGTCTTTCGACCCCTGCGGCAACAGCGCGCCGATACCCTCTTGACCGTGGTGGCCAGCCTTGGGGCGGCTGTTCTCCTCACCAACCTGATCCAGTATTTGGTGGGTGCCGAAGTCTATACCTATCCCGATCAACTCTGGGGGAGATTGCCCCTCACCCTGCGGTTGGGGGACATTGCCCTGCGCACTAGTCAATTTGTCATCTTTGCCGTGGCCGTGGCTTTGATGATTGCCCTGACCTATTGGGTCAAAGGGACGCGCATGGGGAAAGGATTGCAAGCGGTGGCCGAAAATCCGACTGCCGCGACATTACTGGGCATTGATAGCGATCGCATTATTCAAGTGACGTTTTTTGTCAGCAGTGCTTTGGCTGCCGTTGCTGGTACCCTCGTCGCCTTGAGTGTCGGGATTACGGGGCCGCAGTTTGGCGTGATCTTTGGTCTCAAGGGGTTAGCGGTGATTGTTCTGGGGGGCCTAGGGAGCTTACCGGGGACAATGTTGGCGGGTTTTTTGCTGGGACTAGTGGAGGCAATGGTGCCTGCCGCTGCTTCGGGGTTTCGGGATGCTGCGGCCTTTGCGATTCTCTTTCTGGTGCTGCTTGTGCGCCCCCAAGGACTGTTGGGGCAGCCCCCAGTGGAAAAAGTTTAAGGCTGTTGAATTAGTAGTTGACTGCTGTGGCTAGAGCCGTACTACTGGCGGGCACTAATTCCACCTTCAAACTGACGCCAAATTGGCTTTCAAAGGGTTCTTTTTTGTAGTTGACACTCCAAATTTCCAGTTCACAGCGATCGCTCGGATCAGCGGGATGTACCTGCACACAAAACTCCCGTTGTACAGCGCGCCACTCACAGGTCATGTGATCCACTGCCCCAATTTGTCGCCGATCCAAGGCCGAAGCCAGCCGTAGAATCGCACTCAGTTGCTCGACAATTTGCCGTTCTCGCCGTCCCACCAGTTGGCGGAAGTTTTCATGCTTTTTCTTGGGGGGACTCTTGCGGTGATAGCGACAGAGGTTGGCAATGATCTCGATTTCCGTATCGGTGTAGCCGAGCAGACCCCCATGGCGCACAAGGTAGTAGGAATGTTTGTGGTGGGCAGAATGGCTGACGTAGTGACCGGCATTGTGGAGAATCGCTGCTGCCCAGAGGAGTTCTCGCTCTGCTTCTGTCCAGTTGTGGAGAATCCCTTGGGTGCGATCAAAGAGCGTCAGGGCGAAATCGGCCACCCGTTCACTGCTGGCAAGATTGACATGGAACTTTTGCGCCAAACTGTAGGTACTGCGCTGACGCACCGAGCTTTGATAGCGGAGGCGGTCTTCAATCAGGCCGTGGGTAAGCATCCAGTCCACAATGATGCCTTCCCGCAGGGCGCGATCGCAGGTGATCAGGCTGGTTTGACCAAGCATCTCCATGGCCTCAGCGAGAATCACTGCCCCTGCAACAATAATTTCAGCGCGCCGCTCCGACATCCCCAAGAGTTGACAGCGCTGGTTAAAGTTGAGTCGCCGCAATTTGGCCACAAGTGCCTTTAAGTCCCCTAGCGTCAGTTCATAGCCGCGTAGGGAGGGGGGACAAGCACCAAGGCGATCGCAGGTGTGAATCATCATCAGGCTTTCAATCGTGCCTGAGGTACCCACCAATTGCGGTTTTTCATGGGGGCCAAGCTGCTGCCGCAGGTCTTCAACGGCACGATCCAACATTCCCCGTACATAGGCGCGCAGGGCCGCGTAGTCCTGATCGCTAATGGGATCGCTTTTGACAAATAAGTCCGTCAGGCGTACTGCCCCCACTTTGGTACTGCTGAGGTAGCGGGGTTCATGACCATCCCCCAAGATTAACTCTGTGGAGCCACCGCCAATGTCAATGATGATGTGGGGCTTGCCGTTGAACTCTAGCCCCGAGAGCACGCCCAAGTAGATGCGCCGCGCTTCCTCTTCGCCGGAAATCAGATCAATGGTCAGGCCGGTCTCTTCCTTGACCCGCTCTAAAAACTCGCGACCATTGGGGGCTTCGCGCACCGCACTGGTGGCCACGCCAATAATTTCTTCGGCCTTCAGACCTGTGGCCAGTTCACGACAGCGGCGCAGGGTGGCGATCGCCCGCTTCATCGCTTCCTCTGTCAGTTGCCCCGTAATTTGGCAACGTTCCCCCAGCCGCACCATATCTTTTTCAGCAGCAATGATTTTGAAACTGGGTAAACTGGGCTGAATTTGCACCACCACCATGTGAATTGAGTTTGTCCCAACATCAATGGCCGCTAGAATGCGATCGCTGAGATTCACTGCTCGCCACAGGTGGAGATGTTGTTCAGCCGTCATTGGACTTGTAATAAAGGAGACAAACACCCCCTATCCTACCCTAAGTGTTTCCCGTTAGATGATCCTTAATCTTGGCAGCAATACGCGAGCCTAAATAATCGGGAATCACACTGCCATTGGGTCCCAGCAGATAGAGTAACAGTCGCACCCGTCCCTGCCAAAGCATAAAGTTGATATTCACCACCAGCAATTCCTCTTGCCAAATGGCATGCATTACCTTGTAAAGCAGCGCCGGATGATTCGCGGACTCCACCAACAGTGCCGGCAGATGAAAGACCTGATCCTGATAAAAGCTGGTGGTAATTTGCGGCAGGCCTTCGTTGAGGTTAAACTCCATGGCCAGCATTTCCTCAACGGCAAATTCACCACTGAGGGTCTGTTGGAGGGCACGGCGCACGCTTTCACTACGCTTTTTCGTCAGGGGTTTGCCCTGCTCTGAGAGCACCAGTTTGACAAACACCAGCATCGGTGGTCGCACATGGCCATAGAGCGAGACATTGTGAATTGTCAGCTTGTAGGCGGCCATCACCCCAAAGAGATCACTGAGCAGGTAAGAGTGATTGCGGTGGGCAAAGTGGAGAACAGAGCGATCGCCCTCAGGGACAATCTGAATCACCGCCTGATTGGTCTTATGAATTTGAAACCCCAGTTTCAGGTTTTGCAGTTGCACATCCCGACCAACAAATTGCTCATAAAAGTCCGGAAAGGAGCGGTTGAATCGCTTCAGGACATCAAGGTTACGCAGTTGAAAATCGGAAACCATGGGTGAGAGTCGCTATACTATAGCCTAGGCCGGGTTACACTTGGTCGTTTCCCCATCTCCAGCATACTTGCATGAGCTTCTGGAAATCGCTGTTCAATTCGCAACCGACTGCCAGCGCCACCACGACGTCCCCTAGTGTAGGTTCTCAGGTAGAGCGGGACAATGGCAGCGAAAGCCAAATTATTTTCAGCAAAGAAAAAGATATTGATGTCTATGAACTCGAGGAACTTTGTGATGCCGTGGGCTGGTCGCGCCGCCCCATTCGCAAGGTGAAAAAAGCAATTCAGCATAGCTTTTTAGTGATCTCGATGTGGGAGCAGCGGGGTGCCTATCGTCGCCTCATTGGTTTTTCGCGTGCGACCTCGGATCACGCCTTTAATGCCACGATTTGGGATGTGGTCGTGCATCCAGAGTTTCAGGGACGGGGGCTGGGCAAAGAATTAATGCGGCAGATGATCAAAGAACTGCGCAGCGAGGACATCAGCAACATTACCCTCTTTGCGGATCCCCATGTGGTCGACTTTTACCGTCAGTTGGGTTTTCGTCCGGATCCCGAGGGGATTAAGGGGATGTTTTGGTACCCCAATTCCCGCTAGGCTCGATAATCAATAACGTAGCCGAAATCATCCTTTGCCATGAGCCAAATCCCCCTCGTCACTGAGGCTGAGATTGCTGCTGAAGGCCTCAAGCCCCAAGAGTACACCGAAATTGTCCGCCGCCTTGGCCGCCATCCCAACCGCGCGGAATTGGGCATGTTTGGGGTGATGTGGTCAGAGCATTGCTGCTACAAAAACTCCCGTCCCCTGCTCAAGCAGTTTCCCACCCAAGGGGCACGGGTACTGGTCGGTCCCGGTGAGAATGCCGGCGTCGTGGACTTAGGGGATGGCTTGCGCCTTGCTTTTAAGATTGAGTCCCACAATCATCCCTCGGCCATTGAACCCTTTCAGGGGGCAGCGACCGGCGTGGGGGGGATTCTGCGGGATATTTTTACGATGGGGGCGCGTCCCATTGCCCTGCTGAACGCCCTGCGCTTTGGCGATCTTAAGGAAGCCAAAACCCAACAATTGGTGAAAGGAGTCGTGGCGGGTATTGCCCACTATGGCAACTGTGTCGGTGTGCCCACGGTGGGGGGCGAGGTCTATTTTGACCCTTGCTATGCCGGTAATCCCTTGGTGAATGCCATGGCCTTAGGCCTCATGGAAACCCCAGAAATTGTTAAATCGGGAGCGAGTGGCATTGGCAATCCGGTGCTGTATGTGGGATCTACAACGGGTCGTGATGGCATGGGGGGGGCAAGTTTTGCCAGCGCTGAACTCACTGATGAATCAATGAGCGATCGCCCCGCCGTCCAAGTGGGGGATCCCTTCATGGAAAAATGCCTCATTGAAGCCTGTCTGGAAGCCTTTCAAACGGGGGCAGTGGTGGCCGCCCAAGATATGGGGGCAGCGGGCTTGACCTGCTCGACTGCGGAAATGGCTGCCAAAGGCGGTGTTGGTATTGAACTGGACTTGGACAAAGTGCCCGTACGGGAACAGGGGATGGTGCCCTACGAGTTTCTCCTTTCGGAATCCCAAGAACGGATGCTCTTTGTGGCGGCGCAAGGGCGGGAAGCCGAACTGATTGAGATTTTCCATCGTTGGGGCTTGCAGGCGGTGGTTGTGGGTCGCGTCATTGCTGAACCGCTGGTGCGGGTGCTTTACCGGGGCGAGGTGGCCGCAGAGGTGCCTGCCCGTGCCCTTGCCGAAGATACCCCCCTCTATGAGCGACAGTGTCCCAGTGAGCCACCTGTCTATGTCCAACAGGCGCGGCAATGGTCGGTGGATCAATTGGCGCTACCGGCGCGATCGCCCGCGGAGATTTTGCTCACTCTTCTCGCCACCCCCAGTATTGCCTCTAAAGCATGGGTCTATCGTCAGTACGATCACGAGGTGCAAAACAACACCCTCGTCTTCCCCGGTGATGCTGATGCAGCGGTCATTCGCCTGCGGGGCACCTCCAAAGGGATTGCGGCGACGGTCGATTGCCCCAGCCGCTATGTGTATCTGGATCCCTACGAAGGCGGCAAAGCAGCTGTGGCCGAAGCCGCTCGTAATCTGAGTTGTGTGGGGGCAGAGCCTCTGGCCGTCACCGATAACCTCAACTTTGGCAGTCCCGAAACGCCCGTAGGTTACTGGCAGTTGGCCCATGCCTGCCGCGGTCTTGCGGAGGCCTGCCGGGCTCTACAAACGCCAGTCACGGGTGGCAATGTCTCCCTCTACAACGAAACAATTGATCGCAATGGCCAACCACAGCCGATTTATCCGACCCCCGTGGTGGGGATGGTGGGGTTGATTCCCGATTTGCAGCGGGTTGTCGGTCAGGGCTGGCGATCGCCCGGAGATGCCATTTACCTATTGGGGTTGCCTCTGACCACGCCCTTGAGTGATCCGCGCCTGAGCCTCGGTGGGTCGGAATACCTTGCCCAGATCCATGGCCTTGTGGCGGGGCGTCCACCTCAGATTGATTTAGACCTAGAGCAGCGAGTGCAGGCGGTGTGTCGCTATGGCATTCAGCAGGGGTGGGTTGCCAGTGCCCACGATCTCAGCGAGGGGGGCTTGGCCGTGGCCTTGGCGGAAAGCTGTCTCAGCAGCCAACGGGGGGCAACGATTCAATTGCCAGCGGGCACCTATCCGCGGTGGGATGTGCTGCTGTTTGCTGAAGGGGGGGCGCGCATTCTGGTTTCGGTGCCGCCAGCGGCACAGACGGTGTGGGAAGCCTATGTGCAGGCGCAACTGCCCAATGCTTGGACACGCCTAGGGGTTGTTAATGGTGAACATACAGAACTGTGTATTGACACCTGTGACAATTCTCCACTTATCAAGGTTACGATGGAAGAGTTAGCTCTTGCGTGGCGATCGCCCCTGCCGAAGTATTTGGACTAAATGACAGAACAACAATTTGCTGATAAGCCGGAAGAAGCCTGTGGTGTCTTTGGGGTCTATGCCCCGGGGGCGGATGTGGCTCGCCTCGCCTACTTTGGTCTCTATGCCCTGCAACATCGAGGTCAGGAATCGGCGGGAATTGCCACATTTGCGGGTGACACCGTCCACTGTTACAAGGATATGGGCTTGGTCTCCCAAGTCTTTGACGAAGAGATTCTTGGAGGGCTGGTGGGAGATTTGGCTGTCGGCCACAACCGCTACTCGACCACCGGTTCTAGTCGCATTGTCAATGCGCAACCCGTTGTGGTGGACACTCGCCTTGGGCCTTTGGCCTTAGCCCACAACGGTAACTTAGTGAATACCTACGCTCTGCGCGAACAAGTCCTAGCCTGTGATGCCCCTACGGCGGTGTTAGCCAGTACCACAGATTCGGAACTCATTGCTTGGGCGATCGCCCAAGCCGTGGCCACCGGTCAATCTTGGTCAGAGGGGATCATTACCGCTGCTCAACAGTGCCAAGGGGCTTTTAGTCTAGTGATGGGGACACCAGCAGGATTGTTTGGCCTGCGAGATGCCCATGGCATTCGTCCCTTAATGATTGGCCGCCTCATGGGTGAGACCACGCCCCATTACGTGCTAGCTTCTGAAACCTGTGCCCTCGATATTATTGGTGCGGACTATGTGCGGGAGGTGGAGCCTGGGGAACTCGTCCACATTAGTGCCGACGGGATTGGCAGTGTGCAATGGGCAGAGTCGCAACGCAAGCTGTGTATCTTTGAGATGATTTACTTTGCCCGCCCTGACAGTGTGATGCAGGGGGAGAGCCTCTATAGCTACCGGCAGCGGTTGGGACAGCAGTTGGGTTGCGAAGCTCCCGCTGAGGCGGACATCGTCATTCCTGTACCGGATTCCGGTATCCCTGCTGCCATTGGCTTTTCCCAAGCGACGGGGGTGCCCTACGCCGAAGGCCTGATTAAAAATCGCTATGTGGGGCGGACGTTTATTCAGCCCACCCAGTCGATGCGAGAGTCGGGAATTCGCATGAAGCTGAATCCGCTGCGGGATGTGCTGATGGGACAGCGGGTGGTGATTGTGGATGACTCGATTGTGCGGGGCACCACTAGCCGCAAAATTGTCAAAGCGCTGCGGGATGCCGGTGCAGTGGAAGTACATATGCGGATTTCCTCGCCGCCGGTCACTCACCCGTGCTTCTATGGCATTGACACCGATACCCAAGATCAACTGATTGCAGCCACCAAGTCCGTGGCTGAGATTGCCGCTCAGATTGGTGTCGATTCCCTGAGCTATCTCAGTTGGCAGGGAATGATTGCCGCCACTTATGATACGGGCGATCGCTTTTGTTCCGCCTGCTTTACGGGCAAGTACCCGATTAGCATCCCAGAGCCAGTGAAACGGCAAAAGTTGGTGCTTGAGCAAATTCCCCAATGAGTTTGGACTACGGTCACTGGCCTTCGATCCTCTCTGCCGCCGAAGTCAGTGCTGCGGCCACCAGTCTCAGTGAATTGCGCGCCACTCCCCTAGGTTTGGTGGGGTTAGAGCGGCGTCCCCAAGAAAAGGGGCGAGTAGTGCTGGTGCGTCAAGGGCAAGAACTTTTGGCTGCCCCTTGGAGTGCGCGATCGCGCGTGAATGAGTATGGCGGCGGTGCCTACTGGTACCACGGTGATCAGATTTACTTTGTCAATGATGCCGATCAGGGAATCTATGCCCTTGGGGAACCCAGCCCTCAGTTAATCTATCAAGCGGCGAATACGCGCTTTGCCGATGGTTGCGTCGATCCTTGGCGCGATCGCCTGTTGTGTGTCGAAGAGGCGCATTTTGCCGATGGCTCCAGCCAACAGTCCATTGTTGCCATTCACCTGTCGGGAAAACGGACAGTGCTGGTTCAAGGAGCGGGCTTCTATGCGGCGCCACGCTTGAGTCCAGGGGGCAACACCTTGGTTTGGTTGCAATGGTCAGCACCGCAGATGCCTTGGGATGGCTGTGAACTCTGGGGGGCAACCCTCAATGACGACGGCTCCCTTGGTACCCCCTACCGTATTGCTGGCAGCAGCGATGAATCGGTGCAGCAACCCCAATGGCAGGGAGAGACCCTCTACTACATCAGCGATCGCTCTGGCTGGTGGAATCTCTATCGTTACCGTGATGGCCGCCATGAACCCGTTTGGCAGGCCAGTTATGATGCCGGTGTGCCCCTGTGGGTCTTTGGTCAATCCACCTATGCTTTGGTGAACCCGGAAACGGTGGTGTTAACCTATAGCGATCGCGGCCTATGGCGGCTGGCAGTCGTCTCCCTAGCCACGGGTGAGTGGCAAACTGTCCCGACGGACTACACTGAGATTCATTCTCTCGTTCGCCTGAGCGATCGCGCCGTTGCCTTGATTGGCAGTTCGCCCCTGTTGCCCCCCCATATTGTTGAGTTCAATCTGGATGACGGCACCACCACACCGCTGCAACCCATTGCTTCTCCTCTGCCACGGGAGTGGATTTCCCAGCCCGAGGTGATGGAATTTCCGACGAGTGACAGCGCAACCGCCTACGGCTTTTTCTACCCGCCCCAAAATCCCCAAGTACAACCCCCGGCAGACTCACGCCCCCCCTTAATCGTGAGAAGTCATGGCGGGCCAACGGCAGCCAGTGGCACAGGTCTCGATTTGCGCATCCAGTTTTGGACCAGTCGCGGCTTTGCGGTGTTGGATGTCAACTATCGTGGCAGTACGGGTTATGGTCGTGCCTATCGCAATGCCCTGCGGGGACAGTGGGGCGTGGTGGATGTGGCGGACTGTAGCGCTGGGGCAGAGTATTTAGTTCGCCAAGGAAAGGTGGATGGCGATCGCTTAGCCATTCGCGGCAGCAGTGCTGGGGGCTATACCACTCTGTGTGCCCTGACGTTTACGACAACCTTCCATGTGGGAGCAAGTTACTACGGCATTGGTGATCTCCTTAGCCTGCTCAAGGAAACCCATGCTTTTGAAGCCCATTATTTTGATCAACTGATTGCCCCCTATCCCGCAGGGGCAGACCTCTACCGCCAGCGATCGCCCCTCTACCATGCGGATCGCCTCACCTGTCCGGTGATTTTCTTTCAGGGGCTAAAGGATGTCGTTGTTCCCCCCAGCCAAGCGGAACAGATGGTAGCCGCCCTTCAGGCCAAGAGCATTCCCGTAGAATATTACACCTTTGCCGAAGAGGGACACGGCTTCCGCCAAAGCAGCACGATCGCCACCGCCCTTGAGGCAGAATTAAAGTTTTATCAAAGGCATTTACTCAACGGCTAGAAGAACAATGTTTACTGGCATTATTCAGGCGATCGGTGTCCTCCAGCAACGCTCCGAGTCCCAGTTGGCAATTAACGCTACCGATGCCCCTTTCCTTGCTGAGGTGGCCATTGGCGATAGTATTGCTGTGGATGGGGTCTGCCTCACAGTGGAAACAGTTGATGCCACGGGGTTTACGGTCAGTGTCTCCCCGGAAACGCTGCAACGCACCACATTGGCGGCCAAAGCGGCAGCAGGCGCAATGGTGAACCTAGAACCTGCCCTGCGCGTTGGGGATAGGGTGGGAGGGCATTTTGTGACCGGTCATGTGGATGGTGTGGGTAGCGTGCTAGCGATCGCGCCCACAGGCACGAGTTGGGAATTCACCTTCTCTGCCCCTGCAGTGGTAGCGACGTACATCATCCCCAAGGGCAGCATTGCCATCAATGGCATTAGCCTCACCGTTGCCCATTGCAATGAAAAAGGGGATGAATTCAGCATTGCTGTTATCCCCCATACCTACGCAGAAACGACGTTGCAATTTCTTAGGGTTGGCGATGGTGTGAACCTAGAGGCGGATCTGTTGGGCAAATATACCCGCAAATTTCTCCAGCCTCAAGACGCCTCAACCGCAGTCGAAATTGACCTCGCCTTTCTCCAAGCCCATGGCTACGCCTAGGATCATTATTTTTTCTTCTTGGCAGTCCGAGACTTGCCACCAGATTTTTTGGCAGCAGCACCAAATCCCTTACTTTCAGCCGTAGGTTCAGCGACTGGTTCAGGGTTTTTGGCAGCAGGCTCAGCCACTGGTTCCACTGTCTGCTCAGAAACTGTGACAGGTTCTGGGGCTGGCTCGTCAGGTGTTGTTTCCGCTGCTGGTTCAGGGGCACTCACTTCAGGTGGGGCAGTTTCGGCCACTTCTGGGGGTGCTTTGGCCGTTTTTGCGGCAGCACTCATGGCTTGGGTTTGGGCAGCCACCTCTTCAGCAAGGTTGGTTTCTTGCTTCTCAATCCCCTCACCGAGGACAAAGCGTTGGAAGCGGCGAATCTGGATATTTTCCCCCAGTTCGGCAATGTGCTCTTTGACCAACTCTTCAACGGTCTTGGACTGATCGCGGATAAAGGGCTGGTTGAGCAGGCACAGCTCTTTGAGGGTTTTCTCTAGTTTGCCAGCAACGATTTTCTCCTTGACTTCCGGAGGTTTCCCCTTGAGAGCATCGGAGCCAAGGGCAATCTGGCGTTCTTTTTCCTTGTACTCAGCGGGAATATCATTCACTGAGACAAATTCCACATTGGGGCAAGCGGCAATTTGCTTGGCAATGTCTTGGACAAGGGCTTTGAATTTCTCGTTGCGAGCCACAAAGTCGGTCTCACAGTTCACCTCCACCAGCACGCCAATGCGCCCGCCAGTGTGAATGTAGCTATCCACGAGACCTTCACTGGTGACGCGCCCGGCTTTTTTGCCCGCAGAGGCTAGACCCTTTTGCCGCAACCAAGCAATGGCGGCTTCCATATCGCCGTTGGACTCCTGCAAGGCTTTCTTGCAGTCCATCATGCCGGCACCGGTTTTGTCCCGCAGTTCTTTGACTAGTTTGGCTGAAATCTCTGCCATGATCTGTTCCTCAAGGATTAAGCGTCAGAATCATCTGGAATATCTAGGGCGTCAGCATCACCATCGTCGCTGGCGGTCATCCCATCGTCGTCCTCATCACCGAGATCCGCTTCTGGTTCGTCCAACTGACCATGGCGGCCTTCGTAAATGGCATCGGCTAGTTTACCCACAATCAGCTTAATCGAACGGATGGCATCATCGTTAGCGGGAATGGGAATATCCACTTGATTGGGGTCGCAGTTGGTATCCAGCAGCGCCACGATCGGAATCCCCAATTTGTGGCACTCGGCAACGGCGTTGTATTCCCGCTTGACATCAACAATAATCGCGACATCAGGAAGCCGCCGCATCTGTTTAATCCCGCCAAGGTATTTTTGCAAACGTGCCAGTTCTCGCCGCAGGGCTGAAGCCTCCTGTTTTGGCCGCAGATCAATGAGGCCATTTTCCTCCATGCTTTCTAATTCTTTGAGGCGATCGACACGGGTTTTGATGGTATTCCAGTTGGTGAGCATCCCCCCCAGCCAGCGCTGGTTGACGTAGTAACTGCCGCAGCGGAGCGCTTCCTGTTCGACAATGCCGGCGGCTTGGCGCTTGGTACCAATAAACAAAAAGCGTTTGCCTTTTTCAGCGGCGTTGCGGATGTAGTTGTAGGCTTCATCCACCAGTTGGGCGGTTTGCACGAGGTCAATGATGTGCACCCCATTGCGAACCGTGAAGATGTAGGGTGCCATCCGGGGGTTCCAGCGGCGGGCTTGGTGGCCAAAGTGAACCCCTGCCTCCAGCATTTGGGCAAGGCTAAGAACTGCCATTGAGTTGTACTCCTATGGGTTAAACAACCATCCGTCCATCATCCGGTGAGGACACCCAAGGGGACGAATGTGAAAGATTTGCAGATTTACTATCATAGCCAATGATCAAGGCTGTTGGAAAGCTCAATCCACAGTGATTTGGTAGCCTCGTGATCTTGACGCTCAGGGGTGGCCAACCTATTCTGTAAAGATTCAAGACGGCTGGATGGTGCTGAACGTTGGATATTTCCCGCTTGCGATCGCAATGGCAACAAATTCACGGTGACGAAACCTCTGAAGCCGTTATTGAGCAGCACTTTGTGCAACCGCTCCTGAGTGTGTTGGGCTTTGGCGATCGCGATCGCGTCTCCTCTTTTGACACAGGTATGGGCATTGCCGATGTGGCAGCCCGTTTTCCCCGCGAACATCAGCCTCCTTTTTGTCAGACTCAAGTTGACCCCGATTTAATTGTGGAGATTAAACCCCCTGCCCGTCGCTCCCGCAATACCCCCAGTCAAACTGTGGTCTTGAGCCTTGAGAATGGGTCTACCCATCATAGCCGTGCTCTGCAACAACTCCGCCAACTTCTCAGGGGTTGCCATTGCCAAGGAACCGCTTGGGGGTTGATCACGAATGCCCGCCATCTACAGCTTTTTCAACGCCATGGTCACTTGGTCTATCCAGTGACGCCCAACTATGAACTGACGGGCGATCGCCTTGAGGGCATTATCGAAGACCTCAAAACCTGCTTGCGATCGCGCCCCCGTGCCACCACCCTCTGTCTCTATAACCATAAGGGGGGAGTGGGCAAAACCACCACCACGATTAACTTGGGCGCCACCCTTGCTGTGGCAGATGCCGCTGTCTTGCTTATTGATTGCGACCCTCAGGGGGATCTCAGCCGCGCCCTTGAGCTAACCCCCACCAGTACGACCCTTGCGGCTTGTCTGCAAAACCCTGATGAGCCGATTACGGCTACGATTCGCCCTTTTGACCTGCGCATCCGCACCAGCAGCAGTATCAAGTCTGCCCATATTTTTGATGTCATTCCCGCTGCGCCGCAACTGCAAAGCATTCTTATTCAGGCGATGCAAACCCAACATCCACCCATTACTCGCCTGCGGGAACTCCTCGCCCCCTTGCGCGATCGCTACGACTACATCCTCATTGACTGCCCCAGTGCTTGGCTCTTTTTAAGTAAGAGCGCCGTGTATGCCAGTGACGCCGTTTTGATTCCCACCCGCCACACCGATCTCTCCTCCCTCAACAATGCCGCTCAGGTGATTCACCAATTTCTCTTTAATGAAATTCACACCTTGCGCCGTGAAGGCGGCCCCCTTCCTTTGCCTATTTTCTTTAATGGTGCTCCCACAACCGACAAGGCGATGGCTGTTGCCCAAGCAGAAATTGAACGGATTCTCCAGAAACTTCCCCACCTCACTCCCTACTTTTGGCCACAGTATCAAGCCAATGACACAAGCGTATTTGCCATTCCTGAATATGCCATTATTTCCCGTGCCGCCTTTGCCCGTGTTCCTGCTGTCTTCAAAGATAAGCGCGTCTTAGGCTTTTATCAAACATTGGTGCAGACCTATCTTCGCCCCTTAGCTGCTGTCAATGACCTCCCCTAACCAACAACCTTCCTAACAAGATTTATAAAAATCTGAAAACAGAAATTGCTTGTTCCCCTAAAATGAAATTACCCCTCCCTGAGCAGCCGTCATGACCGAGCCTGTCACCCAATCCCAACTAGCCGAAGTTCTGGAAACCGTCAAGGCAATCCAGTCGCAGTTGACAGAACTCACCCTTGAAGTGAAGGTGGGGCAAGCAGAAATCCGTGAAAAGTTCAACACCATGGAGGCCAAAATCGAGGCCGTTCGCCTAGAAGTACAGAACAATCGCGAACAGTTAGTGGAGCTAGGGAAACGCCAAAGTTCAACGGACAATCGCCTGTGGGCATTACTGGTGGCACTGTTTTTGATGGTGGCAGGACTCTTGGCCAAAATTACACTGTTTGACAGAGTTTAGAGGAAAATTGCTGTGACTCAGTCCCAATTGGCCGAAGTTCTAGGGCGTATCATCAGATCGATTGACCATCGAGGCAGTGTTTTGCTGAGGCATTACTGGCGGACAAAGCCTATGATGCAGATGAGCAGCAGGTGCTAAGACGACTAGCGGAGAAAGGGTGCGCGGCTGTCATTCCGCCCAAGTCTTGTCGTAAACAGCGTCGTGGTTATGACAAAGAACTGTACAAAGCTCGGCACTTGATTGAGAATTTTTTTGCTAGGCTCAAGCCGTATCAAGGGATTGCCACACGTTACGATAAGACAGCGCGAAACTTTTTAGGTGCGATATATCTCGCTGCCGCTGTTATCTGGCTTAACTGATGACCCACCCTAGGCGATCGCCGCAACCTACAAACCAAGTTTTAGTTGGCACAAAACAACCCCTGACACTGAACTCCACTTGTGGCTAATGTTGCAAGTAACTGGGTACCAAGGGCAGTGCATCCTGAAACAGGGGTGTGGTTAAGTAGCGTTCACCAAAGCTCGGCTGCACCATGACAATTAACTTGCCCGCATTTTCGGGTCGTTGAGCCACCTGAATGGCAGCGCAAAGGGCAGCCCCACTGGAAATGCCTGAAAGAAGGCCTTCTTCACGGGCTAGGCGGCGACCAAAATAAATCGCTTGATCATCAGAAACAGTAATCACTTCATCAATAAGTTCCCGTTTGAGAACGGGGGGCACAAAGCCGGCGCCAATACCTTGAATTTTGTGCGGCCCTGGTTTGCCTCCTGAAAGGACAGGACTATTGCTAGGTTCGACAGCGATCGCCTGAAAGCTGGGCTTCTTGGCTTTGATCACTTCTGCCACTCCCGTAATCGTACCTCCAGTACCCACTCCAGCCACCAAAATATCCACTTGACCGTCCGTATCTTGCCAAATTTCGAGGGCAGTGGTTTCACGATGAATCTTGGGATTGGCGGGATTTTTGAATTGTTGCAGCATGAAAGCATCTTCAAGGGAGGCAGCAATTTCTTCGGCGCGACGAATGGCACCACTCATCCCCTCTGTGCCGGGGGTCAAATCCAGCTCTGCTCCATAGGCACGCAGCATAGCTCGCCGCTCTGCACTCATGGTCTCTGGCATAGTGAGAATCAGGCGATAGCCCTTTGCCGCCGCCACCATTGCTAAGGCAATCCCGGTATTGCCCGATGTGGGTTCCACCAAAACCGTCTTACCGGGGGTAATGAGACCCGCTGCTTCTGCCTCCTGAATCATACTCAGGCCAATGCGATCCTTAACCGAGGCCGCAGGATTCATGCTCTCTAGTTTGACGACAATTTCTGCCACACAGCCTTCCGCTTGGGGAATGCGGTTCAGGCGTACAAGGGGCGTCCGACCAATGAGGGCAGTAATATCGGGGGCAATGTTCATGGGATATCAATCTCCAATTCAAGACAAAAACCTTAGAAAAATTAGATGAATGTCAACCCCAGCCTAGATGTAGTACATGACATCCACTTGCTGGTAAGCCTGCCGCCGATCGCACAAATCCTGAAGGGTATGCTTTTTCAAAACATCATTGGCTGCTGCGCAGGCCTCTAGCCACACTGAACGGATCAGACTACGCTCCAGATCGCCCTTTTCAGGCGGCTTTTGGGCGAGCTTGGACTCAATCCCCTCGATACAGTTGAGCACGTCCAAAATTGAGATTTGCCAAGGTGCTTTTGCCAGCAAGTAGCCACCCCGGGCGCCCCGCTGACTGCGAATCAGCCCCTTGCGGCGTAGGGTCGCCATCAGTTGCTCCAGATAGCGATCGGGAATGTTGTGCAGGGCAGCAATTTGGCGAATTTGTAGCGGCTCCGCCTGTTCATAGGCCGCTGACATTTCCAAGAGCGCCAAGAGGGCGTACTCACTTTTGGCAGACAGTTCCACAAGACGTTTGGCACACGCACGACATTGAGCAGATTGCCCAACCCATAGTATATCCTACTTCTTGATCGGGATTTAGGAGATTCTTAAGAATCTTCACCGTAGCGCTGGTTGCAACCTCGAGAATTCACGGCATTGCGCAAACGCCCTTCAGCAACTTCACTCGAAAAACCGGCTAGACTGAAAAGAGGCTCTAGCTTCATGCCCACGTCTGCCCGATGGTAAGAATTCTGGCCATTGAAACCAGTTGTGATGAAACGGCAGCAGCCGTAGTGTGCGATCGCGCCATTGAAAGTCATGTGATTGCCTCCCAAGTACGTGCCCATCAACCCTTTGGCGGTGTCGTACCGGAAGTCGCCTCCCGTGCCCACTTGGAAAACATTAACGGCGTGATCACAGCAGCGATGAGTGAGGCCGGTTGTGATTGGTCTGCCATTGATGCCATTGCTGTCACCTGTGCTCCCGGATTGGTGGGGTCGCTGCTCATTGGGGTTACGGCGGCAAAAACCCTTGCCCTTGTGCAGCAAAAACCGTTCTTGGGAATTCACCACCTTGAAGGCCACCTCTATGCCTCCTACTTAGCGGAACCGACCCTTGAACCACCGTTTCTCTGCCTCTTAGTGTCTGGCGGGCATACCAGTCTCATTGGCGTTTATGGCTGTGGCGAGTACCAACTCTTTGGCCAAACGCGGGATGATGCGGCGGGGGAAGCCTACGATAAGGTAGCACGCCTACTGGGCTTGGGCTATCCAGGGGGGCCAGTGCTCGATCGCTTGGCGCAGCAGGGCAATCCAGAGGCCTTTGATCTACCAGAGGGAAATATCCGCCTCCCCGATGGCAAGGTGCATCCCTACGATTCCAGTTTTAGTGGGCTGAAAACCGCAGTGGCACGACTCGTGGAGGAGCTGCGTCAAACCCATGATGAATTGCCGGTGGCTGACCTTGCGGCCAGTTTTCAGAAGGCGGTGGCACAGGCCTTGACCAAGCGGGCGATCGCGGCAGCAGTGGATCATGGATTCAAAACCCTCGCCATTGGGGGAGGCGTAGCGGCAAATTCTGGACTGCGACAACACCTGACTGCGGCTGCTGAACCCTTGGGGCTACAGTTGATTTTTCCGCCTCTGCGGCTATGTACCGATAATGCAGCGATGATTGGCTGTGCGGCAGTGGATCATTTCCAGCGGGGCGATCGCTCCCCCTTGGAGCTGACAGCCCGTTCACGCCTCAGCTTGCTGGAGATTTCTGCCCTCTATGCAGCCACGCCCCTCGCAGTGAGTTAATCGCGATCGAGCCTAAAAAGAACACCAGTTGACAGACCACAATACTCGGCCCCGATGGCCAATTCATCCCTGCTGACAAGAGCATACCAACAATGGCACTGCCTACCCCTACTAGGGCCGCCAAAACCACGTACTGCGAAAATTGCCGACTCCACAGGCGAGCGCCACAGGCGGGAATCACCACAAAAGCACTAATGAGCAATACCCCCACTGTCTTAATCGAGACGGCAACCACCAAGGCCAATAGGGTGATAAACAGCAGCCGCTGAATCCCCACCGCCGCCCCCCGCGCCACCGCCAAGGCCTCATTCACTGTGATTAACAATTGCACCCGTAACGTGAGCAGGATGAAAGTGCCGACAAGGGCGCAGAGCATGCCACTCATGACGAGATCGGCTGGGCGCACCGCCAAAATATCGCCAAAGAGTAAATTATTTAGCCCCCCCTGATAGCGATCGCTGATACTCAGCAAAATCACCGCCACCGCCAACGAGGCCGAATAGATGATATTCAAGAGGGCATCCGTCCACAGTCGCGTATGCTCCAGCAGATAGGTCACCCCGAGGGCAAACACCACGGCAAAGGGCAGCAACATCACGGAGGGATTCAATCCTAGAATAATTCCTAGGCTAATTCCCAGTAGGGCTGAGTGCCCCAAGGCATCACTAAAAAAAGAAAGTTGCCGCAGGATTGTAAAGCTACCGAGGGCACCCGCCATCCCTCCCGTAAAGATCCCTGCCCACAGTGCCCGCTGCATAAAGGGCAACTGCAACAGCTCAATCATTCGTTCCAAAATCATGGGGACTTCTGTTTAGCGCCTGCCAAAGAGGAATAGAAGAATAATATGCTATTGAACGAGGTGGTTGTGAGGATGGGGCTGCGTGTATCGTTTGCTGGCACCTGCCAAAATTAATCTCTTTTTACAAATTGTTGGCAATTGTTTAGATGGCAGTGGCTACCACGAGCTGGTAATGGTCATGCAGGCGGTTTCCCTCATGGATCGCATTGAACTCATCCCGCGGCGCGATCGCCAAATTAAAGTCCATTGCACCAACCCGGCTGTCCCCTGCGATCAACGAAATCTCGCCTACAAAGCAGCGGCCTTACTCCAGCAGCATTTTCCCGATCGCGATGGCGTTGAAATTTTCATTGAAAAACGAATTCCTATGGGGGCAGGCTTGGCCGGGGGTTCCACCAATGGAGCAGCGGTACTCGTGGGCTTAGATCTCCTGTGGCAGTTGGGTCTGACGCAAGCGGAATTGCAAACCTTTGCAGCGCAATTGGGGGCTGATGTGCCCTTCTGTCTGCAAGGGGGAACCGCCTTAGCCCTAGGGCGCGGTGAACAGTTGACACCCCTAGCGGATTTACAGGGATTAACTGTGATCCTAGGGAAGTATCGCTCCCTCAGTGTGGCCACCCCTTGGGCCTATCAAACCTATCGGCAAGAATTCGCCGCCACCTATGCCCAAACCCCCAACGAGCAGGAAAAAGCCCGCCAAGAGGGGGGATCCGCAACCCTGTTACAGGCCATTCAGCAGCGTGACATCGCCAAATTGGCCGCCAGCCTCCGTAATGATTTAGAGAAGGTAGTGTTGCCCCGCTATCCGTTGGTGGCAGAGTTAAAGGAGCAATTCCTCGCCGCTGGGGCGATCGCCAGCATGATGTCAGGATCTGGGCCAACAGTGTTTGCCCTAGCGCCCTCTGCCGATGAAGGTTACAGCATCATGCAACGGGTACGGCGCGCCCTACCAGACCCCGACCTTGATCTATGGATCTGTGAGTGCTGTCCCCACGGCATTCAGTTGGAGACGCCCTAGGCAAACTCCTCAAGATAGTCTTGAATTTCTCGGCGCCGTTGGGGCTGCCGCAACTTTTGCAGGGCACGGTGCTCAATTTGGCGAATCCGCTCCCGACTCAGTCCCAGCAGTGCCGCAATTTCCGCCATCTCAAGGGCGGGCTGCTCGCCGAGGCCATAGCGCAGTTCCATCACTTGCCGCTCACGGGGCGATAGATCACTGAGGAGTTGCTTCAAAGTAGTACGCAGGGACTCACGCATGATCACTTCATTGGGGGTGGGGGCAGTGGATTCAATTAGCTCCTGCAATTCCGTTTCTTGGTCGGAGCCAACCCGCTGTTCCAAGGCCACGGATTTGGGAACAGCCATGAGCACTTCCCGCACCTGTGACACCTCCAGATTCAGTTCTTGGGCAATGTCCGCTAGACTGGGCATCGCGCCTTGTTGAGCCGCAAGACGCCGTTGGGCACGCTTAATTTTATTGAGTTTTTCCACCATGTGAATGGGCAAGCGGATTGTGCGGCTTTGGCTAGCAACGGCACGGGTGACACTTTGGCGAATCCACCAGTAGGCATAGGTGCTAAAGCGAAATCCCTTGGTCGGATCGAATTTTTCAACGGCACGTTCTAGACCCAAACTCCCCTCTTGGATCAGATCTAAAAATTCCACGCCGCGATGTTGATATTTTTTGGCAATATTCACCACCAAGCGCAGGTTGGCTTGCAGCAATTGGGTTTTTGCCCGCTGTCCTTGCCGCTCAATGTGCTGAAGTTCACTTAGGGTCATATTCGCTGCCTTTGCCCAAGCTTGACGACCCGCCTGCACACAGGTTTGCAATTCAGCCACACTCATCTTAAGTCGCGCAGCCCATTGGGTACGGGTAAGGGGACGCCCCAACTGCCGCTGCTGGCGATCGCGCTCCCTCACAGCCGCCACATAGCGCTTGATCTGGGGGTCATCGGACTGATCTCGCACTGCGAGCAGAGCTTGGTACTGCTGAACCTGTTGGGCAAGGCGCAGTTCTTGGCTAGGGGTGAGCAAGGGCACACGGCCAATTTCCTGCAAATACTGCCGCACCAAATCCGTTGTCAATGGACGATCGGACACGGGTTGAATGGGGGTAGCCACCATAGGACAACTCAACTCACAACATCGAGAATTCAGCTCGATAGTGGTATTCTCTGCCCTTGGCGAGGGGGAGGGCAGTGATGGAGCTGGTGCTTAAGTTGTGATATTGATCAACCTATTCTGTGCTTTCTGAGGCACCCGTCATAAGCTTTGTGGCTGAAGACGGCTGTTCCTTGAGAATCGTGGTATCAATCACGCAGGGCAATCGGGCAGCCTTGAGACCGCGCTTGATCACGGCAAGGGTTTCTTGAAAGAGGACAAAGAGGGGAAATTGACGATTGGCGCCCTCGCTAAATATATCGCGATGTTGCAGGGGCATATCCCAGCTATAACTGCGACTGAGGAGCACTTGGGATTGGCGCCAGCGGGTCAGCAGTTCCGTAAAGCTTTCCCCTGGCCGATGGATAAAGACCAGCAGTTCAATGTCGGTTTTGACTTTCCACTCGGGATCGCACAGGACAA
Source organism: Thermosynechococcus sp. HY213 (assembly GCF_031460975.1). Taxonomy (NCBI): domain Bacteria; kingdom Bacillati; phylum Cyanobacteriota; class Cyanophyceae; order Acaryochloridales; family Thermosynechococcaceae; genus Thermosynechococcus; species Thermosynechococcus sp. HY213. Next base: position 333,467 of record NZ_JAVKVB010000016.1, on the reverse strand, counting down.
AGACCAAATCACAGGGCACCATCACCGACTTCACTTGGGGACGTTGGTTCGAGGTTGTGGCGGCAGGAACCTGAATATGGGCGATCGGCAGCGGAATTGGAATTAAACTCTCTTGAGGTCGCCGCATACTGGGAATCATTTCTAGGTACGGGCGATATTGCCGCAGGAGTTCTGTCGCATGCAGCGGATCCGTGTAGCGAACCAAGGTGTGTTCGTAGAGGTTGGGGGCGATCGCCATAGCAGAAAGAGCTTGCAACTATTGCTATCCTAGGCGAGGTCACTGCGCCTCAACAAGCCAACAGAACTTTAATTCACCGCTTGCTGTGCCAATTGCTCTAGTTGCGGCAAATTGAGAATTTGGAGTTGTTGCTTGGCCGCATCAATCTTGATCCAGTTTTTCGCCACCAGTTTATCCAGCAGTTGATGGGCTTCATCAGGGCTAATGTTGGCCACATCCGCTAAATCCTTGATGGGCACATTGAAAATCACGGCTGTGTTGGCATTGCCCCCTGGATGCTGACCATAGCGCCGTGCCAAATTCACCAAGACATGGGCTAGTTTGACGGCAGGAGGTTTGTGCAACAGTTCAATGCGCGTATTGGTCAAGCGTAGCCGCTGTGCCATCAATTGCAGCATCCGATAGTGCAGATCCGGCTCATGGCGCAGGACATGGACAAATTTTTGCGCCGGCACAGACAAAACTTCCGCTGGACACAGCGCCACCACATCTGTTGAGCGGGGTGATTGGTCAAGAATGGCCATTTCACCAAAAAAATCCCCCGGCCCAAGGATCGCTAGGGTCATGAAATCCCCATCAGCGAGCAGTCGCCGCACCTTCACCCAGCCTGAGAGGATAAAGTAAACCGCATTGCCCCACGCATCTTCAATTAGAATGGCACGCCCCGCCGGGTAGGTGTTATGCCAAGCCACTGACAGCATTGAAGAAAGTGCCGCCTCGGAACTGGCTGCAAACAGTGGAAAGAGTTGACTAAAGTTTTCGGCCTCAATACTTGACATAACGACCTTAAGTGGAGTTGTTCAAAGGTAAAGCTTCTTCCCTACGATACTAGAATACGCGATCGCCTCACTTCTCCCTTGCTAGCCACTGATTCTTGCCAAAGGTCTCGGTAAGGCCTTTGCAGAGAGAGGCCGCCACTTTTCCCCTCAGGATTCAATGGAGTGGAAAAAACTAGGCACCAATAACATACTTACGCCATTCTTGGTGAGTACCCGTGCGCACGTGCTTTGTAACCTCAAAGTATAGGCTACTAATGGGGCGCCGCGGTGTTTGCCGTAGGGGCATATTGGCCTCTTTTGGGGTGCGATTCCCCTTCTTGACATTACAGCGCACACAAGCGGTCACAATATTTTCCCAAGTGTCCCCTCCCCCTCGCGATTTGGGGATGACGTGATCAAGGGTGAGCTCATCCCCGGTATAGCCACAGTACTGGCAAGAATGGCCATCTCGATGCAGGATATTGCGGCGAGTAAGGGGAATTTCTTTGTAGGGAGTGACGACATAATGCCGCAGGCGAATGACGGTCGGCAAGGGAAAATTGTTGTAAACCATCTTGCCGTTGTGCTCGACTTGCTCCGCCTTGCCCTTGATTAAAAGGACAACTGCCCGTTGCCAACTCGTAATATTGAGTGGTTCATAGGAGGCATTGAGTACCAGAACCTTCGCCATATCCGTTGACACGCGGCATTCTCTCAGATGGTAGCATATCCTTTGTGATTGGAGTAACGCTAGGAAAGATTTTTGCAGTTCCCACTCTCCCCTAGGATCGTGATAGTCTGGCAGAAGCTTCTTCTTTGTTATTTGCGTTTTCAATGGCCACTGGGTCTCTAGCAGCACTGCTGCAACCGGATTTAATTCTTGAAAGCACCATTGAACAGTTGCACCCCAGTCTGTTGGAAAAATATCATCTGCGGGGCATGGTGCTGGATGTGGATGATACGCTCCTCCCCACGTGGGATGAAGATCTGCCGCCGAAAATTCTGGCGTGGCTACTGGAGATCAAGCATCAGATGCCGATCTGGCTAGTGAGCAATAACTTGAACCATCGCCGCATTGAACGTATTGCCCAGCAGGTGGAGTTACCCTTTTTGATGGGGGCAGGCAAGCCCTCGCGGCGTAAGATTCGTCAGGCCGTGCAAGCCATGAATTTGCCCTATGATCAGGTGGCCATGGTGGGCGATCGCCTGTTTACGGATATTCTCGTGGGCAATCGCTTGGGGATGTTCACGATCTTGGTGCAACCCGTTCTTGTCAAGCGTCTTGATGGTAAATCTTGGGTACGCAATCTGGAATTTTGGCTGGCACGACAGTTGGGAACACCGCTGGCGATCGCCCCCCCCGCTGAGAATTAGCCTTTTGCTTGTAAATAATTGACCAGTGCCCGTAACCCCAACAAATAACTATCAGCACCAAAGCCAGCAATTTGACCGATCGCCACCGGCGCAATGTAGGAATGATGGCGAAAAGTTTCCCGTTGATGAATGTTACTCAGGTGAACTTCCACAGTGGGCAGGGCAACCGCAGCAATCGCATCTCGTAGAGCTACGCTGGTGTGGGTATAGGCTGCGGGGTTAATCAAAATGCCTTGGGCACGCCCCATTGCCTCTTGAATCGCATCTACCAAGACCCCTTCATGATTGGATTGGAGGCACTCAATGGTTACCCCTAACTCCTGCGCCAAGGCTGCCAAAGATTGGTTGATGCTCGCTAGTGTCACAACCCCATAAATCCCCGGCTCCCGTTGCCCTAACAGGTTTAGATTGGGACCATGAAGCACCAAAATATGAAAGGCCAAGCTTAACCTAACCGTTCAAAACTGACTCAATGGTGTTGAATGCTGTCGCTCTATCGGCGATCGCGCACGGGAATCGGAATTGGCTCCAGCTCAGGGGTGGGATCGGCGCCACCTAGAAGTTCCAACAGTTTTTTTAACCACGATTTGAGGGTGTCAAGCAGGCTCTCTAGATAATCCATTGATGTCCCTACTGTATCGCTATAGAACTTGCAGATGCCCTGTGTCCTGAATAAAGACAAAAAAGGCATCGTAACTTTAAGCTAGCACAATCTTTTTGAATCGGCACCCGATCAATTTAAGACTGGTTAGGACTTCTGGAAGCCAAGGCCATGGCTGGCAGCGTAGCGATCCATAAAGCGAATAAAGCGATCCCACTCTTGGGGGCTGCGCATCGTGTAGGTGGCCTCAATGGCAACGGGCTGGCCGTTAATGAACTTGGCATTGACATCACGGGTAACAATTTCGCCTTCTTCGTCCACCATGTACATCCCCGTGATCTCCAAATTGCCCTCTTGGACGATTTTCGGGTTATCAAAGTAAAACATGGCTTGACCACTGCTGCCATCCCGTGCCCGCGTCAAACGCACATCGGGAACCACTTCTTCATCAACGCCACGGATAAATTGAATTTCTGCCATTGCACCAATACTTCAAGCAATACTTCTAGGATACCTGTATCGGGAACAACTTAAAGCAAGAAATCGCGCCGCAGGCTGTAGATCACCCATTCGGGTTGCTCCAGATGGGGTAAGACCCCTGCTTTGGGGATCACGTGAAACTGTTGCAGGCGATCGCGGGCGGTGGCATAGAGTCGCTCACCTAGAGAAAGGGGCGTGAGCTTGGCCTTTTCTCCCCAGAGGATCACGGTGGAGATCGTTAACTGGGGTAAATACTGGCTGAGATCAAAGGAGAGATTTCCCTTCAGGGTGGCCAGAGCTGCCCATTCAGCATTGGGACGACAGGCAGAGTGGAGGTACGCTTCTACGGTTTCTTCTTTAAGCCGCTGGGGGTCGGAAAAAATAAACTGGCTCAGGAAGTTGCGCACTGCCAAGGGGTTAGCAGCAGCAACGGTGTAAATGAGGCGATCAAGAATCGGCACCCTCAGCAGGGCATTGGCGATCGCCTGTCCTTGATCTTCACCAAAGTCATTGAATCCACTGGGGCAGACCAGACACAAACGCTCAAAAAGATGGGGTTGCTGAATCGCCAAGCGCACCACAATGCCCGCCGTTAGGGAGGAGGCAACCACCGGCACAGGGGAACCCAGCATCCGCAACAGTTCAGCAATCATTAGCCAGTAATCACTAGTGCTGTAGTCGCGGGCAGGGTGATCCGACTCGCCCCAACCAATGAGATCCGGGGCAATAACGCGGTAGCGAGCCGCAAAGGCAGGATACACCTGCGACCACTCGTAGTGGCTAGACCCACCCCCCAAACTGTGGAGAAAGACCAGGGGAGGGCGAGATTGCACCTGACCCCAGTAGCGATCGCTGGGGGTGTAATAGACCATACGGCCACTGCTGGTGCTAAAGCTCTGCTGGACAAACGTGGGCGGACAAAAGGCCATGCTACTTCAGAGGACGAATCAGGTAACCACAGCGATGTTCACCATCCACAAGCCAATGGGTGCGCTCCACAGCACAATCCCCAAGGGCGATCGCAAACATCTCTAACTCATGATTACAGACGGTGGGAAAAGACTGGGCAACGGCGGAAATTGCACAATTGTATTCCGTAAAGAGATAGGCACCTTGAGGCTCACTTACGGGGTAAAACTCTGCCATATACCCTTCCTGTCGCCGCAGGGCCACCAGTCGTGCCAAGCGTTCCGCCAACGTACCGCTTCCCATTTGCTCGCGATAGGCCAATGCCTTGCGCTGCCAAGCTGCCTGCAATACGTCCTGCATCTGCTCGGGGCCTAGGGTTGCTGCTACGGATTCCAAGAGTTCAACGGCAAAGCCCTTTGTCTGACTCGACTGTTGCCGCAGTTGCAGTTGCCGTAGTTCCTCTCGTCCCGCCTCGCTAATCGTGTAACGGTATTGGGGACGCCCCACCGTACCCGACAGGACTTCATAGGTCACTAGTTGCTCCGCCTCTAGATCCTTGAGGTGCCGCCGCACCGCTTGCGGACTAATCGCCAGTTGTGCCGCCAACTCCTGGGCACTGAGGTGACCGTCGCGGAGAAGGCAGTGTAAGATGTCCTGTTTAGTATCTGATGTGAGCGTCACGCAACGCCCCCTTGACTAAAACAACCGTTTTGTTGCTAAATTAGTCCTAGAGATAAAGCAACCATCTTGTTGCTTAATATACTCTAAATTTTGGCCATTCCTTCACCCAAGAGAACACTCGATGTCGGCAACGGTACAATCCCTCGTCAATCAGCCCTATAAATACGGCTTTGTCACCCAAATTGAGACGGAAACCATTCCCCGAGGTCTCAACGAGGACATTATCCGCCTCATCTCTGCCAAAAAGAACGAGCCAGAGTTCATGCTGGAGTTTCGCCTGCGAGCCTATCGCCAATGGCTGAAGATGAGCGAACCCACATGGCCACGGGTGAGCTATCCCCCCATCAACTACCAAGACATTGTCTATTACTCGGCTCCAAAACAAAAGGAAAAGCTGAAGAGCTTGGATGAAGTGGATCCCGTCCTGCTGGAAACCTTTGAGAAACTGGGGATTCCCCTTTCAGAGCAAAAGCGGCTGAGCAATGTGGCCGTAGATGCCATTTTCGATAGCGTGTCAGTGGCTACCACATTCCGTGAGGAGTTGGCCAAGCAGGGGATCATTTTCTGCTCCATTTCTGAAGCGCTCCACGAATATCCCGAGTTGGTGCAGAAATACTTGGGCAGCGTTGTCCCCATTGGCGATAACTTCTATGCTGCTTTGAACTCCGCCGTCTTTTCCGATGGCTCTTTTGTCTATATTCCCAAGAACACCCGCTGTCCGATGGAGCTATCCACCTATTTCCGCATTAACAATGGGGAGTCGGGGCAGTTTGAGCGCACGCTGATTATTGCTGATGAGGGCAGCTATGTGAGCTACCTTGAAGGCTGTACTGCTCCCATGTTCGATACCAATCAACTCCACGCAGCAGTCGTAGAACTGGTGGCCCTTGACAATGCCGAAATCAAATACTCCACGGTGCAAAACTGGTACGCTGGCGATGAAAACGGCAAGGGGGGCATCTATAACTTTGTGACCAAGCGTGGACTCTGCCTTGGCCGCAACTCCAAAATTTCTTGGACACAGGTGGAAACAGGTTCAGCCATTACTTGGAAGTACCCCAGTTGTGTCTTGGTGGGGGATAATTCCGTGGGTGAATTCTACTCCGTTGCCCTCACCAATCAATACCAGCAGGCGGACACGGGCACCAAGATGATCCACATTGGTAAGAATACCCGCAGCACGATTGTCTCCAAGGGGATCTCAGCAGGGCACTCCCAAAATAGCTATCGCGGCTTGGTGAAAATTGGGCCGAAGGCCACGGGAGCACGCAACTATTCCCAATGCGATTCGATGCTCATTGGTGATACGGCAGCCGCCAATACCTTCCCCTATATTCAGGTACAAAACCCCACGGCACAGGTGGAGCATGAGGCCTCAACCTCAAAAATTGGTGAGGATCAACTTTTCTACTTTGCCCAGCGGGGCATTTCTACCGAAGATGCGGTCTCAATGATGATTAGTGGCTTCTGTCGCGATGTCTTTAACCAGTTGCCGATGGAATTCGCGGTCGAGGCCGATCGCCTGCTGAGCCTGAAGCTAGAAGGCAGTGTTGGCTAGGTGAATCTTTAAGCCGTTGTTCTCGGTGGCTAGGATGCTTGGGAATCTTAGCCATTTTTTTTTGCAACAGACGTGGCCGATCATGTCCCTGGAAACAGGCGCCACACTTTGATGGTGCTGTCTTCACTGGCGGAGATCAGTTGATCCTGACCAAAGACGACACTGTACACCGCGCCCGAGTGTCCCTTGAGGTTACGTAATGGCTGACCAGAGAGGGACCAAAGTTTGACGGTTTGATCGCCGTGACCACTGGCAATGGTGCTGCCATCGGGACTCACCGCCACACTAAAGACTTGCCCACCTTCGGTGCCAAACTGATGCTGAAGTTCTCCTGTGGCCAAGTTCCAGACTTTGATCCCGTCTTTGTCGCTGCCGCTCACTAGTTGGCTGTTGTCGGGAGTGAAGGCGAGGCTGTTGACATCGCTAGTGTGTCCTTCGAGGGTGCGCAGGAGGCGGCGCGAGGGCAAATCCCAAATGCGGATCAGCTTATCCACTCCGCCAGTGGCTAAAAAACGCCCATCGCGACTAATGGCAACGCTGAGCATGATGCCCTCATTGCCTTTTAGGGTAGTGATTTCCTGACGGCTAGGGAGATCCCACAGTTTGACGGTGTGATCATAGCTGGCACTGGCAAGGGTGCGGCCATCGGGACTGAGGGCTAAGCCATTTACAAAATCTTGGTGGCCAGTGAGGGTGGCTTGGAGCTGGCGATCGCTCACACCCCAGAGTTTGATGGTTTTGTCTTTGCTGCCGCTAATTACGGTTTGACCATCGGGCGTGATCACAAGGGCGTAGATCCAATCGGTGTGACCGGTGGCTTGTCCGAGGGCAGTTCCCGTAGCCAAATTCCAAAAATACAGCTTGCGATCGTCGCCACCACTGACGAGTAAATTACCGTCGGGACTAAGGGCGATCGCGTTCACTTCATCTTGATGGCCGCGCAGCGTCGTAGCGAGGGCAATTTTTTGCCACTTGGAGGTGGTTTCTGTAGGGGAGCCACCATTCTGATCGGGGGAGGGCGTCCAGCGTTGACTGAGTTGCCAATAGGCCAGTGCTGCGACCAAGCCGCTGATGACAAGCGTGCTCAAAAGAAGTCGCAGATCAGAACTGCCTTTGTTCCTCATCCGTCCCGTACCCCAATAGCTTGCGAAAGGGCTGTACTCTACATTAACAATAAAGGCTGTGGTGCGTTTTTGCGTACGACTTGTACGACTTGTGTTGGGCAACCCTATGGGATGGTCATCAATGAATACAACACCCCTTCGCGACTATGAGCGCACGGTTCATTTTGCTGACACGGATGCCGCTGGGGTAGTTTACTTTGCTAATCTGCTGCGGTTTTGCCATGAGGCCTATGAGGATGTCCTTGCCCAGTTGGGGGTGGATCTGCGGCAATTTTTTAGCAACAATGGCCTGATTGTGCCGATTACGGAGGCGCAGGTGCGTTGTCTTCAGCCCCTCTACTGTGGCGATCGCCTGCGGGTGACCATTGACCCCCAAAGACTGGATCACAGCCGTTTTCAACTCACCTATACGCTCTACAATGCGGGGGGCGATCGCGTGGCCATTGCCCAGACACAACACATTTGCCTGCAAGAACGCCAACGGGTCGCCATCCCTGAACCTTTGAGCCGCTGGCTAAAGTCCGCACTAGAGGAAACCAGCGATCGCGAGGATTAGGGGGATAATAGGAAAGATGTTGCGTCATAGCTCACTGCAAGAATGACCCAAACCTTTCGTGTTGAGATCCTGCACCAAGGACAAACCTACACGTTTGAAGCCAGTGCCGATAAACCCATCCTGCGATCGGCCACCGCTGCTGGCATTGATCTCCCCAGTTCCTGTAATGCGGGAGTGTGCACTACCTGTGCCGCCCAAATTCAAGAGGGTACCGTTGATCACGGCGATGCCATGGGGCTGAGTCCCGAACTGCGGGAAAAAGGTTATGTGCTCCTCTGTGTGGCTCGCCCCTGTTCAGATCTCAAACTCATCTCTGAAAAAGAGGAAGAGGTCTATAACTTCCAATTTGGTCAATTCCAGAAAGCGTAGGCCTATGGAGGAGTCCCCCCTGCCCGATGAGCCTCTGAGTCGTACGCAGGTCTTAGTGGCCATGGCGTTGACGGCCATCCTGTGGCTGATTTTGGCGCGGGTGTGGTTATTGACCCCCTTTTCCGCGGGACTTCTGCCGCTGCGCTGGGATGGTTGGGCAGTGGTTTTAGGGATTGTCCTCTGCTTAGGAATTACGGGGATGGGGGCTATTTTGTATCGGCTCTGGCCCGCCTACCGCCATGCGTCGGATACCTACCTGAAACTGGTACTTTCACCGCTGCTGTGGCCTGATTTATTTTGGATTGGCATTCTGCCTGGCCTCAGTGAAGAGCTGCTCTTTCGCGGGGTGCTCCTACCAAGCTTGGGTCTCAACTGGGCAGGGATTATCGGTAGCTCGGTGTGCTTTGGTATTTTGCACGCTGGATCGCGGCAGCAGTGGCCCTATGCCCTGTGGGCAACCATTGTGGGCGGGCTGTTTGCCTATAGTGCCGTCGCAATGAATAATTTACTCCTAGCGATCGTCGCCCATACCTGTACTAATTGGCTGGCGGCTACGCTTTGGAAAGTCTCCTTTTTGCGATCGTCTCCCCATCAACCCTAGCGCTGGTGCCCCAGCACCCGAAAGACCTCCTGTTGCTCAAAGAGTTCAACGAGATCGGGATTAATCTTAAATTCCTTGGCCTCCTGCCACAGAATCTCTAGGGCCGCATCCACGGGTAGGCTCTTTTTGTAGGGGCGATCCTTGGCCGTCAGGGCATCGTAAATATCGGCGATCGCCAGCATCTGGGTTTGCAAAGGAATCTCCGCCGCCCCAATACCTCGCGGGTAGCCACTGCCATTCAATCGCTCATGGTGACCATAGGCAATGATCGGCACATTTTTTAGGTGGGGTGTCCAGGGAATGCGAGAGAGAAATTGGTAGGTATAGGTCACGTGGGCTTCAATGAGCCGCCGCTCCTGTTGGGTAAGATTCCCTCGCCGCACCAAGAGTTGCTCGAGTTCGCTGGCCGTAATCAGGGGATGGAGTTCGCCATCAGTCCCGCGATAATAAAACTGGGTTAATTCCTGAAGGCGGGCAAGGGGCTCTTCATCAAGAATTTGCGGCTCATTGGCCTGCTCGAGCAACTGCCAATAGACTTCGAGGGTGAGCAGTTGTTGGCGGAGTTCCTGATCGAGGTGCCGTAAAAAGGCGCAGTGGTGACAGGCCTGTTCTGGGCTATGAACCGTGTGGGGATGGCACAGGAGATAGTTCACCTTGGCTTGAGCCGTTTCCATTTCTAGGGTGCGGCGCACAAGGGCAAACCGTTGGCGAATCACCTCCAGTTGCTCAGGGAAAAATTTCTTTTGCTTGTTGAGAATGGCTTCAGGGACGGCCACCTTACCAAAATCATGGAGCAGCGCTGCATAGCGAATCTCTTGCAGTTGGCGATCGCTAAAGGAGACTTCCCGAAAGACCCCCCTTGAGGTTGCATGGGTGATCTCCGCTAGGCGTACTGTCAGTGCTGCCACCCGTTCCGAATGTCCCGCCGTGGTGGGATCCCGCACCTCAATTGCTTGTACTGAGGCGGTGACAAAGCCCTCAAAGAGCTGTTCAATACTTTCTAGGAGATGGTTGCGCTCAATAATCACAGCCGCCTGACTGGCCAGCGATCGCACAATGTGTTCTTCCCAAGGGCTATAGGGTTGGGTGAGAGCCACAGTGGTTTCTGGCGTCAGCCGCGCGTCGGGCGATCGCTTGCGGTTAATCAGTTGCAGAACGCCAATCACCTCACCACTGACATTTTGCATCGGCACCACCAGCACCGAGCAGGTTCGATAGCGCAGGGCTTCATCAAAAGAACGATTGAATTGGTACAGCTCGTTTCCCGCTAGGGCATACACATCGGGAATATTCAGGGATTCCCCCGTGAGGGCGGCATAGCCCACCAAGCTATCAGGGGTGAGGGGGACTGTAGTGTCCTGTACCTGCTCAGGGAGAGCAACACTATCATTTTGAGCCGCCTTAAATTCCAGAACTGCCCGTTCGCCCTGAACTAGAAAAATTGTGCCGGCATCGCTAGCGGTAATTTGGCGACTTTTCGTGAGAATGAGATGCAGTAGTTCCTCTAGGGATTGGCTCGCGGAAAGGGCAATGCCAATTTCCAGAAGCTGATCAACAAGCGTTTCGGCACTCGATCCAAGCACCGCTCGTTCAAGGGGACTGACAATCATCGCAAAAGACCCGTGAGGAATGCGCCCATTATAGATGCGTTGCAAGCATGGGGTTGTGATCTAATTGCGGTGGTTGTTGTGGTAAGGAATGCGTGCCCCTGCCCAAGCCAACTTCTCCCGTAGCGTTTGATAGAAAGAGTAGTGATCCCGCAGGAGGATAAAGCGTGCCTGACAATCGGCCATCGTCACCTGTACCCGCTGTCCCGGCCAGATGGAGGTGGCCAGTACGCCATCCATCCACAGTTTAGTATTGAGGCTGTGATCGTCCAACGGCCAAATGCTCACTGACGAGCGTGCAGGCAAGACAATGGGGCGACTCGAAAGACTCAAGGGGCAAATCGGCGTCACCACAAGCGCTTCCATCCCTGGATGCAAAATGGGGCCATTGGCGGCGACCGTATAGCAGGTGGAGCCGGTGGGGGTGGCCACCAGCAACCCATCCCCCTGGTACTGATCCACCACATCGCCATCAATTTCCATTTCGAGGATGGCGGTGATCATGCGATCGGCAGATGCCGGCTTAATGCACATTTCATTCAGAGCATAGTAGCGATCGCCCACCACTTCAGGATGCAATTTTGATCCCTCAAACACTTGGGCTTGCAGCATCATTCGCTGTTGCATGGCGTACTCATCCCGCTCAAGGCGATCCCAAACCGCCTCCATATCGCGAAACAGCTCTAATGGTTCCGTCAAAAACCCCAAATGCCCCCCCACATTGACCGCCAGAATCGGAACCCCCGCCGCAGCCAGATGCCGTGCCGCCGCCAAGGAAGTGCCATCTCCCCCCAGAACAACGGCCAGATCTATCGGCTCTGTTACCGAGGCCATAAAGACGGGGTAGGGGTTGTCCTTAGGTCCACTCGGCCCCACAAGCACATTGGCGCCACGCTGTTGCAGTTGACGGGAGGCGCGATCCGCCCATTCCTTGCTCTGGCGATCGCCGGCCTTGTGCACCACAATGACTTGGTTGAGCTGCATGGGGTTACTGGTTCTCTAGATCCTGCATTCCCTTGGCAATCCGTGCCAACTCCGTTTTTTCATCCACCGCAATACGGGTTGGGGTACCGCTGATAATCCCTTCAAAGTTACGGAACGAATCGCGGATCTCGGCGCCCTTTTCTGTGATGACATACTCGCGAATGCCCTTGTCGTGCCACGAACCCCGCATCTTAAAGACGTTAATTGCCCGCGACATTTCACCGCGAATTTCCACATACTGCAGCAGCAAAATCGTATCTGTGATTGTAGAAATATGGGACTCGGTAATGGAGTTAGAGCCCATAAACTGATCGGTCGTATTGGTGAAAAAGCCGGTGATCTCCTCTTGCTTGGCAAATCCAGTGACCCCAATCACAAACTGCCGGAAGGCATTGTTGCTTACCCCCCGCGCCAAAGCAGAAAGGGAGTCAATGGCCACCCGTGAGGGCTTAAAGTCCGCAATCTCGGATTTAATAATCTGTAGGTGATCCTCTAGCCCTGCTGACTCAGGGTAGGCACAAATAATCCGCAACAGATCTCGCCGTTCTAGCTCCTCAAAATCAATTCCCCAAGAGGAGGCATTGCGAGACAACTGGGCTCTTGACTCTTCATAGGCAAACAGCAAGGCGCGTTCTCCCTGCTGGCATCCTGTCTCCAAGAACTTGCTGACCAAGAGGGTCTTGCCAGTACCCGTTGCCCCCGTGGCCAAAATAATGGAATCCTTGAAGAAGCCACCCCCACACATCTCGTCGAGGGTCTTGACCCCCGAAGACACCCGCACATTGGAGGAGCGCTGGGTAAGACGCATGGCTCCCAAGGGGAAGATATTGATGCCATTGTTGATCGTGAAGGGATATTCCCCCTTCATATGGGTGGTGCCCCGCAGCTTGAGAATTTCCACAGTGCGCCGCCGCCGTTCCCCCTCAAGCACATTGCGTAAAATCACCACGTTATCGGAGACAAATTCCTCCACCCCAAAACGCGCCACTGGCCCATATTCATCTACCCGCTCGGTGGTCATAATGGTGGTCACGCCCAGTTGCTTCAGACGAAACGCCAAGCGGAAAATTTCCCGCCGCACCACTGAGGCGGCATCGTACTGCTGAAAAACAGCTGTTACGGAGTCAATGGAAACCCGTGTTGCTTTGTATTTGCGGATGGCGTACTGAATGCGCTCAATCAGAGCAGATAAGTCAAAATCCCCAGCTACCTCCTGACCATCGGGATCTGGGGAAGCATCGAGGATAAAGAGCTTGCCTTGATCAATGAGGCTTTGCAGATTCCAGCCAAAGCTCAGGGCATTTTTAATAATGTCTTGAGGCGACTCTTCAAATGTAACAAATATACCTGGCTCATTAAAAATCGTAATGCCGTTGTAGAGAAACTGAACTGCAAAAAGGGTCTTCCCTGTGCCGGAGGTGCCACTCACCAAAGTGGTGCGTCCTTGGGGCAGTCCCCCATGGCTGATGTCGTCAAATCCCTCAATCATTGTCGGGATTTTCTTGACTTCCGCAGGCGATTGCTCAGTTGTACTGAACTGACTTTCAGGTAGGTTCGTCATAGAAGATGTTGAGATCAGTATGCTGCCAAAAATTCCAAAAGGTTATTCTAAACTGAGATACTCTAACCACTGCGCCTATTCCAAACTGAGATCGTCATCCGCTGGCTCACCAATTTCTTCATACAGCAAGTCCAAGCCAATGAGCACCTTCTCTCGGTTGGACAGATCACCGATGATGCGACGTACAGGCGGCGGCAAGACTTTGGCAAGGGTTGGGGTCGCTAAAATTTTATCCTCCTCCGCCAGTTGCGGATTTTTTAGGACATCAATCACTTTGAGGGCATAAACCCCCTTAAATTCCTTTTCAAGAATATTATTGAGGGTTTTCAGAGCCCGCACGGAGTTGGGGGTGTTGCCGGCCACGTAGAGTTTGAGAACGTAAGTTTTCCGCAGTGGGGTCATGGGCGCTACACCTCACGCGGAATTGAGCGACGGTACATTTCGCACAAATGGGCAATGACATCAATGAGGGTCAGGCGATAATCGAGCAAAATGTCCTCACTGCGGCCTTCCAGTTTGAGTTGCTTAGAAAAATTATCCATGAGTTCAACGTGAATCTCTAGGACTTGGGAAACGGAAATATCTGCGAAGAATGCTTTGCTAACAAATTCATCAATACGCTCATTAACTTTGGAATTACTGCTGAAGTACTCCAGAATAATGGTACGATAAATTGAGCGCAACTCATCGAGGAGCTTGCGCTTGTCGGCAGCGGACATCCGCCGAAAGAAAAAGGCGGTATCGCGCTTATAATACACCCCAAGGTAGCCTAGGCGCTCCTTTAATTTTTGGGACAAACGGTGCTGGGGGTCAAGGTTGCCACTGTCCTTGAGGGTCGGCATGCGGAACATGACGTGGGGGGGCACCGCACACCCCGGACACAACTTGATAAATCCGGTGATGGCCTCCTCAATAGACTGATTCAGGGAATGCAGATTATCGGTGCTAAGAATGATTTCAGCAATGTGATAGTGGGGGCCTGGGGGAAGTGGCGACAGGTCAGCCGGAAAGATAATAATTGCCGGCAGGAGTGTGGCGCTGTGGTGCAGGTAGGTAATGATTTGCGGAGTCCCCTCTCCCCATTCTAAAATTAAACAAGCGATGCTATTTCGCCGCTGCTCTACATAGCTGCAAAACTCTCTCTCGGTCGAAAAGTAAACCAGTTCATCGATGTCGGAGTTGTGCAAACGGACTAATTCTTGGCCAATAGCGGGCGAGTAAACTAAGCCACAGATTGTTAGTGCGGTTGACTGCGCCACGTGCTTTCAGAACTTGAGTTTGCATCTGATAGCATCCTATCACTTTCTCGCTGGTGGTGGCAGTGTTTTCTGGAGGAGTGTTGCCATTTCATTACAAGCTTAGGACCAACAGCCCTGCTCACAAGGACAGAACACACTCAAGAATGGCAAAGCCGGCGTAAAACGGCATCCTACTTCATTATTTGATGTATCCCCCGTTGCAAAAAAGGGCTGTATCCATGAATTCCCTCTCCCTAGCCAGCTTTACTGAACCTGCAATGACGGTGGGGGCAGGTTTGTCTCTCAGCGAGGTGTGCCAGCGTTGGCAAGAAACCCTCCCAGAGACGATCGTCATTGTGGATGAGGGGCAAAAACCCTTGGGAGTGGTGCAGGGCTGGCGGTTGGCGTTGAGTTTGGAGCGGGAAGGGACGTTAGCCGACTTGGCGGTGGGGAGTGTGACGGCTTCTTGGCGATCGCCCGTGATGGTGGTACCCGCAACGTGGACACTATTGCAGTTTCAGGGGTGGTTGCGCAGCCAAGTCCAGATGCCAGCCTATATTGCGGTTGTGGATGCACAGGGTTGTTTTTTGGGACTGCTGGATCAGCAACGCTTGCTCTATCGCTGGGCGTGCCAGCCCCCTTTGCCTTGGCTGGAGGTGATTGAAGAATTGCCTTTGCCGGTACAAATTCAAAAC
The DNA here is from genome assembly GCF_031460975.1 of Thermosynechococcus sp. HY213. Taxonomy (NCBI): domain Bacteria; kingdom Bacillati; phylum Cyanobacteriota; class Cyanophyceae; order Acaryochloridales; family Thermosynechococcaceae; genus Thermosynechococcus; species Thermosynechococcus sp. HY213. The sequence goes on along the minus strand of NZ_JAVKVB010000016.1, from coordinate 318,133 downwards.
GCCCAAGGGAGAGTCGTTTGGCAAAATCGCGCTTGGTCAGAACACTTAACTGATTTCTTGCCACTGGTGCAGCCTAAGTTTGAAGGCATGAATTGTCAGGCACTAGAGGCGCGATCGCGTAGCGCGCCCTTCGGGCGATCGCTCTGGCAGGTGTGTTCGTTTCCCTTGAATTTAACGTCGTTGGACTGGGAGAAGGCAGAAAGCGGTGTCGCGGTGGCGAGCGATCGCTATTGGTTATTTTTTGCCCAACGGCGGCAGGAGTCAGATCCGACGACCCCCACCCGCTTGCACCAACTGCGCCTCCATCAGCAAAAGCGCCTCCTCCTGAGCTTGGGGCATGAACTCAAAAATCCCCTAACGGCGATTCTCAGCCTCACCCAACTTTTGTGGCAGCACCCTCTACCAGAGCAACAGGACTACCTTGCCCTGATCCAGCGTAGCGGTTGGCAAATGAATCGCCTCATTCAGGCGTGGCAGGACCACACCCGTGCCCTTTGGCGAGAGTTGGAATTGCAATGGGAAACCGTAGAATTGGCGGGTTTGTGGTTGCGATCGCAGGAGTTGGCGGAGCATCTTTACCATCTAACCCCGCCGGGTTGGCAGTGGCAGTGGCACATTGATCAGCCCTTGAGCCATGTGTACCTCTACGGCGATGCTCTGCGGCTACGGCAGATTCTTGCCCATCTCTTGGGGTGGCTGATGCTCTTTCCCAGCGATCGCTATGGACTACGCCTGAGTCGCTGGCAAAATTGGCTGGCGCTGCAACTGTGGGAAGAGGGACATGGCATTCCCCTCAAGGATCACGATCGCCTGCTGCACGAATGCCTCGAGGACTACGCCGAAGTCACCATGGGGCTGATGCTCGCCCGCCAACTCTGTCGTCTCCACAATGGTGAGCTTTCCTTTATTGCCCAAGCTGACGACTCCAGTGAGTGGACAGTACTACTGCCCTTTGCTGAGGAACTTCCCCCTGAATTACCCACTACGGCTCAATTGATCCTTTTGGTCAGTAATGATGCCACGTGGATCATGGACACGACTTCCGCATTGCAGCGCAGTCACTACGGCTATGTGGTCGCTCGCCATCCCCTTGAAGCGCTGGATAAGCTGGAGCAACTGCAACCCACGGCCATTGTTGTCCGCCCCGCCAGTAGTCTCATTTTGGCTGATGTGGTTGAGAGTCTGGCCACCAGCCCCTTCACGGCCACTGTTCCGTTGATCATCCTCTCCGATGAAGCCACTCCCTTGGGCTTGACCGGTTTTGTGCAACGGCTGCCCTTGAGTAGTCATCCCAGCCTGCTGATTGATGTCCTCGATCGCTGGTGTTTCCCGCGATTGGCTGCTCCAGTCGAAGAATCGACTTTTGAGCGTCCCCTCCTCAATCAAACGGTACTCCGCCTCGGCCTCCTCCATGACATTAGCCTGCCCCACCTGCGGCTCCTCGAAGCAGAAGACCTCGAACAGGCCGATCTCTTGGTGGAGATTTGGCAACCCGATGTTCTGATTTGGGATTTGCCCGCTGACGAGGTCGCCGATCTGGAGAATCATCCCAAACTGCGAAAACTCCCCATGATTACCTTGGCCGAAGATAGCAGCCGAGCCATTCATCAATTGGGGGATGTCATGGTCTTTCCCTGCCTCAACCTTGCGGACTTAATGGATGTGGTGCTCCTTGCCGCGACGGTGAAAGCTCAAAGCTGACTCAGCACTGTCCGCGCTGCCGCAATGGTGCGCTCAATATCCGCCTCTGTATGGGCAAGGGAAGTAAAGCCCGCTTCAAACTGGGATGGCGCAAGGTAAATCCCCTGCTCCAACATACCCCGGTGGAAGGCCGCAAACTTTTTCAAATCGGACTGCTTGGCTTGCTCATAGTTCGTCACCGGACCAGCGGTGAAAAAGAGACCAAACATGCCACTGATGTGCCCACCACACACCTCATGGCCAAATTCCCGTGCGGCCTCTAACAGTCCTTGGATCAGCTTGCCTGTGATCCGATCCAGCTGCTCATAGCTACCGGGGCGGCTGAGAATTTCCAAGGTTTTAATGCCCGCTGTCATTGCCAAGGGATTGCCAGAGAGGGTACCCGCTTGATACACCGGTCCTGCCGGCGCCACCATCTTCATAATGTCAGCGCGACCGCCATAGGCACCCACCGGTAGGCCACCGCCAATCACTTTTCCGAGGGTGGTGAGGTCTGGTGTCACACCAAATTTTTCCTGAGCACCACCATAGGCGATGCGAAAGCCGGTCATGACTTCATCAAAGACCAAGAGGGCACCGTACTGTTTTGTCAGCTCTCGCAGCCCTTCGAGAAAGCCGGCATCTGGCGGAATAAAACCCGCATTGCCGACCACAGGTTCAAGGATCACCCCCGCAATGTCATCGGGATACTGTTCAAAGAGGCGACTGACCGCTTCGAGATCGTTGTAGGGTGCGGTTAATGTGGCGGCGGTGGTTGCTTTCGGCACGCCGGGAGAATCGGGTAAACCCAATGTAGCGACTCCTGACCCTGCTTTGACCAAGAACATATCGGCATGACCGTGGTAGCAGCCTTCAAACTTGATCACCTTTTCCCGCTGGGTATAGGCACGCATGAGCCGCAGCACTGCCATACAGGCTTCGGTGCCAGAATTCACAAAGCGCACCATCTCGACACTAGGGACAGCGGCAATCACCATTTCCGCCAAGATATTCTCAAGCACGCAGGGGGCGCCAAAGCTGGTTCCCTTTTCAAGGGCGGCATGGAGAGCATCAATGACTTCGGGATGGGCATGGCCGACGATCGCGGGTCCCCAAGACCCCACATAGTCAATGTATTGGTTGCCGTCTACATCCCAAATGTGGGCACCCTTGACGTGATCAAAGACAATGGGCTGGCCGCCGACGGACTTGAAGGCACGCACAGGTGAACTGACGCCACCGGGCATGAGTTTTTGGGCAGCGGCAAAAATTTCTTGGGATTTTGTGGTTTGAAAAACGGTCGTGGTCAACGTCAACTCCCTCAAGCATTGGCGTGCTCACAGTATTATAGGCAATTCTTCTGCCCCTTAACCCGACAAAGGCGCATGTTGCAATTCTTTACGGTTTGGGCGGCTCATTTATGGCGTTTGGGAGAATAACACTGGAGTTGTACCCACAGAACGGCTACCTCTGCAAGATGTCTATGTCCTCCACGCCACTTCTGCCCACCTTCTCCATCATCTTGGAAACTGAGCACTTGGCAAATGCGGATATGGCTGGACTCCACCGTGCCCTCCAGTCCCTTGCTAGCCAAGATTTACCCCCCACTGCCGCCAATGAAGTCCTGCTCTTGAAACAGGGGATGCTCCCCAAGCGTATCTAGTGCTGGCTGGGGAAACTGCGATTCGCGGGGCTGGTGTTTACCGCACAGCTATGGCACTGACTGACATTTTTCCGCAATACAGTGGGGGAAGGCAAATGGAACCGGCGGGCGGGCTACTTTTTGAATAATGTGGCTTTTCGCCGTCAGTTTTTGCCGGATCACCCCATTCCCACTGAATTGTCCCTCTATCGCGGTAACTGCGTCATTCATGCCCACACACTGCTGCAACAAGGGGAGTGTATTTGGCGGCAACCCCAAGCCCGTGCGAGTCATGCTCCCCCCAATGGCCTCTGGCACTTCTACTGGCGATTTTTGCTCATTGGCCACGATGACTACTGGCAGCAGCGCTTGTTAGGAAAGCCCTCCCAAAGACCACGGGTGCAAGATCATCAGGGCTGGCGGGGCAAGTTGAAAATTTTTGGCCAGCGGTTGCGGCGCATGATTAGCCATGATCCAAAGCATAGACTGTTCCTGCCCTTGGGGCTACCGATCGCCCTCGTGGCTGTGCTACTGATTTTGGTGGCCTACCAAGTGACTGCCCTCAAGCCCCACTATTTGCTGAAGGCCTACGAAAGAGTTCTCACTAAGCAAGAGTCTAAGCATAGCAATAGCGATCGCGCCCGCCCCGCTTGGCGAGATAGAGCTGCTGATCAGCAAGGGTGATGAATTCATTCACCGGTTGGCCGACTTGGGGCAGCAAGCTGACAATGCCCATACTCAAGGTGACGCGATCGCTCACTGAGGAGGCCATATGGGGAATCTCCAAGGCATAGAGAAGCTGTTGGATGCGTTCGGCGACGCACAGACTGCCAGTGAGATCGGTATTGGGCAAAATCAAGGCAAATTCCTCACCACCGTAGCGTGCGGCTAAATCGGTGGGACGGCGCACCGCTTGGGTTAATATTTTCGCGATCGCGATCAGGCAGTCATCCCCTGCTTGGTGGCCGTAGTGGTCGTTGAAGTTCTTGAAGAAATCGACATCACAAAGAATCAGGGAAATGTTCGTCTGTTCTCGCTGGGCTAACTGCCACTGCTGCTGCAAATCCTGGTCAAAATAGCGCCGATTGGCAATCTGGGTGAGGCCATCAATGGTCGCAAGGCGGGAGAGTTCGGCATTGGCCAATTGCAGTGAGTCATACAAGTTTGTTTGCTGAATGGTAATTGCCAGTTGATCGGTGAAGGAGAGAATGAGTTGGCGTTCCTCATCTGTCCAGCCGCTGGAATGATTAAAACGCTGAAAGGAAAAAGCCCCCCAAATCTGCTGATTGATCCGAATTGGGGCAATGAGCCAGCCACCACCGAGCACTTGAGCAATTGCACGGTTCACTGCATCGGTGGGATCCAGATTCTCTAGGGCAGGCAGCTCGGCAATTTTTCCTTGGCGGAGGGTTGCGGCAATGGGATTATGCTCGTCTGGAATCGTTAGCCCCACGCTAGGGGTTATATAGGGTTTGTTGAGAAACTCCACTAGGGGAATCCAGTGGTGCTGTTCTGGCTCGTACTTGACGACAATGGCGCGATCGACCCGCAGGATATGACACACCTCCTGTACCGCCTTGGCAAAGGCCTGATTGAGATCAGGGGCTTCGCGAATCTCCTGAATGAGCTGGTTGAGTTCCCGCTGGCGAACGGCTTGATCTTGAAGGTAGGCCTCGTAGTGCTTGCGATCGCTAATATCGCTAAAGGTGAGAATCACCTGCTCAATGCTCCCCGTTGCCGTGACTTCTGGATCAGCGGTCACTTGCAGCCAGAGCCGCTGTTGGGTTTGTTGATTGAGAATGCCCATCACCCCTTGTACCCGTTGCTTTTGAGCAATGGCAATCATCAGCGGAAAAGCCGCTGGCGGCATTGGTTCCCCGGCATCGTTGAGGGCATCCCAAGCCATTTCTGTTGGTTTTTGACCAATGATGTCCGCTTCCTTGACCCCCAGCAGCTCACAGCCCCGAGGATTAATCACTTTTGCGTAGAGATCAGCAGACAACAGCATCACTCCCACATCTAAATCGTTAATGAGATTGCGAAAGAGTGCTTCCCGTCGGCTGAGTTCTTTGGCGATCGCCACTTGAGTTTCTTCAAAACGCTTGATTTGTGTAATATCGCGGATGACGCAGAGGACTTGATTTTTGCCTTTGTAGCGCAACCTTGTGGCAAAGATATCCACATCAATAACCTGGCCATCGCTACAGCGATGCTTGCTGACACCGTGCCAAGTGGGCTGATGCCGAATCGTCTCTAGGAATTCCTGAAACTGATCGCGGTAGTCGGGGTGCAGAAAATCCTCAGGTTGGAGTTCAAGGCATTCACTACGACTGAAACCATAGATGTCGCAGATGGCATCATTGACCTCAACGATCTGTAGGTTTTCGGTGTCATAGATCACTAGGCCATCGGCCACAGACTCGAAAACACTGCGATATTGAGCCTCGCGCTCATCCAGTTCAGCAAGGGCACGTTTGCGATCGCTAATATCAGTACAGACCACCACACAGCCGACAATTTCTTCCTCCTCATCCAGCAGGGGAAAAAGGTGGCTGAGCATATCACAGGGAGCATCGGTGCGGCAACGCAGCAGAATTTCTTCGTCGTTAATGGTTTCTCTGTCCAGAACGCGGTCAATCAGGGCTTCCACCCGAGTCACTGATTCTTGGGGATGGAGCAGTGCCGAAAATGGCATACCGGGCACCACTTGAGCCGCTGCCAGTGTCTTCAAGCCAACCCAATTACTGGTTAAGAGAGTTTTGTCGCGATTGAGAGTCAAAATGATGACGGGACAATTGTTCACTAACTGCTCATAGCGGTTGCGCTCGCGATCGAGGGCGAGTTGCAGTTGGCGTTGGCTAGTAATGTCATCAATCAGGGCAATCAGCAGGTGAGGCTCACCATTGGCATTGCGCACACAGGAGAGGGTTAAATTTCCCCAGACGGTGTGCCCCTTTTTGTGGCGGTAACGCTTGACAATTTGATAGGTGTTGCGCAGTCCCAGTTGACACTCTTGGATGAGAGCCGCCTCGTCAGGCCAATCTTCAGCAAAGGTCAGATCATGGGCGGTGAGATTTGCCAGTTCAGGAGCGGTGTAGCCGACAAATTGGCAAAAAAAGGGATTGCAATACACAAGGCGGTAGTGGTTAGCAGGGCTAGTGACAATAATCCCGACTTGGGCATTTTCAAAGACCGCACGCCAGCGATACTCACTTTCTCTGAGGGCTTGCTCTGACTGAATCCGTTCTGTTTCATCCACAATGATGCCCTCAATTGCATAGGCTTTGCCGGTTACGTCATAGACTCCCTGACCGTACTCATGTACCCAACGCTCCGACCCATCAGCACAGAAAATGCGGTAGCCGACACTAAAGGGGAAGCCCTTGGCAAGGGCCTCATGGATTGCGCAATCAACGCGATCGCTATCTTCTGGATGCGTAATACTAGCGTAGCTACGAACCTGATTGTGCACCAGTTCGCTCGGGAGATACCCCGTCAGCTCGGTGAACTTGGGACTTAGGTATTCCATCGTCCACGAAGCATCAATGGCACAGCGATACACCACGGCGGGTAGGTGATCTACGAGGTTGCGATAGCGTTGTTCGCTTTCCCGCAGGCGCATTTCCTGTATCTTTTGGTCATGGATATTGACCATGACGCCGATGACGGTTGTGGTGTTTGGTGGTTCCTGCCGATATTCCCAGCGATCGCGCACCCACACATACGCACCATTGGCATGGCGCAGGCGATATTCCAAATCGCAGGGTGTTGCTCCCCCTTGCTGAGGGATGGCTTGCCAAAAGCGCTCTTGATCCTCTGGGTAGATGAGTTGCTGCCACGCTCGCAGGGTTTTGGGCAATTGCTCTAGGGGGTACCCCAGCACCCCTTGACTGTCACCGTACCAATAACACCACTCTCCTTGGATTTCCCAGAAGAGCTGTTGACCTATCTCCGTCAGGGTGTGAAATCGCTGCCACCATTTTTCCAGTTCATTAACCCGCGCTTCTTGGAGCAGCCAATGGCGATAGCGTTCGGTAATTTCCGTTAGGGTCAGGGTCCAGCCGTGAGCATCAGCGGTTAAATCCAGTTGCCACCACTGCTGTTTGGGCGGATCATAGCAGTCCCATTGTGCCGGGGTTTGGGTGTTGAGCACTTGCTGGAACCGCTCTAGGGAGAGGTCAAAGTTGGCGGACAGTAGCTCGATGACGGAGAGGCCCGCTAAATCGGTACTAGCGTGGTTCAATAACCGTTGCGCCGCAGCGTTGGCATAAAGAATGGTGCCCTTGCGATCGCCTGCCAAGACAGGATGAGGTAAATGGTGCAGATGATTGGCGAGGGAGAACTGCTGTGAGTTCATGGTTGGGTCAAAGGAGTTGTGAGGAAACAAGGAACACAGTCAATAGCTACAGGGCGAGGCTAGCGATCGCCAGGGGGCTGGGCATGGTGAAACAATCAATTCCTTCATGAATACTCTCCTGAGGTGATTTCACGAGGAAGATGTCTTAGCGCCATCCTACCCCTATGCTATCGCTTTGCTAAGACAAGATGATTGATAGTCAGGTAGAGGATTTCAGATCTGCTTTTGCATAGGCGGAGCGCTTGGCGAGAACTGATGATTGGCTCAAAACCAAACATAACCGTTTCTAATTGTTCGCTTGCCGAGGAGTGGGGCAGATGCCAGTTTTGCAGACCATGGAAACCGTTGATACCCCCCTATTAGCCGCTGCTCAATCCATCTATAATCTCTACCAGCAGGTTCATGGGGCAAAAACGGTGCCTGCGGGTGTCGCTGTTAATCGGCAAACCCTGCGGGGCTATGTGCTGTTTACTAGCCAACCAGTGCTGCTGCCCCAAGAATGCTTTATTCCCTACGATCATCTGCCGGAAGTAACACGCCTATAACTGCACTAACTTTTTTGACCTTTGCTAGCTACTGCCTTGTCTTTGGCCTTGGGGCAGCGGTGGGGAGCTTTCTCAATGTTGTGATCTACCGTGTGCCGAGTGGGCGATCGCTCCTTTATCCGCCGTCTCGCTGCCCGATCTGTTTGACCACACTCAAGCCCTGGGACAATATCCCAATTTTGGGCTGGCTATTCCTGCGGGGGCAATGTCGTTACTGCCATGCACCCATTTCTTGGCGGTATCCTGCGATTGAGCTGTTGACGGCACTGCTGTACGTCCTGATTGTGGCTGTGAGTGGCTGGCAAGTGCAAACCCTTGTGCTCTGGCTGCTGAGTGCGTGGCTCTTGGCTTTGGCCTTGATTGATCTAGACACGATGACGCTGCCCCATCCCCTGACAAAATGGGGGTTGATTGTCGGCCTGCTCCTGAGAGGGTTAACGACGGGTCTAGGCGGACTCACGGAAGGCATCATTGCCGCAGTGATTGGCATTTGGCTCTTTGATCTGATCCGCTGGGGGGGGGCGATCGCCCTTGGTCAGGAGGTCATGGGGGGAGGGGATAGCAAACTGGCGGCGATGATCGGGGCTTGGCTAGGTTGGCAGGGATTGCTCGTTACCTTTTTCTTGGCCTGTGCCCTCGGTGGCCTGATGGGTGGACTGGGGATTGCCCTCGGTTGGATTCAGCGGCGGCAACCGATTCCCTTTGGCCCTTTTTTGGCAGTAGCGGCTATTGTCAGTGGTCTCTTTGGCCGCCAATTGATTCATCTTTATCTCGAAACCTTTTTGCCCGGCGTGTTTGTGCGCTAACTCCTATCAAAGAAAAGACAACTTGACAAGATAAGCCAAAATCCCCTGACAAGGGCGACAATAAAACCCCATAGGCGGGCATCCACCACCCGCTGGCGATCGCTCAGATCAGCAACTTTCTCATATTAGCGCGCATTCCTCTCACTTCCTCAAGGAGTTGACCCATTTCAGAGCGGGTGGCTGGCTCAGTCATGGCTATTCTCGTAAATCCTGCCAATGGGGTGCCTTATTCCCAGAGTACAATCCAGTATGATGAAATAATGTTCTTGCCGTTTGTTGCGCTCCGTTGAGACTTTGCTCCAATGACCTCGTCCCCCTCTGCGTCGGCGACAATTGCCCTCACAGGTGATCAAATTCGCCAAAAATTCCTTGAGTTCTATGCCGCTAAGGGACACACGATTTTGCCCAGTGCCTCGCTGATTCCAGAGGATCCGACGGTGCTGCTGACGATCGCCGGCATGCTCCCCTTCAAACCCATTTTCCTCGGCCAAGAAACGCCAAAGGTACGCCGCGTCACCACTGCGCAAAAGTGTCTGCGCACCAATGACATTGAAAATGTGGGTCGCACTGCTCGCCACCACACGTTCTTTGAAATGTTGGGCAACTTCAGCTTTGGCGACTACTTCAAGGCGGAGGCCATTGGTTGGGCATGGGAATTGATGACCACGGTTTATGGTTTGCCCCCGGAACGGCTCTTGGTGAGCGTCTTTGAAAATGACGATGAGGCCTATGACATTTGGCATCGCCAAGTGGGCTTGCCCAAGGAGCGCATCCAGCGCATGGGAGAGGAGAGCAACTTCTGGACGGCGGGGCCAACGGGTCCCTGTGGCCCTTGTTCTGAGATTTACTACGACTTCTATCCGGAAAAGGGGCTAGCTGACGTTGATCTCGATGACGATCGCCGCTTCATCGAACTCTACAACCTGGTGTTCATGGAGTTGAACCAAGACGATCAAGGGCGCCGCACCCCCCTCAAGGCGAAAAACATTGATACCGGTATGGGCTTGGAGCGGATGGCGCAGGTTCTGCAAGGGGTGCCCAACAACTACGAGACAGACTTAATTTTCCCGATGATTGAGGCGGCAGCGCAGCGCGCCGGGATTCAGTACCGCAAAGCCAATGCCAGCACCAAAACGTCCCTCAAGGTGATTGGCGATCACACCCGTGCCGTGGTTCATCTCATTGCCGATGGCGTCACCGCCAGTAATGTGGGGCGTGGCTATGTCCTGCGGCGATTGATTCGGCGCATTGTCCGCCATAGTCGGCTGTTGGGGATCAATGAACTGGTGACCCCTGCCTTGGCTCAAGTGGCGATTGATCTGGCTGCCAATGTCTATCCCAATGTGCGCGAGCGGCAGGCAGTGATTCTCAGCGAACTCCAGCGGGAGGAGGAACAGTTTCTTAAGACCTTGGATCGGGGTGAGAAGCTCTTAGCGGAGATGCTCGCTCCATTGAAGACAACTAAGGGCAAAAAACGCAGTAAACCACAATTGGCAGGGCGCGATGCTTTCGTTCTTTTTGATACCTATGGCTTCCCCTTGGAGTTGACCCAAGAGATTGCCGCTGAGCAAGGCATTGGTGTGGATGTGGCTGAGTTTGAAGCCTGTATGGCCGAGCAGCGGCAACGCTCCCAAGCCGCTCACGAAACCATTGATATTACCGTTCAGGAGGGGATTGACTCCCTAGCGGATCAACTGCATCCGACGCAGTTTCGTGGCTATGACGAGTTTAGTTTGACCACGACCGTAACAGCGATTTTGGTGGCGGGTCATCCGGTAACAACGGCAACAGCAGGGACTGAAGTGCAGGTGATCCTTGAAGAAACTCCCTTCTATGCTGAATCCGGTGGCCAAATTGGCGATCGCGGGTATCTCGCCACCAGTGATGCGCTAGTGCAAATCCACGATGTGCAAAAGCAAAAGGAAGTGTTTGTTCACTACGGCAAAGTGGAGCGGGGCAGCCTCAGCGTTGGCGATCGCGTGAGCGCCCAAATTGATCTCAGTTGTCGGCGGCGGGTACAGGCGCACCACACCGCAACGCATCTCTTGCAGGCGGCCTTGAAAAAGCGGATTGACGAAAACATTTCCCAGGCGGGATCACTGGTGGCTTTTGATCGGCTGCGGTTTGACTTTAACTGCCCCCGTGCCCTCACTCGCGAAGAGCTGCAACAGATTGAAGATCAAATCAACACGTGGATTAGTGAAAGCCATGCCACCCACACGAGTATCATGGCGCTCAATGAAGCCAAGGCCAAGGGGGCGATCGCCATGTTTGGTGAAAAATACGGTGAGCAGGTGCGCGTTCTCGATATTCCCGGTGTCTCTATGGAACTCTGTGGTGGCACCCATGTCCACAACACTGCTGAAATTGGCCTCTTTAAGATCATTAGCGAAAGTGGTGTGGCGGCTGGGATTCGCCGCATTGAAGCCATTGCTGGACCGGCGGTGCGTGACTATTTGCAACAGCGCGATAGCATTGTCCGCGAGTTGTGCGATCGCTTCAAAGCCAAACCGGAAGAGATTCTAGATCGCATTAGCCAACTCCAAGCGGATCTCAAAGCCCAGCAAAAGGAACTGGAACACCTCAAAGCCGAACTAGCTCTTGCCAAAACCCAAGCCCTCTTGGAGCAGGCTGAAGCCATCGGCGCTACCCATCTGCTTATTGCCTCGCTGGCGGGGGTAGATCCCCAAGGGCTAAAAACCGCTGCTGAATGGCTCCTGAATAAACTGGGCAGTGGAGCTGTGGTGTTGGCCACTCAACCGGCTGCTGACAAAGTGAACCTTTTAGTCGCCGCCAGTCCGGATGTTGTAGAGCGGGGGGTTCATGCCGGTCAACTGGTGGCGGAACTCGCCCAAGTCTGTGGTGGCCGCGGCGGCGGGCGTCCCAACTTTGCTCAGGCCGGCGGATCTCAACCTCAGAAATTGGCCGAGGCCTTTGAAAGGGCGCGATCGCGGCTACAGGAAATACTCGAGGGTTGATCGATTGGCATCACTATCTTCTTTGTCGATCTTTGCTCAGTTGGAGTGAGAGTCGTGAAGCACAACTGGCTGCCCCGGAGACAGAAACACTTAACCGAGAGCAGCAGTCTGCTCGTGCAGGCGAGAGGTCACAACCTATCGGTACGTTTAGTATTCAGCTATTGAAATGCAATATACTACGGCATCCACTGCTGTATTGTCTCAACCCCCTGAGTTCCTCAGCACTATTAGACATCTTGATAAGCAGCTACACGATCGGTTCAGAAACAGATTCGACATTGACCCTACACTCTCGCGTTTTTTGGTGAGTTTCCAAGGCAATAAAACTAGACCTTCTTATCGTTGGTACAAGTTCAAAGAAGCGTTTTCAGCCTCTTTAGTCGAACATTTATTTCATAAGTACGGCATTAACGCAGGTAGAATTCTGGATCCTTTCGCAGGCAGTGGAACAGCTTTGTTTGCTGCAAGTGCAATGGGTATAGATGCAGATGGGATCGAGTTGTTACCCATTGGTCGCGAAATCATTGCGGCCAAACAAATTCTAGATGCCGAATTCACCCCTGAAGACTTCGAGAGATTGTGCCAATGGTCGACGTTGAGAGTTTGGAAAGAGTCGCAAATAAGTGTTCCCTTGCCAGAGCTGCGAATCACACAGGGAGCTTATCCCGAAAAAACAAAAAAAGCTATCGAAAAATATATAGGCGCGTACCAAGTCGAGAATAGTAGAGTTCAATCCATCTTGCGCTTTGCTTTACTTTGTGTACTGGAATCCATCAGTTTTACTCGAAAGGATGGTCAATACCTTCGGTGGGATTACCGCTCTGGACGCACACAGGGTAAGAAAATTTTCGACAAGGGCGAAATCCTAGAGTTCGATCAGGCTATTTGTGAAAAGATAAACGAGATTTTAGAAGATGTATCACCCAATCATCAAACAACTTTGTTTGCTGCGGAAAAACTTCAGGCTCAAATCCGTTTGTTTGAGGGTTCATGTCTTCAAATATTGCCGCAATTACCCGACAGCACCTACGATGCAATTCTGACCTCTCCGCCTTACTGCAACCGCTATGACTATACGCGTACCTATGCACTGGAACTCGCGTTGTTGGGCACAGATGAACAAAAACTACTGAGATTTCGCCAAGAGATGCTTAGTTGTACAGTGGAAAATCGCCCAAAAGACTTGTTGGACATTAACCCGCAATGGGCAACAGCATTGGCTGCTGCTGATGAGGAGGAACTATTACAAGCCATTCTGAAGTACTTGGAAGACCAAAAAGCGCAACGGGCTCTGAACAATAACGGAATTCCTCGGATAATGAAGGGCTATTTTTATGAGATGGCTTGTGTTATCGCCGAATGTGCGCGTGTGCTGAAACCAAACGCACTCTTGTTTATGGTCAACGATAATGTCCGTTATGCAGGAGCGAGCGTTTCGGTCGATATGATCCTCTCTGATATTGCAGAGAAATTAGGCTTTTATGTTGAACGTATTCTCGTTTTGCCAAACGGCAAAGGCAATAGTAGTCAGCAGATGGGGGAGTACGGACGCGAAGCCCTACGTAAGGGCATTTACATCTGGAGAAAATTGTAATGTCTTTGCGCCCATACCGAAACCATCTTCAGTCTAGTGCTGATCTCGTCACGAGCCATGAAGCCACACGCGCGGGTTTTGTTGCTCTTGCACTCGAAAAGAATCGTCGCTCTACACCCTATGTCGCCGAAGCAAGGGCATTGCAAGAAGCTGCATCAAGGGCTAAAACCCCTGCTGATTTGCTGGCTATCAAAGGCATAGAAGTAGGTCTTCTCAGGGCAGCAGGATTATCTGACAAGGCGCTGGTTCATCTGAGCATTGGAAAACTGCGCGAGCGGCTCTTGACCGTATCCGTGAAGCGTTTTCGAAAGCGAAACACTCCCCGCATGTTTTCTTTACAGGTGCAGCGATTGAGAAGAAAATGGCGGTCGAGATATGGGATCAACTGGAAAAGGGATTACTTGCCAACGCTGCTAACCTAAACAATCCAAATCAAATTGCATCGATCTGTCGCTGGTTATGTGATTTGTAAAAGTGCTGACCCAATTTAGTTATACCAACCAGCGATCGCCCCAATGGAGGACTCACTTTTGCTGCAAGTACTGCTTTTCAGGCCGTGACTTTACTGTGCAGTTCCAGAGGCTTATAGAGCAATTGCTGGCGAATATGAGTGAGGAAAGCGTGAATAATCCCGTATTCTTTAGGGTGCTCATCCTGAAAGATATTGAGTTGCCCAAACTAAAGAATCACTTTAGAATGTTTGAGGTTAAAATTTAACAAATCTCCCTGATTGCAGTCTAATCTATGGCCTTTGTTAACGCAAACTACCTCAAACTCAAGGCAGGGTATCTCTTTCCGGAAATTGCCCGCCGTGTCAATCAATTCTTGCAAGCCCATCCCGATGCCCCCCTGATTCGTCTCGGCATTGGGGATGTCACCGAACCGCTGCCGGCAGCCTGTCGTCAAGCAATGATTCAAGCGGTGGAAGAAATGGGCGATCGCGCCACCTTCAAAGGCTATGGGCCTGAGCAGGGGTATCCTTGGCTACGGGAAAAAATTGCCGCCCACGACTTCCAAGCCCGCGGCTGCGACATTGATGCCAGTGAAATTTTTATTTCCGACGGCTCCAAGTGCGACACAGGGAATATCCTCGATATTTTTGGCGACGGCAACCGCATTGCCGTTACCGACCCCGTTTATCCCGTCTATGTGGATACCAATGTCATGGCAGGGCACACGGGGGAAGCCAATGAACGCGGGGAGTACACTGGACTGGTCTATTTGCCGATTACCGCTGAAAACCACTTCACCGCCACGCTACCCAGTGAACCTGTGGACTTAATCTACCTCTGCTTCCCCAACAATCCCACCGGTGCGGTGGCCACACGGGAGCATTTACAGGCGTGGGTGGACTATGCCCGTGCCCACCAAGCAATTATCTTCTTTGATGCCGCCTACGAAGCTTTTATTACCGATCCCGCTATTCCCCACTCCATCTATGAAATTCCCGGTGCCCGCGAGTGTGCCATTGAATTCCGCTCCTTCTCGAAAAATGCCGGATTTACGGGAACTCGCTGTGCCTTTACCGTAGTACCCAAGGGTCTCAAGGGGCAAACCCCCAGTGGCGAGGCCGTCGAACTCTGGGCGCTGTGGCAACGGCGGCAATCCACGAAGTTTAATGGTGTGTCCTACATTGTGCAGCGGGGCGCCGAGGCGGTTTACTCTGAAGCCGGTCAAGCCCAAGTACGGGAACTGGTGGCCTTCTATATGGACAATGCCCGTCTCATTCGCGAAAAACTCACCCAAGCGGGCTTTGCAGTCTATGGTGGGGTCAATGCTCCCTATGTCTGGCTGAAGACGCCCCAAGGGATTGGCAGTTGGGACTTTTTCGATAAATTGCTGCACACTTGCTATGTAGTGGGTACCCCCGGTGCTGGTTTTGGGGCAGCGGGTGAGGGCTATCTGCGCCTTTCGGCCTTTAATAGTCGGGAAAATGTGGTTGAAGCCATGGATCGGGTGGTGGCAGCCTTTGCCTAAGAATTCACCTAGAATCAGGACAAGGCTCATCAAAGCGGTTGGAGCGGCTTTAAACCCTTTTAGCATCACCGATGACGGCAAAACATTGGGGCGAACAGGCAGCGAAACAGGAGGGCATTCTGCTGGGGTTGTTCACAGCAGCTGGCTATACCTTTTTTACGCTTCTACCCGATAGTCACAGTCTCATGGTGGCGTGGCCTTGGGTCTTACTCTGGCAAGCCGCGCTGGGGGTGCCTCTGCTTTGGTTTTTGCAGGTGTTGGCCTATCAACGGCGGGTGCAGCCCTTGGGAAATGGCTTTGATGGCGTAGTGCTATTACTCCTGTTGGCATTGGCGATTTCAGGGACGTGGAGTACTTTTCCCCATCAGGCTCGCTGGTATGGCTGGGCACTGTTGGGAGGTATTGCTGTTCTTTATCCCCTCGGGGCTTGGTTGCGCACCCCAGAACGCCGCTGGCAAATTGTGCGCTTTCAAGGCTATCTCACTGCCCTCGTGATTCTTGTCAGTTTAGGCCTTTGGCTGGGCACAGCGATCGCCCCGGCAATTTTTGATACTCCCCAAGGATTAACGCCCCACCTCAATGTGGACACTTTGGAACTCCGCAACTGGGCACCCTTTGGCCACCAAAACTACGTGGCGGGCTACCTGCTGCTGGCATTACCCTTGGTAGGACTGTTGGCCATAGAAGCAGAAGCCAGTGGATCGCGCCGGTTTTGGATGGCGGTGCTGCTTTTGGGTCTAGTTACCCTCTATACAACATTTTCACGGGGGGGTGGCCTCGGCTTACTGGCAATGGTCATTCCCCTTGGCGTGGGTTGGGTTTGGCACTATCGCCGCCAGCGTCGCTCTTGGTGGGGATTTTTGGCTTTGGTGGGCTTAGCGGTGATCGCTTTGGCCAACGATCGCCTGCGCCGCAGCTTAGTGGCTCTCTGGCAGGGAGGACAAGGGAGCGAACTGGCCTACCGCTGGATTACCGGTATTGTTGGCTGGCGGATGGGGGCCGCCCATCCTCTGAGGGGCAATGGCTTAGGTAGTGTGCCCCTGTGGTATCAGCACTATCGGCCGGGCTGGGCGGGCCGTGAAGCGGAGTGGATCTATCAACTCCACAGTACCCCCGTACAACTGTGGGCCGAACTTGGCCTTTGGGGTATTGCCGTATTGCTCTTGGGGGTGGGGCTACTGGTCTATTGGGCAATGCGCTATCGTTGCTGGTGGCCGAACTTAACACAACGGGAACAACGGCTGGCGATCGCCGTCTACCTTGCGCTTTGGGGCTACGGCGTACTCAGTCTTACGGATTTTCAACTGGACAATGTTGGCATTGGTGGCCTCTTCCTAATTGAACTTACCCTCTTAACAACCCTGATTCGCACAGGCCAAGGGCAAACTCCTCCTCAACGGTTGCGGGTACGCTGGGCACTCTCGCTGGTGGGCGTGGGTTTAGGAATCATCCTAGTGATGGTGGGTTGGCTGACACCGATTCACCGTGCTTGGGCAAGTAGCAGCGAAGGTTTTCTAGCCCTCTTGGAAACCCCTCCCGACTGGAATCGCTTTACTGAGAAGCTCTTCCATGCTCAGGAACTCGCCCCTTGGGAACCCTACTACCCGCTGCAACGGGGGTGGCACTATGGCCAGCAGGGCATGATGGCAGACAATCCCGAAGCACGAACCAACCTCTTGCGTACAGCAATGGTTAACTTTGAGAAGGGAATTGAGCTGTCTCCCTACCTAGAGTTTGGCTACAGCAACTTGGCATGGCTCTACTGGCGAGATGCTAATTTTGGCGCAGCAGCACAGACATTTGCCAAAGCGGCTCAACTTGTACCGGCTAAACGGGGCAATTTTCTGGGTCTCGGCTTAGCCCTCATTCGTAAGAATCAACCGCAACTCGCCACCCAAGCCCTGATCCTTGAGGTGCTGCGCCATCCCATCTTCATCACCAGTCCGGCTTGGCGGGTTGCTCCCCTCGCACCCTTTTATCAACCAGTTCTGACGGCGGTCACGGAGCGTTATCGTCAGCTTGAGCAGGACATTGCCAGCGATCGCCCCTCAGGCGCCTATGTGCGTCAAGTGTCAACCCTCCTCCGCTGGTGGCAAGGGGAACTCCCTCGGGACACCGACCCCCTAGCTGCATGGCTGCAACCCTTGGCCAACCCCCAAGAGGCAACATTGAAGGCTCCTGCAACGCTGCAAACCGTCCTCAAGGCATGGGATGACCCTAACAACCGCCGTGACCTCTTGGCCTCCATTTGGACGGGAAGTCCAGAGCAACTGGAACAGATGGTGCGCTCCATGGCCGGTCAGCCAACACCCCTTGATTGGTTGCGTTCGGCGGCACCTGCCGTGGCGATTACCTATACCCGTGCCGGTTTTGGCGTCAATAGTCGCCACATTGATGGCCCCCAACCTACGGACTTTTTCATTGCCATTGACAGTCTGCCAATGGTGACTTTATTCGCGCCGCTGTGGCCAGACAACACCTTTTTGCCAGAACTAGATCAGGCTCTAGAGGGCGATCGCCAGCGGCTTTTTGCTGCTCTTAACCAAAGGCTCTAACGGCAAACCCCCGTGGGTCGCTCAATTTGGGTGGTGGGGGGATGGGCAGCAATGTCCAAGACAATCTGTAGGGTTCGCACGGCTGCACACTGGTCTTGGGGCAAAGGCATGGGCATTAAGGGCCGCGTCACCCCTGCAAGAACATATTCCCGTTGCGGGCGCAGCTCAAAGAGCCGTTGACCATTCTCCGCCAAGCCTCTGACTGTGATTTGATCCGCCTCGATATGCACATTGCCCCGATTACTGACAGTCATTTGCAGGGTTCCCTGCTGCACTTGGGCATTGAGGAGTTGCCCCTGCCGCCGAATAACCGCTGGTTTGATAAATACGGGTAGGCTATGCACCGTTACGAGGCGCGTTTCTGAGCCGATTCCTTGAGGGGCTGGAGGAATTTCTGCAACTAAAAGCCGATATGTCCGCTCGACATCAGCAGCCGGCAAGCGATGGCCAAGGCGAATTTCAGCCCGTCCGCCCACGGGCAGATGCAGGAGGTTGGGAAAGGCGACTAGCTCTAGGCTATTTGCGGGTAAGAGATGGAGTTCATCTTCCCCCGTTGCCCGCTGTTGCCACTGCTGCACCCGCACCTTAAAGTCGAGGGGGACATTGCCCGTATTAGCGATCGCCAGTACCGTAAAAGGTTCTTGGGGTGCCAGTTCAATCTTCAGCGCACTCAAGCGATATTGAGCCGTCTGCGCTGTGGACATGCCAAGAATCAAGCTAGGGAGAGGAATTAAAGGAGCTAAGAAGCGCCAGAATCGATTAAACATCATGAATGGCGGGGCATGGATTTGAACCATGGACCTTCGGGTTATGAGCCCGACGAGCTACCAGACTGCTCTACCCCGCGTTGCTCTAGCTTGTCTAAGATAGCGTATTCCCTAGAGGATTGGCAAGCGATCGCTAGAAGATTTATAAAATTCTATCAATACCCTAAGTTTTTTTCTGGGTCAACTGTAGCAACCCTTACTTCCATCATCCCGACAAACACATATAAAGAAAGTATTAAGATTACCTAGGTCTTTTTAGACTAACTCCTTGAGCAATGCTGCTACCGCCTCTTCTCCTCGATACTCTGAGGGAAATTTATCAGCGCCAAGGCTCAGCCCTCTCTGCCAGTCCCCTGCGAACTGAAAATCAGCTTCTCCTGTTGATTGAAGGACTCCCAGAAGCGAGCCGTGCCACCCTAGAAACACTACTGGTATCCTACGATCGGGCTAAGGCGTCTCTCCCTATCAATTTGGCCTACCTCTTGGCACTAGAGGGTGAAATCCTGAACCTGCTTGGTGTGACATCCGCAGTACGCCCCTTGTTTACGCCACCAGTGGTACAGACGCTGCAAAACTATCTGCCATGGTTTAGGAAGGCAAGCCAGATCGTGCAGAATCACCTCGGTTGTGCCCTTGTGCGTAACTACTGGTTGATTACCCGCCCGACTCATCCTTGGCTGCGCACGATTCGGGTTGAGACCTTTTACACTGAGCAAGTACCTGCTCCCGATCGCTACCTCAATGAGAAGCAGCAAGACCTGCTACAAACATGGTTAGAGCAATTTCTTCTCTACTGTTATCGCCTTGTACCCACACTGCCAGCGGAGGCGATCGCAGCGGGAATTCCAGTGCCGCCTCAGTTGCTACAAGCAGCCGCCTAACTCAAGAGGATTTCGCTAAAATTTTGGTGTCCATCGGCCATCAATTGATGTTGTGGAGCACATTCTGCTGCTAGAGGATGAAACGGAACTCGCCGACCCCTTGGGTCACATCCTGCGCCAAGAGGGCTACCACGTTGACGTGGCCTACGATGGTGAAACGGCTCAAACCTACTGGCAAACGCAGCGCCCCTACCACCTCTTAATTTTGGATTGGATGGTGCCACCGCCTACGGGGCTAGAACTTTGTCAACGATTGCGCCAAGCCGGTGATGAGACTCCCGTTCTCTTTCTCACTGCTCGAGATACGGTGGATGACAGGGTGCGGGGTCTGGATGCCGGTGCTGATGATTACTTGGTTAAACCCTTTGAACTGCGGGAATTGCTGGCACGGGTACGAGCACTGCTGCGACGGCGCCACACGATGGGGTGTACGGCACCGATTCTTTGCTGGCAGGATCTGCGGCTCGATGTCGAAGGTCGCTTGCTCTACCGAGGAACACAGTGTATCTCCCTCTCTGAGAAGGAAACAGCGCTCCTAGCTCTTTTCCTCAAGCACCCAACAGAACTTCTCAGCCATGAATTGATTGCTAGTCAACTGTGGCCGGATCAGACCTGTGTCAATCGCAACCTATTGGCCGCCCAGATTCGACTGCTACGGCGCAAAATTGAGCATGCCGACGAACCCTCCCTAATTCAAACGGTCTATGGTCAAGGCTATCGGCTACGCCCCGTTGCGGCACCGGCAAGCTAAGACCACTGTTGCCGTATCTTGGAGAGGAACGTGCCAGATACAATAGATAAGCTGTTCTTTTGGGAAAACTGTTGTGGACGATCGCTACGACCCCCAAGTGATTGAGGCCAAGTGGCAACGGGAATGGGCTGCCCGCCAGATCGATCGCACCAACACCGATCCGCAAAAGCCGAAATTCTATGCCCTCTCGATGTTTCCCTACCCCTCCGGGAATCTGCATATGGGGCACGTCCGCAACTATACGATTACCGATGTCATTGCCCGCTGTCGGCGGATGCAGGGCTATCGCGTTCTCCACCCGATGGGCTGGGATGCCTTTGGCCTGCCGGCAGAAAATGCCGCCATTGAACGGGGGATTCATCCTCGCGTCTGGACACAGCAAAACATTGCCCAAATGCGCCAAGAACTGCAACGCCTTGGCCTGTCCTACGATTGGGAACGGGAAGTAGCCACCTGTCACCCCGACTACTACCGCTGGACGCAATGGCTCTTCTTGGAATTCTTTGAGGCGGGTTTGGCCTACCAGAAGGAAGCAGCGGTGAACTGGGATCCCGTGGATCAAACAGTTTTGGCCAATGAGCAGGTGGATAGCGAAGGGCGATCGTGGCGATCGGGCGCCTTAGTGGAACGGCGACTGCTTAAGCAATGGTTCCTGAAAATTACCGCCTATGCCGAGGAACTGTTGAATGACTTGGAACAACTGACGGGCTGGCCAGAGCGGGTGAAATTGATGCAGGCCAACTGGATCGGCAAGTCCACGGGTGCCTATCTGGAATTCCCAATTGTTGGCAGTCATGAGAAAATTGCCGTTTTTACCACCCGTCCCGATACCGTCTATGGGGTGACCTACGTGGTGCTGGCGCCCGAACATCCCCTGACACCGAAAGTCACCACTAGCCGCCGCCGCAAAACCGTCGAAGCCTTTATTGCTAGTGTCCAACAGGAAAGTGAACTGGAACGCACAGCGGGCGATCGCCCCAAACGCGGTGTGGCCACCGGTGGCAAAGCCGTCAATCCCTTTACCGGTGAAGAAATCCCCATTTGGATTGCCGATTATGTCCTCTACGAATACGGTACCGGTGCCGTGATGGGCGTACCTGCCCACGATGAGCGCGATTTTCAGTTTGCCAAAGCCCACAAGCTCCCCATTCGCCAAGTGATTATTCCCCCAGACGGCAAAGCCAGTGCCCGCCTCAAGGCCGCCTATACGGAGCCGGGGAGATTGATCAACAGTGGTCCATTTGATGGCATGGACTCCACCGCCGCCAAAGCAGCGATTACCGAGTATGCTGCTACCCAAGGTTGGGGACGCGAACAAGTGCAGTATCGGCTGCGGGATTGGCTCATTTCTCGCCAACGCTACTGGGGTGTGCCCATTCCGATCATTCACTGTCCGCAGTGTGGGGCGGTGCCGGTGCCGCGGTCAGAGTTACCTGTGCTGCTGCCAGAAGAGGTGGAGTTTAGCGGTCGTGGCCCTTCTCCCTTGGCCAAACTTGCGGCGTGGCGCGATGTTCCCTGCCCGAAATGTGGTACCCCTGCCCAGCGGGAAACGGACACAATGGATACCTTTATTGACTCCTCTTGGTACTACTTCCGCTACGCCGATGCGCGCAACAGTGAAGCCCCCTTTGACCCAGCGGCCATCAAGGACTGGTTACCCGTGGATCAGTATGTAGGGGGGATTGAGCACGCCATTCTCCATTTGCTCTACTCGCGCTTTTTCACCAAAGTTTTGCGCGATCGCCAGCTTGTCCATGTCAGTGAACCCTTCCAACGCCTACTCACCCAAGGCATGGTTCAAGGGCGCACCTACAAAAATCCGCGCACGGGCAAGTACATCATTCCTAGCCGCATCGCCGATCTCAGCCAACCCACCGACCCGGACACAGGGGAGCCCCTAGAGGTGGTCTATGAAAAAATGTCCAAATCTAAGTACAACGGCGTTGCCCCCGGCGATGTGATTCAGAAGTACGGGGCGGATACTGCCCGCATGTTCATCCTTTTCAAGGCGCCCCCCGAAAAAGACCTCGAGTGGGACGATGCCGATGTCGAAGGCCAATTTCGCTTTCTCAACCGCGTTTGGCGCCTCGTGCAAACCTTCAAAGCCAATGGCGGTCAGCTTGGCCAACCCTTACCTACTACCCTGACTAAAGCGGAAAAAGAGCTGCGCCGTGCCATTCACACTGCCATCAAAGAAATTAGCGACGATCTGGAAGGCGACTATCAACTCAATACCGCTGTTGCCGAACTAATGAAACTCAGTAATGCCCTTGGCAGTGCCGACTGCCACACTTCGGGGGTCTATAGCGAAGGCATCCAAACCCTACTCACCCTACTCGCCCCCTTTGCCCCCCACATCAGCGAAGAACTCTGGCACCAACTGGGCGGCACCGACTCCATCCACCGCCAGCCTTGGCCAAAAGCAGACCCCACTGCCCTCGTTGCCGATGAAATCACCCTTGTCATTCAGGTCATGGGCAAAACCCGTGGCGCGATTCAAGTGCCTGCCACAGCTAGTCAAGTGGAACTGGAGGAAGCCGCCAAGCAGTCGGAGATTGGCCAACGCTACCTAGCGGGCAAAACGATCAAAAAAGTGATTGTCGTTCCCGGCAAGTTAGTGAACTTTGTCTTAGCCCCCTAGACCCTCACTGGTTGCCGCAGTCCACTTAACTGTATTGACCTCCTATGACCCACTCCGAAGGCTTAACTCTCTAGTTTACTGGTCTCTCTGGGGCTGGTAAAACAAGGCTGGCTCACTATGTCCACAAGCAGCTTCAGGCGGCTGGCCATGCTGTTGAACTTCTCGATGGCGATATTGTCCGCCAGCATTTGACAAAGGGGCTGGGGTTTTCTAAAGAGGATCGGGATGAAAATATCCGCCGCATTGGCTTTGTGGCTCAACTGCTGACTCGCCACGGGGTGATCGTGATTGTCTCGGCAATTTCGCCCTATCGCGAGATTCGGGATGAGGTGCGGCATAAAATTGGCCGCTTTGTTGAGGTTTATGTGAATGCCCCCTTGGCAGTGTGTGAGCAGCGGGATGTAAAGGGACTCTATAAACGGGCGCGGGCAGGGGAGATTCGCAATTTTACGGGGATTGATGACCCCTATGAGCTACCCTTGAATCCAGAGGTGGAATGCCGCACGGATTTGGAGACGATTGAGGAGAGTGCGGCTAAGGTGTTGCAAAAGCTGGCGAAGTTTGGTGTGGTGTGCCCAATCGTTGAGTCCTAGAGGGTCATTGCCCCGCAAAAGTATCTAGGATAGAGATTGTAACCGTTCGAGCAGCGAGTATGGGTGAGGCAAAACGGCGCAAGGAAACCCTTGGTGAGGCCTACGGTCAACAAAAGAAGGGCTGGCTCCAGAAAGAGCAACTGCTGCTAATCCAGAAGTGGGTAACGCGGGGCACGTGGGTAGGGATTGGCCTGCTGGTGGTGATTTGGTTAACGGTTCGCTTTATTGGCCCCAGTTTGGGATGGTGGCAATTGACAGCAAATTAGAACGGGTATGCTAGATTTGTTGGCAGCATTGGCATGGTACTGGGGACAGCCGCGCATTGAGGCATTAAAGGCAGTCATCTTTCCCTCTGAGGTGGCACTGTATCAGTATCGCGATCGCTACCTGCAAACCTTGGCTCAGGAAGGCTTCTTGCCCAGTCAACAGGGCATCTGGGTTCAAAGTGCTCAGCAGTTACTCGTGAACCACCAAGGCGATCGCCCCCTTGCGGCTGCATCGGTCACTAAAATTGCCACGAGCCTTGCTGTGCTGGATAAATACCCCTTTGACTATCAGTTTCTGACTCGCATCGGCACCACAGGCACGCTGCAAAATGGTGTTCTCAGGGGGGACTTGGTCTTGATTGGCGGCAATGATCCCCTCTTTGTCTGGGAGGAGGCGATCGCCATCGGTAATGCCCTCAATCGCTTGGGCATTCGTCAAGTGCAGGGGAATTTAGTCATCGTTCCCCCTTTTGTAATGAACTTTTACCCTGAACCCCAGACCGCCGCAGCGCTATTCAAACTCGCCCTAGATCACCGCCGCTGGACGCCTGAAATTCAAACGGCCTATGAACAGCACCTGAAGGGACAACCCCGCCCCCAAGTAAGTATGACGGGTGAAACACGCTTCCAAAGCACGATCCCTGCGAGTGTTACCCTGCGCCTCGAGCATCGCTCACTCCCCTTGGGGGAAATTGTGCGGCAAATGAATATCTACAGTAATAATGAGATTGCGGAAACCCTAGCAGAAATGGCAGGGGGTGCTGCAACCGTAGCTCAAGTGGCCGCCCGTAAAGCCAATGTACCCCCCAGTGAAATTCAACTGATCAACGGCTCAGGTCTGGGGGAGGAGAATCGCATTTCTCCCCGGGCGGCGTGTGGGATGCTTTTGGCGCTTCAGGAGATGCTCACTCAGAAAAACCACAGTTTGGCGGATGTGCTACCCATGGCGGGGCGCGATCGCGGCACCGTTGAGTATCGTCAGTTACCCACCGCCACACTGGTGAAAACCGGTTCCCTTTGGAATGTGAGTGCGTTGGTTGGCGTCTTACCCACAGCAAAATACGGCACCGTCTGCTTTGCGCTTCTCAATGGCGGAGACAACCTAGAAGGGTTTCGGCGGGCACAGGATCGCTATGTGCAGCACTTGAGTCAAACGCTACAAGCGACGCCAAGACTGGGTGCTGAATTTCACCGCCAAGCCCCTGCTCCGCGGTTTGGCGACCCGCAACGCATCCAACTCGTGACGGCTCAATAGGCAATGACGGCTCAACAACTGGGAATTGTCGTCCAAGGTTCCCTCAGTCAGGGCTTAGAGGTACGACTGTGTGGCAACGTCTCTGTAGAAGAACTGCGGGTCGGCCAATTTTTAGTGATCCAAGGCCAGCGATCGCGCTTCTTTTGTCTGCTGACGGATGTCGTGCTTGGTACGGCCAATCCCCGCATTCTGCTCAATCCCCCCGCCCTTGAGGATACCTTTTTGCAGGAGGTACTGGCGGGTACGGGCACGTTTGCGACGCTAAGTGTGGCACCGATGTTGATGATCCTCAACGATGAGCAGGATTTACTGCCCGTAAAAACGATCCCTGCCCATTTCAGTCCTGTCTATGAGGCCAGTGAACGGGAGTTTCGCGCCGTGTTTGGCTGGGAAGACGATCCGCAGCGGCGCAACTTTGCCATTGGCACTCCCTTAGATATGGCAGTCCCCATCTGTTTGGACTTGGATCGCTTTGTCGAGCGCAGCAACGGCATCTTTGGCAAGTCGGGGACGGGCAAATCCTTCCTAACGCGGCTGTTGCTGTCGGGGATTATCCGCAAACAGGCGGCAGTGAACTTGATTTTTGATATGCACTCGGAGTATGGCTGGGAAGCCACCCGTGAAGGCAAGTCAGTCAGCACCGTTAAGGGATTGCGGCAACTGTTTCCACAGCAGGTGAAGATCTATACCCTTGATCCCGAATCCACGCAACGGCGGGGGGTGCGCGATGCCCAAGAACTCTACATTGGCTTTGATCAAATTGAGGTGGAGGATCTGGCGCTGGTGCAGGGGGAACTTAACCTTTCAGAAGCCAGCCTCGAAAATGCCATTATTCTGCGCAATGAGTTTGGCAAGGGTTGGATTAGTCGCCTTTTGGTGATGACAAATCAGGAGATTCAGGAGTTTTGCGAAACGAAGATGGGCAGCAAAGCCTCGATCATGGCGCTGCAACGCAAACTGACACGGCTAGAGCAACTGAAGTACCTGCGGAATACCTGTACCAAGAACTACATTGGTCAGATTTTGGACACTCTTGCGGCGGGTCAACATGTGGTGATTGAGTTTGGCTCCCAAGCCAATATGCTCTCCTATATGCTGGCGACGAATATTATTGCCCGCCGCATCCACCAAGCCTATGTGCAGCAGTCGGAGATTTTTTTGCAAACCAAGAATCCCAGCGATCGCCCGCGTCAACTGGTGATCACGATTGAGGAGGCTCACCGCTTCTTGAATGCAGCGACGGTGAAGCAAACGATTTTTGGGACGATCGCCCGCGAAATGCGCAAGTACTTTGTCACGCTCCTCGTTGTTGATCAACGGCCTTCGGGCATTGATAGCGAGATCATGTCGCAAATTGGCACCCGCATCACCGCACTCCTTAACGATGAAAAGGACATTGAGGCCATTTTCACTGGGGTGGCGGGTTCGCAGCAGTTGCGATCGGTGTTGGCCAAGCTGGATTCTAAACAACAGGCGCTTGTGCTGGGTCATGCGGTGCCGATGCCTGTGGTGATCCAAACCCGCAGCTATGACGAAACCTTCTATGCCGAGATCGGCGATCGCGATTGGGAGGAACTCCCTACACCCATGTTATTGGAGGCGGCTCAAGCGGCGAAGTCAGATCTGGGGATCTAGCCTAGAGCTTTAGAATTGATCCTGAATCAACTCTCAGTGAGGAAAACGCTGTGGCGCACACCATTGTCACGAATACCTGCGAAGGGGTTGCCGATTGCGTTGAGGCGTGTCCGGTGGCCTGTATTCATCCGGGACCGGGGAAAAATGCCAAGGGCACCGATTGGTTCTGGATTGATTTTGCCACCTGTATTGACTGTGGCATTTGTTTGCAGGTATGTCCCGTGGAGGGGGCAATTGTGCCTGAAGAACGCCCTGATCTGCAATTAACCCCCACCAGCCCATGAGTGTTTATTGGCTCGATCGCGTGCGGCTTTTGGGGAGCGATCGCTGGCAACAAGTACAACTTACGAATGGCAAAGTGACGGCGATCGGCACTGACCTGATTCCCCCCGATGGCTCTGAGGTGCTGGACTTCGGCGGCGATTATCTCTCCCTTGGGGGCGTCGATCTGCAAATTAACGGTGCCTTGGGCATTCCCTTTCCTTGGTTAAAGACCACCGAACCACTGCCAAAAATTGGCCGCTATCTTTGGCAAGAGGGGATTGATGCCTACGCCCCGACGATTGTGACTGCTCCCCTAGCGGAAATTCACACTGCCTTGAGGGTGATCCACGAATACGTGCCCAATGCGCAAGAGCCTGAAGCCAAAATTTTAGGTGTGCATTTGGAGGGGCCTTTCCTCAATCCCCAGAAGCGCGGTGCTCATCCTCAGTCCCATCTTCAGCCCTTGAGCCTAGAAAGGGTGCAAACAGTTTTAGGGGAGTTCAGTGACACCGTTCAGATTCTCACCCTTGCTCCAGAGTTAGATACCAATGGTGAAGCGCTGCCCTATGTGCGGCAGTTGGGAATTACCGTGAGTTTAGGTCACTCTTTGGCCACCGTGGAGGAAGCGCAGGCGGCTTTTGATGCCGGTGCCACAATGATCACCCATGCCTTTAATGCCATGCCCCCTCTACATCATCGCGAGCCGGGACTGTTAGCAGCAGCCTTGACAGATCAGCGGGTCTGGTGCGGCGTGATTGGTGATGGGGTGCATGTTCATCCACAAATGCTGAAGGTATTGTGGCAGTGCGCAGGCGATCGCCTGTTTTTGGTGAGTGATGCCCTTGCTCCGCTGGGGTTAGGCGATGGGGTCTATCCTTGGGATCAGCGGCAGATTGCAGTGAAAAATGGGACGGCACGACTGGCTGATGGCACCCTCTGTGGCACCACTGTGCCGCTGTTGGCAATGGTGGGACGCCTAGTGGATTGGGGAGTTTGCGATTTTGAAGCAGCGTTGACCCTCGCAACGGTGAATCCTCGCCGCGCCATCGGTTTGACGACAGAACTCCTACAGCAGCCGGTGACCCATCTTCTGCGCTGGCGATCGCCCCACCACTATGAACGACTGGCCAGCGAGCTACATCCCCCCTTGCTCAGCCATGATTGAGAGCACCATGAGTACCGCATAAAGGGCACCACCGAGCAATCCCGCAATCACCGAAATCCAAGTAAATAGCTTGGCCTTGTTTGAGGCCTCCAACGCCCCGGCGCGATCGCCTACTGCTAACCTTGAATTGACTTGGGCAGCAAAAATAATAGCGACAATACCGAAAGGCAAACAGCAGCAAATCGTGGACAGAATCGCTGGAACCATGTAGTTAGGAATGTTTTCATTTGAAGGGTTCATTGTTAAATTTCCTTAAAAATCAGGTTTGAATAGGGTTTAAAAAATTGACAGCAATTGATTAGCGATCTTTGAATAAGGACAGGCTAGCCTATTTTTTCTCTAAAGGCAATCATCTCCCTTCCACTTTTGTCAAGAGTCGCCCTCAGTCACCGCAAACGTCGGTAGGGTATGGCAAACTAAAGAGGAATTCACTTAGCTTGCAACACGGAAATTGATCGTGCCTAAAATGCTTGCCCGTTTAACCCTGAGTCTGGGTCTTGTTCTCCTGAGTGGCAGTCTGGCAACGGCACAAGTGGTGTTACCGCGCACCCTTGAACTCAATGCCAAGGAGATGGAGCAAAATGGTTTTATTGTGGCGCAAGAAGCCCTGCAACTGGCACAGTTCCAGCAATTTCAAGAGGCGTTGGTGCGGGCAAAACTGGCAGTGCAGTTGGCACCTCAAGCCCACGAAATTTGGGCATTGCTGGGGGGACTCTACCTCACGGTCAATCAACCCAAGGATGCAGTGCCAGCCCTAGAGCAGTCTTTGAAACTCAATGATAAAAATCCGGGGGCTTATTTCAACTTAGGCTCTGCCCATTTTCGCCTCGGACATTATGGAGCCTCAGTACGGGCGATCGAGCAGGGATTGGCACTGAAACCCGATGCCAAAGAGGAATGGTTCAACCTTGGCAACGCCTATCTAAAACTGGGACAAAAGGATCGGGCGATCGAGCAATACCGCCGCTCATTGCGCTTGGATCGTCAGTTTTGGCCAGCCTATACCAACATTGGCCTCGTGCTCTATGAACAAGGCAATATCCGCCAAGCGGCAAAAAACTGGGAACAGGCGGCAAACATTGACCCCAAAGCCAGTGAGCCGAAACTTGCTTTGGCCACAGCCCTGCTGCAACTGGGGAATGAAGCGAGGGCACTACAACTGGCAGCGGAAGCCCTGCGTCTCGATAGCCGCTACGGCACGGTGGAATTCCAGCGGGAAAACCTCTGGGGCGATCGCCTAGTGGCCGATACGCAAACCCTATTGGCCAAGCCCCCTCTGCGGGCACTGATGAGCCAACTCCAACCTGAGCAATCTGCCCTTCCTCAGCCCTAGAATGATTGAGATTCGTGCGGCAGAGATCACTGACCTTGCCAGCATTGCCCAATTAGTGGCCTTGAGTTTTCACCCCGGTGGTGGTTGGCAAGCCCTTTGGCGCAGCTTTGTCCAGTTGGGGATGGAGCAGGATTTGCGCGATCGCTGGCAGCGCGAGCGTCCCCACTACCAGTGTTGGCTAGCCGTCATATCCATGGGAACGTCTGCTCTATGTGTGGGGAGTGTGGAAGTGCAGCTCCGTGAGATCAAGGGTGAACCCAAACCTTACCTGTCCAATTTGGCGGTGCATCCGGACTACCGGCGGCGTGGCATTGGCCGTCGCTTGTTGCACACTGTTGAGGGCAGCCTTTGCTCTACCTATTGCGATCTCTATCTGCACGTCCTTGCTCACAATCAAGCAGCACAGCAGTTATATGCCCGCTGTGGCTTTGCAGTGGTTGAGGAAGGCTTCACCTTTTGGGGAGAGCGGAAATTGCTCCTACGGAAGTCCCTTGCGGGCGATCGCCCCTATTCTCCGTCACCCATGTCATCGTGGGTATGAGTCACCGTATTGGCGGAGACAACTGCCCCTTGGTCTAGCTTTTGCCGCACCTGCTGTTCGACCTCTTGGGCAAAGCTGGGGTTCTCCTCCATGTATTTAATCGTGTTGTCGCGGCCTTGGGCCAAATTTTCGCCGTTGTAGGAATACCAAGCCCCTTTGCGGCTAATCACACCGGTTTCCTCGGCCATATCAAGAATGCAGCCAAGATTGGAAATACCCTTACCAAAAATAATGTCAAACTCGGCAATGCGAAAGGGCGGTGCCACCTTGTTTTTGGCCACCTTAACTTTGGCGCGAATCCCAAATTCCTCCGTTCCCTTCTTCAGGGTTTGCACCCGCCGAATATCCAAACGCACTGAGGCGTAGAACTTAAGTGCTGTTCCCCCCGTTGTCGTTTCTGGGTTACCGTAGGTAATACCAATTTTTTGCCGCAATTGGTTCAAAAAAATCACGGTGCAGCCCGTTTTGCCAATATTGCCGGTAATTTTGCGCAGGCCTTGGCTCATGAGGCGCGCTTGCAGCCCCACATGGCTGTCGCCCATTTCCCCTTCTAGTTCAGCGCGGGGCACCAAGGCAGCAACGGAGTCCACCACCACAATATCTACGGCTGTCGAGCGCACCAGTTGATCAACAATTTCTAGACCCACTTCGCCAGTGTCTGGCTGGGCAACCAGTAGGTTTTCAATGTCCACGCCGAGGGCAGCCGCATAGGTGGGATCAAGAGCATGTTCAGCATCGACAAAGGCAGCCACGCCACCGGCTTTTTGGACTTCAGCTACGGCATGGAGCGCCAAGGTAGTTTTCCCCGAACTTTCAGGGCCATAAATTTCAATGATCCGCCCCTTCGGCAGTCCACCCCCCAAAGCAAGGTCAAGGGTGAGTGCCCCGCTAGAGATGGTTTCCACTTTCATGCGGGTGGCATCCCCAAGGCGCATGATGCTGCCCTTACCAAAGTTGCGTTCGATTTGGGAGACGGCAAGCTCAAGGGCTTTGCGCTTTTCGGGGGAAAGGGTGGTGTCACTCATAGCAAGCTGAAGAAGTTGGCACTTTTCTAGGTTAGCGGATTGGCGAAATTGATGGCTTAAGCTGCGAGGGTGAGTTAGATCAGCTTGCGACGCACAACGATGGCATTATCACCCACCACCGGATCGCGGACAAGCAGGTGACCTTCGGTATCCACCACAATCACGGTCTGATACCCCAAGTCATGGGCAGTTTGCCAAAGGTTCTGGGCTAGTTGATCCTGCTTTGTAGGACTGAGATCATACCAACTGTTGGCCAGCATCAATTCCAAGCGCTGTTCGCTGGGGGTGAGGGTGAGGGTGGGATCAAGAGCGTTGCTGTAGCGATCGCAAAGGGCCAGCAATTGTTGGCGGACGGTGAGGCTGTCACTGACGAAAGTGGAAGGAGCGATCGCCCCTAGTGACGGAGTGGGTGTCGGTGTCGGCTGGGGTATTGGGGCGGGTGTTGCCGCCACTGGTGTGGGTGCCGGGCGGGGTTGCACAAGGACACTGGGTTGGGGACGCTGGGTTGCTTTCACCGTTGGCCGAGGGGGAGATTGAAACCAACTCAGGGGATTCAACCAGAGCAAAATGAGAAGTAGGGCGATCGCGATCCCAGTTAGAGTAGCGCGGTTATAACGCTCCTGGAGATGACTCGGCAGCCGTTGCTGCACCCAGCCCATTCCCTGCCACCATAGGGCTGCCCCTCGACTGACCCATGAACGTTCCGGAGTCAACTGCTCTGGGGCGATCGCCCGTTGTGTGGCCACCCCCTTGAGTTGCTCTGTGGCCTTGCTAAGCAGGTTATTGATCCCCTGTAGCATGGCGATCGCTTCCCGTAACAGCAGGGGGAAAAGTTTTTGCCAAAGGGTGGGCTTGGGGGTCATTTGGGAGCGCCAATCGATCGTATGAGCTATTTTTGATCCTACGGCATCAGATCGCCGCAAATCGCTGCTGCAAAACCGCCGCTGACTGCTACCATGATCCCAAGACAAACCGAGATAACAACGTGAAGGGCATTCAGCAATTTAATATTGAAGGATTCCAGCGGCAAATTCGCAGTGCCCCTGTGCCTGTGATCGTGCATTTTTGGGCTCCTTGGTGTGGCCTCTGCCGCCTCATTGATCCCCTGCTGGATCAACTGGAGCAGTCGCTGCCGCACCGGTTGCAAATTCTTCGGATCAATGCCGATGAAAACTTTGCCCTCAGTCGTCACTTTCAACTGACGAGCCTGCCAACCCTTCTTTTTTTTGAGCGCGGCGAATTGGTGCAGCGGTTTGATCCTGCTCTTGTCAAGGGGGACTTTCGTCAAGCCTTGCAGCAACTGCTTGCCCACTCCTTTCCTAGCCTCTTGCCTGCTGAGTCCCACCGCTCCTAAGACCCGAAGTTGCGATGACTAAGCTGCGTCGCCTCAGTCAGTTTTTAGAGGAACGCTGGGTGACCCCCGCCTATGCGGGACTGCTGCTATTGGGCATGAATCTCTTTCTTTTTGCGGCAGCCATTAATTCGATGGCGGGTTGGCTGTACGTGATTACGGGGATCATTTTTGGTCTGCTCTTGGTGGCGGCGATTCTACCGCCGCGCTATTTGCGGGGATTGGTGCTGGAGCGAGCCAAGGTGGATCCAGTTCATGCGGGCGATCGCCTACGCCTGACCGTCTTTCTGACCAATGCCACCCAAACGCCTCGCCACAATTTGCAAGTGATTGACCCCGTTCCCCGTGGCCTCTGGTCAGCCACCCAGCGCGAATGTCCCCAACAGGCGATCGAGCGGCTGCCACCACAGGAAACAATCACTTGGCAGTACGATCTCATCCCACCGCGACGGGGGATTTATGAGTGGCAACAGCTTCGGCTGCGCACCGCTGCCCCCTTGGGCCTCTTTTGGTGTCAGCGCACATTTCCCGTGCCGCAGCAGGTGGTGGTTTATCCGCAGGTTTTGCAACTGCAACAGTGTCCTTTACTCGATCAACTGGGGCAAGAGATTTCCCAAGAGTGGCGCGATCGCCAGCATCATCTTCACGTTGCCCAAGAGGGCATCACCCGTGCCTTACGTCCCTACCGCTGGGGAGACCCTTTGCGTCTAGTGCATTGGCGCACCAGTGCCCGCTATGGCGAACTGCGAGTGCGCGAGTTTGACACCTTTAGCGGTGGCAATGCGGTGATCATTGCCCTTGATACCCGTCCCCACTGGAGCGGCGAAGACTTTGAGCAGGCGGTGATTGCGGCGGCTAGCCTCTACCTTTACAGTTTGCAACAGCAAATTCCTGTCCAGTTTTGGAGTCCCGCCACGGGGATGCTCCACGGTCAGCCAACGGTACTGCGGGCCCTAGCAGCGATCGCCCCCGGCGACACCGATGCTGAGTATCCCATCGATTCCCTTGTCTGGCTCACCAGTCAATGGCCTAGCCCTGAACCTTTGCCCCCCGGCAGTATCAC
Source organism: Thermosynechococcus sp. HY213 (assembly GCF_031460975.1). NCBI lineage: Bacteria > Bacillati > Cyanobacteriota > Cyanophyceae > Acaryochloridales > Thermosynechococcaceae > Thermosynechococcus > Thermosynechococcus sp. HY213. The sequence goes on along the minus strand of NZ_JAVKVB010000016.1, from coordinate 284,468 downwards.
TGTGCTCTGGGGAGAGCCACCCTCACGGCGGCAAGGGGCAATTCTGTGGATTGATCGCGATCGCCCCCTCGGCAGCCAATTACAAACCCCTATCAGCTACCCCCTGTCTTAGGGCAGCGGGCGCCACTCACCACTGCTAACAAAGGCCGCCCAAAAATAGGGAATTTGCTTACTGGAGTCAGTCATTAACTGCAACTGCGCTTGCCGTAGGGCTTCACTGCGTCCCTTGCCAGCCGCTAGATTTTGATAAAAGGCAACCATCAGTTGTTGGGTCGTGGTGTCATCCACCTTCCAGAGGGAACTCACTTGGGTACGTGCCCCCGCCAAGGTAAAGGCTCGCCGCAAGCCATAGACACCATCGCCATTGAGAATATCGCCACGCCCCGTATCACAGGCGGACATCACCACTAACTCGGTACCATCAAGGTTAATGCCGGTGACTTCAAAAGCCGTTAACACGCCATCATCCACCCCACTCTGCCGTTGATTGAAACCCGCCAAGGCCAAGCCGGAGCGCAACAGTGGATTTTCCCCCCTAAAGGGAGTATTGGCATTGAGACCACGAGTGTTTTGCAGCACTTGGGGAGAGACGGGCGGACTCTCTAGGAAAAATCCATGGGTGGCGAGGTGAAGTACCCGTGGCCGCTGCGTTTGTTTGATGGTAGTTTCGGTGGCACTGCTACCCGTGAGGATCTGCGCTTGGGGCAAGAGCGTGCTTACGGTTTTCACCTCCGTGGCGGTTCCGGGTAACTCCGTAAATGTCAGGCTGCGCAAATCCAGCGATCGCGGGTTCACTCCCCGCTGACTACCGGCCACAGCACGACCACTCCCTTGACTAAACGTGGGATTACCCACTACCAAGGGGGGATTTGCCGGTTTGCCCCGCTGTTGCAGCCGCAGCAAGTCGCGTCCTGAGGTGAGCAGTGTGATCGTATAGGACTGCACCAGATAGCGATCCTGCCGATCCACCAAGGCCTCAAAGGAGAGAGTATTGAGCTGACCGTCGGGAGCCACCAGCAGATGGGTACTGCCCGCTAGGAAGGGTTCCAGAGGAGCCAAGAGGCGCTCATAGGCCGCCTTCAAAGAGGGCTTCGTTACCGTAGCGGGCAATCTTGGATCCGCCATCCGCTGGCGTGCTGCCTTAATGACCGTATCGAGATCAGCGACGGTACCCAAGTCTCGCCATTGGGGAGCACCCCTATTTTTCAGGGCATAGAGGGCGTAGCGGGGGGCTTCCCAGCGGTTGGCTTTCGGGTTGTAGGGCACATACTGGATAAACTCCAATAGCACAGCATTGGCGGGAATCGCTTGCTGCACCGCACTGAGGGTGACGGGGGTAACGTCTAAACGGAAGTTGGCATTTTGACTCACCAGTTGCGCTTCCAGTTGGTTAGCACGCTGTTCGAGTTGGCTAATTTGGCTGGCCGGCGGTGGGCGATCGCGCACAAAGGTGAGGCTAGCAATCTGTGTTCGCACACGAATTAATTCATCCAGTTGCTGCTGCCCCGAGGCATCCAATTGATTGCGCAGGCGACTGGCCGTTGCCGCTAAAACATCCAACAACCGACCTTTACGGCGCAACATGGTGGTCAAGGCTAGGTTGGCCACTGCTGGATTCTGGGGATTCCCCTGCAAATGGAAGGAAATCGCGGTGTTGGTGGAGTCTTGAAACGTGGCCAGATAGTTGCGCTTGTATTCCTCGGAGCCAACCACGAGGTTGCGGCTAAGGTTGACCTCTTCAATCTCAAGGGCACGGTTGAGAGCGGTTAAGGCCTCATTGATTGTCCCCTGTGCCCAGTAGGCTTTGGCTAAATTGGCAAGACTCAGCGCCAAGTAGGGATGTTCGCCACCAAGGGTACGCTGCCGCAGGGCAATACTGCGTTGATAGAGGGGAAGCGCCGCCCCGTAATTGCCTTGGACTCGATAGAGTTCAGCCAAGTTGTTGAGGCTAGTGGCCACATCGGGGTGATCTGTCCCCAGCACTTTTTCGCGGATAGCCAAACTGCGTTGGTAAAGGGGTAGTGCCGCGCCATAATTGCTCTGAGCACGATAGAGTTCGGCAAGGTTATTCAACACCGTTGCCACCAAGGGATGTTCTGCCCCTAAGGCGGGTTCGAGGAGACCCAGACTGCGCTGGTAGAGGGGCAAGGCTGTGGTTAGGCTGCCCTGCAAATGGTACATCACTGCCAAGTTGTGCACACTCAAGCCCACATCGGGATGGGTCTTGCCAAGGGCTTGTTCACGGATGGCAAGGGCGCGTTGATAGAGGGGCAGGGCCTCACCGTAGTTGCCTTGATCGGTGTAGAGGTTGGCGAGGTTATTGAGGCTGGTGGCAACATCGGAATGATTGGCGCCAAGGGCTTGTTCACGGATGGCTAAGCTGCGCTGATAGAGGGGAATCGCCTCACTAAAGTTGCCCAGTTCCTTGTAGGTGACAGCAAGGTTATTCAAAGTTGCAGCCACAGTGGGGTGATGGGCACCTAAAACCCGCTCAGCGATCGCCACCAATTCCCGCGAGGGTGCCACTGCTGCGCCATAATTTCCCTGTTTTTGCAACTGCTCAATCTGATTTGTGAGGGCAATGACATGATTACTATCGCCGCCAAAAGAGGTTTTGCGAATCACGTCTAGTTCACTGACGGCGGCACTATAGCGCTGTTGTAGGGCATCCAACCGCTGCATAATATCGCGCAACTGTTGGGCTTCATTTTGTGCGAGTCCCCGCTGGTAAAATCCTGTGGTTGTGGCGATCGCCAACAGAAGCGCAAAACCACACCGATGACCCGACATCTGTCTCATAAAGCACCTGCCGCTGCTGTCATCTCTATCCTAGACAGCCAACTTTCAGAATGCGTTCCCAATGTAACGACAAATTACAGTTATCCCCTAACCCCTAGGCGTTGCCTATAATAGAAGTGTTACGGTTGTTAACAATTCACGATAATCTCTCATTTGCAACCGAACTTAGCAATAGCAATAGCAGCCTTAATGCCTGACGGGCAGGGTTTTCGGCTATTCTTGGGAACATTCGCAGAAACAACAATCGCAGTTAGGGTAGGCTTATCTAAAGGTCATCAATTTGTAAAGACGTTTAATTCATTTTTCAATTCTTTATTTGTATTGATGAGAACGAAGTGCCTATGAAGTATTTCCACTCACCAATCATCCTAACTGATCAATGTTTCTTTAGGTGATTTTCTGCGTCAACTCAGCCGAGAGTATTTTTATGGATAGTGATGGTTATTTACCAGAGATTCTTACCCTTCTAAGACAATTGCTACCTTTGTTGATTAGCCTTTTAGATGATGCCTTTGCCCTTGTCCTGACCCGCCTCGGTTGCCATCTTCCTTGGCTCGAGAAGATCATGCCTTTTGTCCTCAGTGGAGTGACGCTCTATGTGATCATTCATGGCGGTAAGGTGATCCACGAGTTTTGCCAGCAGAAATGGGAATCACCTCAATCCCCGAATGTATCCCCGTTGCAATAGTGTTAGGAAATCCCCACAAATCCCACTGCATTTTGGTAGTCATTTTTACAATCGTGGGCGATCGCCGTTAAGATCAAGGTGAAGCCTATGACCGGTTGAATGTGGGTGTGGGAAGCGCACGGAAGCCTGTGTCGCCGTACAACGGTGAATTCGAGGCAACCTATGGAACTGCAACGTTCAGTCCCCCCAGCAATTGAGCAAGAATTTATTCGACGTCAGGTGGTGAGTCAACTCCTGCAAGCGCGTTTGCGGGCAACTTGTGGGCTGACGCAGACCTCGACACCCCTTCCCCTAGGGACACCAACGGGCGATCGCCCGCCCCTAAGGCCATTGCAGGAGCCAAGGAATACCAGTGTGATCGAGGCTAGCCAACCCTAGAGTCGGCCACGGGCTTTCAGCAGCAAATAGCGATCCACCAGTTGCTCACTCATTTGATCCGCAGGCGCGTCAAGGACAAGAACCCCCTGTTGCTCCAAGTGGGCAAAGGCACGTTGTCGCTGATGCAGCAGATCGAGAGCGACGGCCTGTTCATAGAGGCTGGTCACTTGATCCACGGCAGCTAAGGGCTGTGGCATCAACGGGCGGTGGGCAAGGGTTTCAATGTAGCGATCGCGCAAGGCAACGCAGAAGGGTAGAAAACGCGGCGTAAGGCGCGCCATGGCTGCGAGGAGTTCTTGGGAAGCCACTTCATCAATGACCTCTGTGAGAACCACCACAAGGGCACGGCGGGTATAGTGTCCCAAGATCGCGCTGACGGTGCCCACATAGTCAGATTCTTCGAGAATGGGTTCACAGCGATACACCTGACTCAGAATCTGTCCCAGATGGGAATCGCCACTTTGAGGCGCAATCCACGTGTGCAGTTGCTGATCAAAAATCCCCAAGCCCACCTTATCCCCCCGTCGCAAGCCCGTCAGCGCCAGTGCCAATGCCGCGTTTAAGCCCCAGTCAAAGCGTTTCAAACCAGCGACAGTAGCGGTCATCAAGCGGCCTCGATCCAAGAGAATAATCAGGGGTTGATCCCGTTCGGGCTCCATGGCGCGCACAAGAGGCCGTCCGCGGCGGGCACTCGCTTTCCAGTCCATGAGGCGCAGATCATCCCCCAAGTGGTACTCCCGCAATTCGGCAAACTCGGTGCCCCCCAAGGCATAGCGTCGTCGCCGCAAGCTGCCACTGGATTCTAGGCTCAGGCGAATCGAGAGCGATCGCAAGCCCATCAAATCGGGATAGACTTCCACTTTAGTCACAACGGGTGCAAACCAGCGTCGCCACGCCAAGCCCCAAGAACTGCGCAGCCGCACATCGCAGCCTGACCATTGAAAGGCACCCCGTCGCGGTGGAAACACATGGTAGAGCAATTCCAACGTACTCTGGGCTGAGGCCGCAAAGGCAAAGTAGGGGATTTCACCCGTAAACTCAGCAGGCACATAGTCGTAGAGTTCAACCCAAATCTGCTCATTCAAGGAAACCTGACCACGGGTGTGCAGCCTGAGGCGAATCGGGTTTTGCCGACCAATGGAGAGCCGTGACTCACAGGCGCGATCGAGGGTCAGTTGCCAGCGACCGATGCGGATATAGTCCCACAGGGACAGGCCGAAAATGACCAGATCGTACAGTCCCATCAGGAGCCATCCCAGCCCCAGAGGCCAGTGGTGCAACCATTCCCGCAACTTCCCTTGGGGAACCGCCTCGGCGATCGGCCATAGCTCTGCTGGCAGAAAGCTGGTCAGCACTGGAAAGAGAAGCCCCAGCAGCAACAGGCCATAGAAGCCAACCGTGGGCACCCAGCGGGGGCGATGGCGACCAAACTGATAACTGGCAGGTGCTTTCATCGGGGGACAGCAACTTTCGCGAGAATACCTTGGATCACTTGGGGCAGCGTGGTGCCGTCTAACTGGGCTTCGGGCTTGAGGATTAAGCGGTGTTGCAGTAGCGGGGTGGCGATCGCCTTCACATCCTCAGGGGTGACATAGCTGCGATCCTCTAACCATGCTTGGGCTTGGGTGGCACGTAACCAGCCCACCGCCGCTCGTGGGGAAGCCCCCAACAGCAGTTCGGGATGTTGACGACTGGCCTGCACCAAGGCCAACAGATACTCCAACACCGCAGGCGCCACATGGACTTGCCGCACTTGCTGCCGTGCTGCCAAGACTTGCTCAACGGTAATCAACGGCTCCAAATTGAGTTGATCGAGATCCCGCGCCTCAAAGCCCCCAAGGGCATTTTCAAGCATTTGCCGTTCTGAAGTTGGCTCTGGGTAGGGGACGACTAGCTTAAAGAGAAAGCGATCCAGTTGGGCTTCTGGCAGCGGATATGTCCCTTCAAATTCCAAAGGGTTTTGGGTGGCCACTGTCCAAAATAAACCCGAGAGGGGGAGAGTGGTGCCGTCAAGGGTTACCTGCCGTTCTTCCATGGCTTCGAGGAGAGCCGCTTGGGTCTTAGGCGGTGTGCGGTTAATTTCATCCGCCAGCAGCACTTGGGTAAAAATTGGCCCCTTGCGCAGGCGAAATGTGCGACTGTTAAAGTCAAAGATACTCGTACCGAGAATATCGGCGGGGAGGACATCGGGGGTGAGTTGGATCCGGCGAAATTCCGCTGCAATCAGGCGAGCGAGGAGCTTCACAAGGAGGGTTTTGGCGGTTCCCGGCACCCCCTCAAGGATGACATGGCCTTCGGCGAGGAGTGCCACAACCAACCCTTGGGCGATCGCCCCTTGACCGACAACAATCTCATTGAGACGCTGCTGAAGGCGATGAAAAAGCTCTTTCACACCCGTTCTGTCACTGCTAAACTCTCCCAATGCTAGCAGAGGTCTTGACAATCTCCCCTTGATGACAATCAATAAATTATCGTCTAGGAAAATTGGCTAAAATACAGATCGAGGGACTTTTGGCAAACCTGTGACGACAACGACTTCTCCAATTGCCACCGCTGCCCAACAAATCGTCCAGCATCCGCAGCACAGCCGTCTTTTTAAGCTACTGTATGCCCTGCAGCAGAATCAGTGGCCGACCCAAACACCGCCGTGGACCGTGAGCGAGGTACAACAGGCCGTGATCCAAATTCTTGAGCGGCTGAAAACCCCCACCCTTTTGGGACAGCGCCTAACGGCCATTGTCAATAGTCTCAACAAAGCACAGGCTTATCAGGTTCTCTCAGCGGCACTCCTGCAAATTTTGGTGCCCCTCTACACCCAATCCCCAACGGCCACACTGACCATCGAGGCGCCAACCTTCAGCACCGCCGATCTCTACGATTTGCGCTTGGAAGTCACTCGCTACTGTACCCCCCTGCAGATGAAGCTTCTTGTGGCTGCCCTGTTGACCACCAAACCGGTGCATGCTCAAGGCCTAGAGCGGTTTACCCTCATTGATTTACTGCAACGGCTGACTCGCCGCTATGGGGATTTAGAGATCTTGCAGACGCAGATGGCCGCTGCTTTGGCGCGCTTGCCCGATGACCCTCTCTATGCCAGTGCCGGCGATCGCCTGATCAAACTCCTAAGCACGCTCTATCAACGGTATCCACAAAACCAACCCCCAGAGGATACCCTTGGCAGTACCCCACCCACTGTTATTCCAGCCGTCACTTCACAGACAGACGCAGAGGAAGAACTCACCTGCCAACTCTTTCTCCAGAGTCAATGAGCACCTGCTAAGGTTCCTTTGGGATATTCCGCCCTTTTCTGGTAAAGAGATTCTGTACTTAGCGGGGAATCCTTGGCGATCGCGGTAGAACAGAAGGGAAGGGCTGACTACTAATCGCGTTAATTCTTTGCGAGGATTCCCACAATGACCAGTCTCATTCCGCCCGGTTGTCCCACGGTGCTGACGGAAGACGATCGCACCGGTACGAGTATTGAAACGCTGCGCCGCGCCTTTATGGATAATCTCTTCTTTATCCAAGGGCGGTTCCCCGAAGTGGCGACGAAAAATGATTACTACTTGGCCTTGGCCTACACCGTGCGCGATCGCCTGCTGTTGCGCTGGCTGAATTCTGCCAAAACCTATCGAGATCAAGAAAGCCGCACTGTTTGCTATCTTTCAGCGGAATTTTTACTGGGGCCACACCTTGGCAATAACCTAATTAACCTTGGGCTCTATGAAGCCGTTGAGGAAGCCATGCGGCAAACGGGTTTAAACCTCAAGGAACTCCTTGATCAGGAGGAAGAGCCGGGCTTGGGCAATGGTGGCTTGGGTCGCTTGGCCGCCTGCTATATGGATTCCCTCGCCACATTGGAAATCCCCGCCATTGGCTACGGCATTCGCTATGAGTACGGCATCTTTGACCAAGAGATTCGCGATGGCTGGCAAGTGGAAATTACGGATAAGTGGTTACGCTACGGCAACCCGTGGGAAATTCCGCGGCCAGAGTTGATTTTGCAGGTAAAGTTTGGCGGCCATACCTATAGCTACACCGATGATCAGGGTCGCTACCGAGTGGTTTGGCACCCCCATCAAGTGGTGCAGGGGGTAGCCTATGACACCCCAATCTTGGGCTACAAGGTGAATACCGCCAATCTTCTGCGTCTGTGGCGGGCAGAGGCGGTGGAGTCCTTTGACTTTCAAGCCTTTAACACGGGCGATTACTACGGTGCCGTCAATCAAAAAATTGCCTCGGAAAACATCACCAAGGTGCTCTATCCCAACGATGAGCAATTGCAGGGCAAAGAACTGCGGCTGATGCAGCAATATTTCTTCTGCTCCTGTGCCCTTCAGGACATGATCCGCCTCTACAAGCAATCGGGGAATAAGAATCTCAGCCGCTTCCACGAAAAGTTCACCGTGCAGTTGAATGATACCCACCCGGCGATTTCGGTGGCAGAACTGATGCGCCTGTTGGTGGATGAGCATCTCATGCCTTGGGATCAGGCGTGGGACATTACTTGCAAGACATTTGCCTACACCAACCACACCCTCTTGCCCGAGGCACTGGAAAAATGGCCGCTAGATCTCTTTGGCTCACTACTACCCCGCCACTTGCAAATCATCTACGAAATTAACCAACGCTTCCTCGATCAGGTGCGCCTGCAATATCCGGGGGATAACGATCGCCTGCGGCGGCTGTCGATTATTGATGAAAGTGGCTGTCGTTATGTGCGCATGGCACACTTGGCAGCGGTGGGGAGTCATGCCATCAACGGAGTGGCGGCGCTGCACTCAGAACTCTTGAAACAAACGGTGCTCAAGGATTTCTACGAACTGACGCCGCAGAAATTTTCCAATAAAACCAATGGCGTCACCCCTCGGCGCTGGATGGTGCTTAGTAATCCCGGATTAACTCGCCTGATTACCGAACGCATTGGCGAAGATTGGGTGAAACACTTGGATCAACTGCGGCGATTGGAACCCTTGGCAGAGGATCGCGACTTTGCGGCTCAGTGGCGATCGGTGAAGCATGGAAATAAGGAACGCCTTGCGGAATACATTCGCGATCGCGTGGGCGTGAAGGTGGATCCCCATTCCCTCTTCTCCATTTTGGTGAAGCGCATCCACGAATACAAGCGGCAGCACCTGTGTGTCCTTAAAATAATCACGCTCTACCAGATGTTAAAAGACAACCCACAACTGGAGATGGTACCCCAAACGTTTATTTTTGGCGGTAAGGCGGCGCCGGGCTACTACATGGCCAAGCTAATCATCAAGCTCATCAACTCGGTAGCCGACGTGATTAACCGTGATCCAGCGGTGCGCGATCGCCTGAAGGTGGTCTTTTTACCCGACTACAATGTGACTCTGGGACAGCGCGTCTATCCCGCAGCGGATCTCTCACAGCAGATCTCAACGGCAGGCTACGAGGCCTCAGGGACAGGGAATATGAAATTTGCCCTCAATGGGGCGCTGACGATTGGAACCCTCGATGGTGCCAATGTGGAGATTCGTGAAGAAGTAGGAGCAGAAAACTTCTTCCTCTTTGGCAATAGGGTGGAGCAATTGCAGGAATTGTGGCGTAACGGCTACCGTCCGTGGGAGTTTGCCAATAATAACCCGATGCTGAAGCGAGTCCTTGACCTCATCGGCTCTGGTTACTTTTCCCATGGGGATACGGAACTCTTTCGCCCAATTGTGGAACACCTCTGGCAAAACGATCGCTATTGCCTCTTGGCAGACTACCAAAGCTACATGGACTGCCATCAACAGGTGCTTCAGGTGTATCAAGATCAAGCCCAATGGGCAAAAATGTCGATTCTGAATGTGGCACGGATGGGCAAATTTTCTAGCGATCGCGCCATTCGCGAGTACTGCCAAGACATCTGGCACGTTGAACCGGTGAAAATTGTTCTACCGGAAACGTCCTATATGACGCCCGCTGTGCAGTAGACTGGCCGTCTCTGGCTCAATCTGAAATCACCCTGATGCTCCCCCTCTGCGCGAGGGGGGGTTTCGCAGCAAAACGTTAAGGTTCTCGAGGCTGGTAATCTCGACAGTCTTGGCAGGAGCCTTGAGGGTTCACAGCACACCGCAACAAGGGTGAAAGCGCATTCCAGCGGCAGGAGGGATCTCCAATCACCCACTGTCCATTGACGAGATGGCGATCGCTCGTGGTGTCACTATGCTGCACATAGAGGGCAATTTTTTCCAGTTGATAACGTCCACCACGAAACCGGTAGCGATGACGGCGTTCTAACACGGTATAGGTTTCCCCTTCATGATCCACATGGCAACCAGGTTGGGGTGTCCAGTCGAGATAAACATGACCCAGCGATCGCCGCGGGTTAATCAGGTGCAACTCTGTCGGTAAGTCGGATGGGGTTGCCATGGCTTCAGGTTGATCGCGGCCTTAGGATCGCCTGTCAACTGTGTTGGGCATAACTAACGATCAATCTATCGTATCCTAGCAGTGGCAACATTTCCACCTCCCGTAATTTTTTATGGCAAAACTGTCCACTGACCTCGAACGTGCCTTTTTGAGTCCTGTGCCCAGCCTCAGCGATGGCGAGGTGTTAACGCAGCAACTGGTGTCCTTGGGGGATATTCTGCAGTTGGCGGGAGAGCGAACCTTCGGCTTTTTGCTGGCTGTACTTTCATTGCCCTCGGCGCTGCCTATTCCAGCCCCCGGTTACTCCACCCCCTTTGGCATTGTGCTGTTACTGTTGGGCTGGCAATTGCTCGTGGGTGCCTCAACCCCTTGGTTGCCCCCGCGGCTGCTCAAGCGCACGATGCCGCGATCCCAGATTCAAAAGATTGTGCGCACAGCTTTGCCTTGGCTGCAGCGGGTTGAATTGATCTCCCGTCCCCGCTTGCGCCCCATTTGCACGACCCGAGGCGGACGTTTGGGCTTGGGAGTTGCCGTGTCACTGATGGCAATCTCGATGATTTTGCCCGTTCCCGGCACCAACACCATTCCAGCGATGGGCATTTTTACGATTGGCTTTGGATTGTTGGATGACGATGGTTTGATTAGTCTGGCAGGGGTGGTCATCTCCTTGATTGGTTTAGCAGTCACCACATCCATTCTCATTGCCCTTGCTTGGGGGGGAAATAGCCTCCTCGATGTATTGAAGGCTTGGCTGCATCCGTAATATAGGAGGTAATCTCCTTCACGACTCAAAGCAAATGAGAACCCTATCTCCTCCCAAGTCCTGTGGCCGATGGTTGAGTGCCGTGGGGGCGATCGCGCTATTAGGGTTGCAGCCCCTCAAAACAGCCGCCAATACCTCGGCAGAAGACTTACCGCCAGCGGTTGCCGAGGCGATCGCGCTGCCGGTCAATGAAAAGCAAGTTGTGGTTAGCGAGCAACCCTCGGCAGTGGGCTTGACCGTACCGAGTCTCTGGTGGGCAGTTCAGCAGTTTGGGGATGGGGTGATTCAGCGCTGGCAGGCTTTTCCGTCCATCACAGCGCCGGGGGGTAGAGTTGAAGCCTTTGTGTCGCCGTCTGCTTGGGGACGCCTGCCCTATTTACGGCGTTTTGCCCTGATCAATCAGTTGGGGAATGCCAGTCGCAGCTTTGGTTATCAGTTGATCCTGCGCGATCGCGCAGCGCGCCCTTTGGGCGATCGCCGGCAGGTCATTTATGGTGCCTACACCTGTCAATTTGATGCCCTACCCCTTGAATATCTGCCAGAAGTCACCGATGCCGCAGGCAACCCGATTCCTTTTTTCCCACCCAGTACCGAACTCGACTGTCAAGTATGGGTGAATCCCAATATTCCCGTCATGTTCCCAACTCAAGAACTTCGCTAAAAGGACTGTATCTAGGCCAGAGTCGCCTTTTCCATCACTGTTAATAATTCCTGCCATAGCTTTTGGGTCACAGGGCCTGGACAGGCGGGAAAGATCACCTCATCCACTTGGCGAATCGGCATTAGCAGGCGCACCGATGAACTCAGAAAGCCCTCACTGGCTCTCGCCAGATCCTGTGGGGTGAGAATCACTTCCCGATGGGGCATGCCCAAGTTTGCAACGATCTGCAACAGCGTCGCTCGCGTAATTCCGTGGAGCATCCCAACAGCAGTGGGGGGTGTCTCGACCACACCCTCACGGACAATCCAGAGGTTACTGGTCGTGGCCTCGGTCATCTGCCCTTGGGCATTGAGCAACAGGGCGTCGTCAAACCCAGCTTGCTGCGCTTCCAATAGCGCCAAGATATTGTTGAGGTAATTGCCCGTTTTGGCGGCAGGATCAAGGGCAGCGGTGCTCGTGCGTTGCCGCTTGCCTATGGTCAGGCAAATTCCCTGTTCGCTCAATGTTGGTTCGGGGGCGATCGCCATCAACACAATCAATAACCTTGGTTGGGTCGTTGGTTCTGGCAGTAACCCAATCCGCTGGTCGGCGCCACGGGTCACGACAATCCGAATGTAATATTCTCCCGCTGGGGCAGCCGCTAAGGTGCGTTGCACTTCTTGGGTAATGTGCTCATCAGACCACGGCACGCTCATGTAGAGATAGGCGGCTGAGGCGCGCAACCGTGCGAGGTGCTCTGGTAGGGCAAAGGGAATCCCGCGGTAGGTACGAATCACTTCATAAACACTATCACCGTAGAGAAACCCGCGATCAAAAACAGAAATCGAGGCCTCTGGCGTAATCACCCCATCCAAATTGCAGAGCAACACTCGCCCTCTCCCCTAGGGTTGGCGTTCCACTTCGGCTTTCATGCGCTCAAGGGTTTGATGCATTTGATCAAACATGGTTTGGGCAGACATACCAAACTGGCTGAGTTGGGTCTCCAATTGTTTGATGGTCATCTGCGCCATGAAGTCATCGGACAACTCAAAGCGCTTCATAAAAATACGGTAGCGCTCCATGAGTTCTTCCATTTTTGCGATATAAATCTTCTTCCCTTCGCGGTCAAACTTGCCGTACTCGGAGCCAAGCTGCATCAACTGCTGGTAGTCCTGAAACAGGCGTTGTGCTTCCTGTTGAACAATTTCTGAATCAAAGAATCCCATATGACTCTGCCCGATACAGCAACAACCCAAATGCCAACGATTGACCGTTTGGTTTGTTATCTAGTTGCATTCTATCAAAGGCACTTTAGGCGGGGGTAAGAGGGAAAACCGATCCTTGACTCAGGGTTTGCGCCCAAGCGATCGCCGCCAGAAAACTCTGGGGGTCTGCCATCCCTGTACCCGCAATATCAAAAGCCGTACCGTGATCCGGGGACGTGCGAATAAAGGGCAAGCCAATCGTCGTATTCACCGCTTCCCGAAAAGCGAGCATCTTCACGGGAATCAACCCCTGATCATGGTAAAGCGCGAGGTAGGCATCGTAGGCAGTTGCCGGGGCAGGGCGTCCCCACCACGCATCGGCCGCTCCAATCCAGAGGGTATCGGGGGGCACAGGACCAATCAGTTCAACTTGGGGATACTGCTGCTGGGCTGCTGCGAGCCATGGAATCAGCCAAGTCACTTCCTCTTGGCCTAAGTGTCCCTGCTCACCACTGTGGGGATTCAAGCCAGCAATGGCAATGCGAGGCCGCTCCAGATGCCGCCGCTCCCTCAGAAACTGCACAAGGAGCGCGAGTTTTTCATTGAGGCGTTCGGGGGTCAGTGCTTTGGGCACCTCTTGCAAGGGGATGTGGGTCGTCGCGAGTAAAGTGGTCAGCACCCAGTTGGTTACAGGCGATCGCCCCAAGAACACCATGCCCACGTGGGCGGTTCCAGTAAAGTGAGCCAGCACTTCTGTTTGACCCGGAAAAGCATAGCCGGCTGCCTGCCAACTGGCCTTAGAAATCGGTGCCGTCACAATGCCTGCCACCTCGCCAGCGATCGTCCGCTGAATGGCTGTTTCTAAGTAGGCAAAGCTCGCCGCCCCACTCACCACACTCGGTTGCCCCGGCACAATCACCGCATCGAGGGGATGCTCCCAAATCCGAAGCTGGGCAGGATCAATGGCCACCTGTCCCTGCTGGCAGAGGCGAGCGTACGTTTCCTCTAATACTTGGCCTGTACCAGCAATAAAAAACTGCCCTAACATTTCTGAGGGCAGGTGAGCTAGGGCTTTCAGGAGAATTTCTGGGCCAATGCCCGCTGGATCCCCAAGGGTGAGGGCAAGGGACATCCTAGGCTTCTTGAAGAATCGGCTCAGCCGTATCGTCTTCAGTGGCTTCGGGAATGTCTTCAATGACTTCCTCAGTGGTCTCTGCGGTGGCCTGCTGCTGTTGTTGCAGGAGTTGCTGACGATAGCGCTCTGCCATCTCTTCAGCCTTTTCATAGACCAACTGCGGATTTTTCACCATGTCACCGGGTTCTGGCTCCAGTTGCTTGGTGGACAGGGAAATCCGACCCCGCTCAGCATCAAGGTCAATAATCATCACCTTGACTTGGTCATTGACATTGAAAACACTGTGGGGCGTATCAATGTGATCGTGGGAAATCTCGGAAATGTGCAGCAGACCGCTAACCCCACCAATGTCAATGAAGGCACCGTAGGGCTTAATCCCACGCACGGTTCCAACCACCACTTCGCCCACTTCCAGTTTGTTCATCTTGCGTTCGACAAGGGCACGGCGGTGGCTGAGGACGAGGCGGTTGCGCTCTTCATCCACTTCTAAAAACTTCAGGGGTAGCTCTTCACCCACCAATTCTTCTTTGTTGACACGGGTGCTGATGTGGGAACCGGGGATAAAGCCGCGCAGCCCTTCAATGCGCACAAGGGCACCCCCACGGTTGGTTGCAAAGACTTGAGAACGAACGGTGGCATCTTCCGCTTGCAGTTGGCGAACGCGCTCCCAAGCCCGCATATACTCAATACGACGAATCGAGAGGGTAAGCTGCCCTTCCTCATTTTCATCCGCCAAGATAAAGAACTCACGGGTTTCGTTCGGTTGCAGGACTTCTTCCGGACTGTCAATCCGGTTGATAGACATTTCTTGGATAGGGATGTAGGCAGCGGTTTTCGCACCGATGTCAATCAGGGCACCCTTCGGTTCGATGCTAAAGACGGTGCCAGCAACAATGTCGCCGGGGTTGAAGTGGTAATCGTACCGGTCCAGTAAGGCTGCAAAATCAGCATGCGTAAAGCCCACGTCTAACGTTTTTTCCTGATTGACCATGCGAGTGTTTTCCTAGCTCCTTTAACGAAAATGGGGGTGTATAGTGAGTTATCAAGCGGGCAGAAGTGGGTGCCATACGCAATCATACCAGCGATCGCTCGAACACTTTCTGACTGGATCTACAATGTTAGCCTAGAGTTTGCCCGTTGGCTAGCAGCATCGATAAAATTTTGGTCATTGATGAAGATAGATGTTAATTTTTGTGTACTACTGAGGAGTGGGCATGGCGCGACTAAACCGCCGACAGGTCAAGCAATTTTGGCAGGAGTTCCGCGAATTTGCCTTAAAGGGGAATGTGATTGATCTAGCGATCGCTGTCGTGGTGGGGGGTGCCTTTGGCCGCATTGTTACTTCCGTTGTTGAAGACCTCATCATGCCCTTGGTCAATCCTCTGATTCCCGGGGGCGACTGGCGCGAACTGACCGTCGGCTCAGGCATTCGAATTGGCAAATTTTTGGGTAGTTTACTCGACTTTGGGGTGATTGCCCTCAGCTTATTTATTCTCCTGAAACTGATTTTGCCCTTGCTGCCCAAGAAACCGCCTGCCCCCGAACAACGGGAGTGCCCCTACTGCTTGGAGTCTGTGCCCCTCAAGGCGAGTCGCTGCCGTGCCTGTACCTCTGAACTCCCCCCCCTGTAGGAGTCCTCAGCAATGCGATCGTGGCAACGCTGGATCTCTGGGCTGTTGGTGGGGCTATGGCTGGCCATCCTCACCAGTTGTGGAACAACGCCGCCTACCCAAGGCACCCAGATTGAATTCTGGACCATGCAACTGCAACCGAAATTTACTGACTACTTCCATCGCCTGATTGCGGCATTTGAAGCCCAACATCCCGATGTCCATGTGCGCTGGGTGGATATTCCTTGGACGGCAATGCAAACCAAAATTCTCATGGCGGTGTTAGCGGGCACTGCGCCCGATGTGGTGAACCTGAACCCCGACTTTGCGGCGTTGTTGGCAGGACGCAATGCGTGGCTCAATCTCAATGACTATGTGCCGCCAGCCGTGCGCGAGCGTTATTTACCGAATATTTGGCAGGCAACGACGTTAGAGGGCAAGAGTTTTGCCGTGCCTTGGTACCTCACCTCGCGGGTAACGATTTATAACAAAGCGATTCTTGCCGCCGCTGGGGTCGATCGCCCCCCGCAAACCTTTGCTGAACTTGCCAGTGTTGCTAAAGTCGTGAAGGAGAAAACGGGCAAATACGCCTTCTTTATCACGATGGTGCCCGAGGACTCTGCCGAACTGATGCAGGCCATGGTACAGATGGGGGTAAAGCTTGTTGATGATCAAGGTCGTGCTGCCTTTAATTCCCCAGTGGGCAAAGCCGTTTTCCAGTATTGGCTGGATCTCTATCGTCAGGGACTCTTGCCGCCACAGGTGCTGACTGAAGGCCACCGCCAAGGTATCGAACTCTATCAAGCGGGACAAACGGCGCTAGTGATGACCAGTCCGGAATTTTTGAACGCGATCGCCACCAATGCCCCCACTATTGCAGCCGTTTCAGCCCCTGCCCCCCAGTTGACCGGAGACACTGGCAAGAAAAATGTTGCTGTGATGAATTTACTGGTGCCCCGCCAGAGTCGCCATCCTGACCTAGCCGTAGAATTTGCCCTCTTTGTCACCAACAATGAAAACCAACTCGCCTTTGCCAAGGAAGCGAATGTTCTGCCTTCTACACAAGCAGCCTTAGCGGATTCCTACTTCCGTACCATTGGTGAAAATGCCACCCCTGTGGACATTGCCCGATCCGTCAGCGCTGCTCAAATGAGCCAAGCAGAGGTTCTCATTCCCCCCCTGCGGGATATTAAGGAGCTACAACGACTCCTCTACGAAAACTTGCAAGCTGTCCTCCTCGGACAAAAGACAATTGATCAGGCTCTCAAGGAGGCCGAGACCGCTTGGAATAGCCGCCTAGGATGACCTTTGCGAGTGGGTGTGAAATTTCATCAGCCTTCCGGGCTTTTAACATTGACTTAAGCTATCGAAGCGAATATTGGCTTGAGCCATGCGTTTGAGGGCTTCACCCAAGCGATCGCGATCGGCAATGAGGCTAATGCGCACGTATCCTTCACCCCCTTCGCCAAAAGCATTGCCGGGGGTCACAACAACGCCTGTCTCCTGAAGCAGCTTGAGGGCAAAATCTGTCGAACTCATGCCCACGGGTACGGGCACCCACAGGTACATGGTTGCTTGGGTTGGGGTGAGTTGCCAGCCCAGTTCATTCAAGCCTTGAATCAGAAAATCCCGCCGTTGGCGATAGCGATCGCACACAGAGGCAATGTAGCTATCGGGCAGGCTCAAGGCCACCTCTGCCGCTTTCTGTAAGACGGAAAAAACCCCATAATCTAAGTTCGTTTTCAGCGTACGCAAGCCCTGAATAATGTGGCGGTTGCCCACCACAAACCCCACCCGCCAACCGGCCATATTGTAGGTTTTTGAGAGGGTATGGAACTCAACGCCGATTTCCTTGGCACCGGGAATTTCCAGTAAGCTGGTGGGTTGATAGCCATCAAAGGCCAGTTCAGCGTAGCAAAGGTCATGCACTAGAAGGATTTGATATTCGCGGGCAAAGGCAACGATTTCTTCAAAGAAAGAGCGGGGGGCGATCGCCGCCGTAGGATTGCTGGGATAGTTGAAGTACAAAACCTTGGCTTGGCGGGCAATGTCACTGGGAATCTCACTGAGATCAATGAGCCAGCCCTTTTCCCGTTTGAGAATGAGGGGATAGATGTTGGCACCGGCGATCGCAGGTCCACGAAAATGGGCAGGATAGGCCGGGCTGGGCACGAGGACGACATCCCCCGGATTGACATAGGCAAGGGCAAGGTGCGTCAGTCCCTCTTTTGATCCCAACAGGGGGAGGGCTTCCCCATCAGGATCAAGGGAGACATTGTAGCGGCGCTGATACCAACGGGTAATGGCTTGACGGAAAACCGCTGTGCCTTCAAAGGGGGGATAACCGTGGTAGCTGGGTTCCTCAAAGGCGGCGATCGCTGCTTCAATCACCGGACGCGGGGCGGAGCCATCGGGATTGCCCATCCCCAAGTCAATTAAGTCCAGTCCCTGCTGGCGAGCTTTCAGCTTCAGTTCATCGAGACGCGCAAAGACGTAGGGCGGCAATGCCCCCAAGCGATCGGCCGGCTGAATCCACTCTAACCCCATCTAACGGGCACTCCCATCCAAGACTGTGGCACTGTAGCCGACCACGGTGGACACCATTGCTTCTAGCACCAGATCAGGCGTCACCGGAAACGGCAAATGGTGAATATCGGAGTGGGGGGCACAAGCAACCGTAGCAACATGCTGGAGCTGGGCTAAGCTGGCCTCTTGGAAACCCAAGTCCTCTAGAGTCAGGGGCAAACCCACCTGTTCATAGAACTGGCACAGCTGATGGCGAGCGCTAGCAGCTAGTTGACTGCCTTGAACTAGCTCTTCCAAGCGTAGTTGCACCAGAATACCGTAGGCCACTTTTTCTCCATGGAGGGTGCCCCTACTTTGGGGCAGTTGGGTCAGACCGTTGTGCACCGCATGGGCTGCCACCGTGCGGCATTGGGCACCCCCCAAGCCCCCAATCATCCCTGCCATGAGGACACTGGCATCGACGACATTTTCCCAAGCGGTACTGCCCACATTGGCCAGGGCCTCAGCGGATTGCTGCAAGAGAATATCGCGCAATACTCGGGCTTGCTGTACCGCCGCCACAATCAGGGTTTCTTGACGGTGACCACTACTCACCGAGGCCTCATACCACTTGGCAAGGGCATCGCCAATGCCGGCAAGCAGGGTTCGCTTCGGCGCCGTTTGAATCAGGGCATAGTCCAAGAGCAGCAGATCCGGGCAACGGTGGAGTGCCACATCATAGGCAAAGGCACCGGCCTCCGTATAGATGTTGGAGAGGGCTGTCCAAGCGGCACAGGTGGCTGCGGACGTGGGGATCGTCACTACGGGCAAGTGTAATTGATGCCCCAAAAGTTTAGCGGTATCTAGGGCTTTGCCACCGCCAATGCCAATGATGAGATCGCTGCCTTGCGCCTCTTGGCGGAGCTGGGCAAGGGTGGATTCACTGCACTCACCATGGAATGTCCCTACGCTGAAGGTGAGATCATGGGAGCGGGCGATCGCCTGACACTCCTGCTCAAGCTGCTGATACCGCTGCGGTGAAACCACTAAAAGGGGATGATGCCCCAATTGAACAATGGCTTCCCCCGCTTGGGAGAGAATTGACCAACCGCGATAGACGTGGGTAGGTGCAATACAAAGGGGTGAAAACGAAGCAGCAGTCACAGGCCGTATAAATAAGGACTATTTAGAGCATCTGCGGCAAAAATAGAGTCGTTTTCGCTCTAGCCGTAGAGATCTATCTTAGCTGCTCTTCTTCTGACTTTCCGTTTGCACGTACAAAATAATCAAGAACACTGTTGGCACCAAGACAAACATGGCTGTTGCCACCAAGCCAAAAGGATTCACTTCCATGGTATGTACCCCACAACGCTGGCTTTTATTTTATCAATGCTGTGTCCCCCTTGGGGCGATCGCCCTTGGCCAAGGTCAGCCTCAGGGATTGGGCAATTTTTTGGGCGGTGATGGGAGCCAGCAAAATACCGTTGCGGTAATGGCCAGTGGTCAGCCAAGTGTGGTCGTCTATTTTTTCGATGATGGGTGCCGGACGATCGCTCGGGCGGGGTCGCAGTCCCTGCCACTGTTGGGTCACAGGAGCCGTTTTCAGAACTGGCCAAAGTTCGATCGCCCGTCCATGCAGTTGATCAAGGGTTTGCGGATTCGCGGTGAGGGTGTTGAACTCCACGGTGGCGCCCACCCACACCCGCCCCCAAGGCAAGGGGACAAAATGAATGCCTTCAGCCGTCATCACTGGTGTATTGCCATCAATATGACAGGCAAACTCTAGGGCTTGTCCCAAAACCGGTTCCACAGTGACAGAGCGATCGAGGGCTTGCGTAAGGGGCGTTGTCCCTAGACCTGCCGCTAAGATCAGGTATTCGGTCTCGATGGCTGCTTGATTGAGCTGTAAAATCCATCCCCCTTGGGGCGATCGCTGGAGCTGCCGGACAGGGCTTTGATACAAGAACTTGACGCCCCGTTGATGAGCCGCTTGGCGCAGGGCTTGAGTCAAGGGTTTAGGGGTGACTTGGCGATCGCCCGTTGCCCAAAGTGCACCGTGAATGTGGTGGATATCCACAAGGGGACATTGATCTTGGACTTCTTTTGGCGAGAGCCACTGCACGCCTTGGGGAGCCTGTTCCTGCAACCATGCTTGGGTGGCGATCGCCTCGTCCTTAGTGGTACAGATTTCGATAATGCCTCGGCGCTGGTAGGGAATCTGAACCCCCGTTTCTGCCGCCAACTCCGGAATGAGGGTTTCATAACGTGCCAAACTGGCCTGCCGTAGTTGAAAGTTGCGTCCACGTCGCCGCCGACTGAGGTGGACAATGAGAACACCAAGAGCCGCACCGGTCGCTTGCCAATCTTCCTCCCGTTGTGCTTCAAGGACAAGAATCGGCGTTTCCGCTGGATCAAGCACACGACTCAGTTCGTAGGCGATCGCCGAACCAACCACCCCGGCGCCCACAATGGTCACTGTTGCATTTGCTGGCAGCACCGTCACAGTGTGGCAACTGTATTAACTAATTCCCAATTTTCATTTTCGGCAATGGCGCGACTCACACGGTCAAACCATTCAAAGCAGTGATTATTTTTCTTGAGGGTCAGTTCCTTATTCTTGAGCACCAGATCAAACTTGGTGACATCCTTTTGGGGCGTGGTTTTATCAATCAGGACTTCAACCGTGACCAGTTGGGACATTGAAATGGCATCGAGCGCGCTCTCCCGTGCCACGACGTAATCATCCCCCACATGGGTTACCGTCAAATCGCAGGCTTCTAGGGTTTGCACCAGCTCTTCCTTTAGCCGTGCCCGAGGGAGTGCAATAGTAACAACACGAGCATATCGAGCCATAACCGCCAAGTGGTAAACTAATAATTCGCGAACAATGGTTCTAGTGTAATCACGGAACAGACGGGGCGCTGTCACTGCGGGTGTTCCTAGGAAATCACAGGGAATTGAGCATTACCCCCATTGTAAGGTGACCTGCATTGTATGGCAGGATGCCGCGATTATATCAAACCTTTCTTCAAAATCGCTGAATTCATGCATCCCTACACTGGTTTGTTTATTGTCCTAGAGGGGGGAGAGGGTGCCGGCAAAACGACCCAAATGGGGGCGATCGCCACATGGCTAGAGGAAAGTGGCTGGCTGGCAAAATTACGATCCGCTGACATTGATCCGCCCCTGCTGCTGACCCGTGAACCGGGGGGAACGCCCCTTGGCCAAGGCCTGCGGCAACTGCTGCTCCATAGTGATTTAGAGATTGATCCCATGGCAGAACTCCTTCTCTATGCCGCCGATCGCGCCCAGCACGTGGCGACGAGTATCCGCCCCCAACTGCAACGGGGGGGCATTGTCCTGTGCGATCGCTACACGGCTTCCACCATTGCCTACCAAGGCTATGGGCGGGGACTGGACTTGAGCCTCATCGAGCACATCAACCAGATTGCCACCGCTGGACTGATGCCGGATTTAGTTCTCTGGCTGGATCTGCCGGTTCAGGTTGGCCTTGCCCGCACCCAACGGCGGGGCATAGCGGATCGCCTAGAGCAGCATGCGGTGGCCTTTCATGAGCGAGTTCGTCAAGGATTTATGGCCTTGGCTGAGGCAGGGGGCGATCGCTGGCAGCGAATTGCGGCGGATCAACCCACTGATCAGGTGAGTGAAGCTATTCAAGATTGTCTAGCGGCTCATCTGCACCGCTGGTTTGAGACCTTGAGCCAGCGCCGTACTGGGGGCGATCGCGAATTGGAATAGCTCTCGTCCTTCCTGAAAAATTTGCTCAATGGGCAGCATCTGGCCACGGGTGGTCATAAAGCGGTGATCAGGTGTCGCACAAATCGTTGAGCCATCCTCAAGTTCATACTCATACACGGGACGGAAGCCCTGAAAGTGCCATTGGGCAATGGGCTGGGTATAAAGATGCCCTTGGGAATCAAGGCTGTACACCTGACAGGCCAACTGTTCCTGCACCAAGCGGCGAATCGGGACAGCCCCATATTCCACCGTCATCACCGCCGTCTCGCCACTCAGACAGTATTCAGCAAAATCCAGCATCTGCTTAAAGAGTTCTTGGGCGACTGCGCTGGGCACCCCATTTTTCGCCGCTCCCTCAATAAAGAGGGCTTCATGTTTTTCCATTTCCTCTTTTTTCTTCTTGCCCATCGCGCGGCGGAGCAGATCCGCTTGACCCAGAGAATAGCCTGCCAAGTCCTGCGCCATCCGCATGATTTGCTCCTGATAACAAAGAACGCCGTAGGTTTCCTGCAAAATGGGTTTCAAAAGCTCATGTTGATATTGAATGGGTTCCCGACCATGCTTGCGGTTAATGAATTTGGGAATCAGGCCTGCATCCAACGGTCCCGGTCGATAGAGCGCCAGCACCGAGGAAATGTCTTCCAGATTTGAGGGCTTGAGATCTCGGACAATTTGGCGCATCCCCGAAGATTCTAGTTGGAAGATCCCCTCCAGTTTACCTTCCGCCAGAATTTGGTACGTCTTGGCATCATCTAGGGGCAATGCATCCAAATCAAGGGTTTGACCGTGGTTTTTCTGGATCAGTTCCCGCGTCTTTTGGATCATTGTCAGGTTCTTGAGACCCAAAAAGTCCATCTTCAAAAGGCCAAGGGATTCCAGATCCTCCATGAAATACTGGGTAATCACCGCCCCATCGTTATTGCGTTGCAGCGGCACCAGTTGATCCAAGGGTTCTGAGGCAATGACAACGCCGGCTGCATGGACGCCATAGGTTTTGTTGGTGCCCTCAATGCGCATCGCCATATCAATCCAGCGGCGCACCAGCGGATCACTGTCGTACTTTTCCTTGAATTCTGGCGAGGGGGTGTCATCGGAGATCATCACCGCCAATTTAACTGGTTTGCCCCGCACCACCGGAATCAGCTTTGCCATTTGATCCGCTTGGCTATAGGGAATATCCAGCACCCGTGCCACATCCTTGAGCACCGCCTTTGAGGTCATGCGGTTGAAGGTGATGATCTGGGCGACGCGATCGCTGCCGTATTTTTCGGTGACGTACTGGATCACCTCCTCGCGGCGGTCAATGCAGAAGTCCGTATCAATATCGGGCATGGACTTGCGCTCAGGGTTCAAAAACCGCTCAAAGAGCAAGCCGTGGTGTACGGGATCAATGTTGGTAATGCGCAGGGCATAGGCCACAAGGGAACCCGCCGCCGATCCCCGCCCTGGCCCGACGGGAATGTTGTGGTCGCGGGCATATTTGATGTAGTCCCAAACCACAAGGAAATAGTTCGAAAACCCCATCTGCTGGAGTATTTTGAGTTCGTATTCCAAGCGCTGCCGGTAGGTGGGATCCAACTGCTGGCGATCGCTGAGGTGAAATCGCTCCAACAGTCCTTGCCACGCCACTTGCTCTAGGTAGGTATCGGCTGTATGGCCAGCAGGCACTGGAAACTCTGGACTTTGGGGTTCACGAAAGATGTCATAGGGTTCAATCTTTTCGGCCACTTCAAGGGTATTCGCCAAAGCCTCTTCAATGACCTCAGCGGGCAAGTGATCCCGAAACAGCCGAGCCATTTCAGCAGCAGATTTCAGGTACTCCGTACCGCTGTAGCGCATCCGCTTGTCATCGGTGAGCAGCTTGTTGGTCTGGATACAAAGCAGGGCGTCGTGGGCTTCAACGTCATTGCAGGAGATAAAGTGGGAGTCATTGGTGGCAATAATTTTGATCCCCAACTCGCGGCCAATGCGCACCAGTTCAACGTTGACTACCCGATCCTCTTGACTGCCGTGGTCTTGGATCTCAAGGTAAAAATCCTCACCAAAGGTCTCTTGATACCAGGCAGCAACACTGCGTGCCAAATCCGGCTTGCCCTGCAAAATGGCTTGGGGAATCTCACCACCGAGGCAAGCACTGGTGACAATGAGTCCGTCGCGGTATTGCGCCAACAGTTCTTTATTGATGCAGGGGCGAGCAAAAATGCCCTTGCCTTGGAAGCCCTGCAGGTGGGAGATGGTGGTGAGTTTGCAGAGGTTGTGGTAGCCCTGTTTATTTTTGGCCAGCACCACTTGGTGAAAGCGGGGTTTGCGCTCCTGTTTGGTGATGTCGCCATTGATGACGTACATCTCATTGCCAATGATTGGCTTCAGGGGTTTGCCGCGACACAACTTTAACAGTTCAACGGCGCCATACATCACCCCGTGATCCGTGAGGGCGATCGCGGGCATCCCCAATTCCATTGCCCGTGCCACTAGGTCGGGAAGCTGGCTAGCTCCATCGAGGAGACTGTAATCACTGTGAATATGCAGACCGACGAAGGACATGGGCAACGGCTATCAACCTAGGAGAAACGCAGGGGACTAGGACAACTCAGGCAAGCTATTGAGATAGGCCTTGAAGTCCGCTTCAGCATCACGGAAGCCCTCTTGAGCCACGGTGACACTATTCAGATCCGCCCCCTGATCAATTTTCAGGAAGTCATCCGTCAGGGCACGGGTCAAAGCTGTGGGGGTGGGTTGATCCTTGGCCAAGAGATTGCGGTTGAGGGCACGCATATCCATCAGCATTTCACCGAGAGGGCCGCGCATAATGTTGCGGGCTTCCTGCCAATCCCCTTTGGCCACACTGACCTCTAGGTCGGCAAAGCGTTCAGCATTTTTCTCAATGTCACTCAGGTAGTCTTGAATGCGAGTAATTTGCAACTCACTATAGGTGGGCGGAGGGGTGGTCGTGGCACTGGGGCTGCCACAGCCGACTAAAATAATGGCAACAACGCTTAATAGGATTGAAATTAGGGATTTTCGATTTAGGCGCAGCATAGAACCTCAGCAGTCAATGGTGTCGTAAAAAACACGGTTCTATTCTGCCATGATCCCGTGGCGATCGCCGCCAGCACCCCCTTGGGACAGATCGGAAGAGCCATCACTGACACTCAGAGGGCACCCCCACACCACTGTCGCCTGATCATAGATCACCATCCCCGGTGGAGCGCCCTTCGGTTTTTGCACATACTTGCGGCGAGTATAGACCACGGGTACTTGGGCACTGGCACGGGCTTGACTATGGTAGGCCGCCAAATTCGCCACGTATTGAATATCTTTCTCACTGGGCACCTCCCCCGCTGCGAGGCGGAGAATCACGTGGCTTCCTGGAATCTCTTGGGTGTGAAACCACCAATCGTAGGGACTGGCAACGCGAAACGTAAGATCGTCATTCTGGCGGTTGTTGCGCCCCACGAGAACCGTGAAGCCACTTGGTGTCGTATAGCGTAGGTAGGGACTGGGCGTGGTAGGGGGACGATAGTAATCGGGCGCCGTCAGGTATCCCTGTTGAATCAATTCAGCGCGAATCTCCTCAAGGACATCTAAGGATGTGGCTGTGGCGAGGGTGGCCGCCACCTGATCGAGATAGGCGAGTTCCTCTTCAGCAGCGGTGAGGAGCGGCGTAATGTGCTGCTGGGCACGTTTGAGTTTCTGCTGTTGTTTGTACAGCTCCTGCGCCGTTTGGATGGCACTCTTCTCTGGCGAGAGGGAAATGGCAAGGGGTTCTTGGGTGGCAAAGTCCGTCACGATCAGTTTCGTCATCCCCGGTTGCCACAGGTGAGCATGGGCCATCAGTAGGTCGGCCAAATACCGCTGGCGATCGCCCCCAGCCGCCGCCGCTAAGCGTTCCCGAAAGCCCTCAATTTTGGCGATCAGTTTTTGCCGCTGTGCCTGTAGGCTCTGGTGCAACTGTTGACGGAGTTGCTGCGTTTGCTGTTGCCGCAGTTGGTCTTGGTAGTAGGTGGCAAGCAGCTCATGGATAGTGGCCGTTGGCTGGCTCTGAGTCCCAAGAGGGGGAATGACGCGATAGCCCGTTGATGTCAATTGGGGGACAAAATGCCCGCTCTCTAAACACGCCAGCCAGTGCTGCCAATGGTCAAATAGCCGTCGCCATTCTTCAGCGGTTAGCTCTGTGGTGTGACTTTCTAGGGACAATGCGGCATCCGCCAGTAGTTGCTGTACCAAGGCTGGACTCAGTCCCCGATAGGCCTTCAGAAGTTGCTGCCGCAGCAGTCCGGGAATCACGCTTACCTGTTGTTGCCACTGCTCAAAGGGAATCTCGCAACTGGGCAACGCGGCCGTTAGGGGGGGTGGGGGCACATAGGGTTGACCGGTCAGAATTGGGCGC
Organism: Thermosynechococcus sp. HY213; assembly: GCF_031460975.1. Lineage (NCBI taxonomy): Bacteria > Bacillati > Cyanobacteriota > Cyanophyceae > Acaryochloridales > Thermosynechococcaceae > Thermosynechococcus > Thermosynechococcus sp. HY213. The sequence goes on along the minus strand of NZ_JAVKVB010000016.1, from coordinate 258,215 downwards.
AAGCGGGACTGTTGGGCATTGACTTGGTGGGCAGCAGTAACAATTTCCCCGGCAGCGTTAACCAGAATCACGTTGCTGTACTTGCCCATGATCTCGGCATAGAGACGCCACTGCGTTGCTGCCTGCGGACGAGGGGCAAATTCCAAGACCAAGACGCGCTCCCAAGGGTTGACTAACCCCACCCGCACAAGGGCAAGGCGATTGAGTTGGGCATGGAGTTGCTGACTAAAAGTAAAGGTGTCGGGTTGGCGGGGGGGCGGTGGTTCAAAGGCAATGCGTGCCGCTTGGGGATGCCAACTGAGGGTCAGCCAATCCTGTTTTTTCAGCGTGCGCAGCGCCAAGGCAATCGTGTGGCGATCGCGCTGGTAAACCGTTTCGAGCCGTGCCGGTAGCCAATGTTGGAGATCGGCACAAACAGCACGCAGGGTGGTCAAATCAACGGGTTGCACCGTCCAAACTCCGCAGAATTTTTTGAGGGAATCGGCCTCAAGCTATACTAGTCTAGCCACTCTCTGGCCTTTTGCCACCGCGTGTTTGCTATGGCACTTTCCCGTCAATATCCACCCCCCTTACCACTGGCTCAGCCTTGGCGACGGGCGATCGCCACCAGCATTGACTTTATCCTCATCTGGTTGACGAGTGTTGTCGGTATCACGCCGGGGGCAGCCATTCAGTGGGGGCAACTGTTTGTTTTTGCCATCGTTTGGTGGTTGCTGCGGGTGGCGATGGTGAACCGCAATAAGGGTCAAAGCCCCGGCCATTGGCTAATGAATGTGCGCCTGTTGGATCAGCGGCAGCGGACACCGGATCTCCTTTCCCTCAGCAAGCGAGAACTGGTGATTGGTGTCGGGGCGCTGTTGACATTGGCAGGCTTGGAGTCCTATGGCCCGAGTATGGCGCTGATTATTTTGGCACTGCCCTTGGCCGTTGACTGTAGCTTGGCGTGGATTGATGAAGAGCACCGCACGCTCCACGATCGCCTTGGCGGCACAAAGGTATATCGCTGTCGGCGGGGCTTTGCCCTTGATCGCAAGCTCATTGAATTGGTGAGCAAAATCCGCAAAGATCTGCCATAATTAGAGATCGGCTCACTGGATAGATAGGCAAGACCATGGCTAAAGCAAAAGGCGCCAGAATCATTATCACCCTAGAGTGCACAGAGTGTCGCACTAATCCGGCCAAGCGATCGCCTGGCGTATCTCGCTACACCACCACCAAAAATCGTCGCACCACCACAGGGCGGTTAGAACTGAAGAAATTTTGCCCCCACTGCAACAAGCACACCATTCACAAAGAAATCAAGTAATTAGAGGACAGCTATGGCATTTTATCGGCGACGCATTTCTCCCATTCCCCCTGGACAGCCCATTGATTACAAGGATGTTGATTTACTACGGCGCTTTATCACTGAACGGGGGAAAATCTTGCCGCGGCGGGTGACCGGTCTCACGGCCAAGCAACAGCGACAACTGGCAGTGGCGATTAAGCGGGCACGGATCATGGCACTCTTGCCGTTCTTGAATCTCGAAGGCTAAAAACTCGCGATCGCTAATTGGTTTTTGCGAAGGGGGAGGTTTAGACTTGCCCCTTTATTTTTGCTTGCTCTCCCTGCCTAAGTGTGCAAATATGAGAATGGTTATCATTCATCTATTTCTCTATGGCTATCCAAGCTCACCTTAAACGCTGGGGGCTGCTGGTAACTCTGGGGGTATTTTTGGGCAGTTGTGCCCCCCAAGCCCAGTCGCCACAGGAGCAAGAGACCTCACAGGCAGAAGCCCAATTCACCATTGTGACGACTTTCTTACCCATCACTGCCTTTACAAAAGCGGTCGCAGGCGATCGCGCCACTGTTGAGCAACTCTTGCCGGCCAATATTGACCCCCATGACTTTCAAGCGCGGCCTGAGGATGTGCGGCTGCTGGCCACAGCAAGGGTTTTGGTCAAAAATGGCCTTGAGATGGAAACCTTTTTAGACAAACTGATTGAAAACGCCGCCAATCCCAATCTCAAGATCATTGATACCAGCGCGGGGGTGGCCACCCTTGCCAGCGAAAAGGATAATCACGAGCACCACCACGATCACCACCACGACCACGCTCATGATGACCACGGTCACAGCCACGGTGAATTCAATCCCCACATTTGGCTAGATCCCCAGCGTGCCATGCAGCAAGTGAAAAACATTCGCGATGGTCTGATTGCTGTGGATCCCGAAGGGGCTGCCATCTACGCGCAAAATAGCACTGCCTTTATTCGAGAGTTAGAAGCCCTAGATGCCCTCGCCCGGGAAAAACTTACTCCCTTTGCGGGCAAAACATTTGTGGTTTATCACGATGTCGCACCCTACTTTGCCGAGAGTTATAACCTGAAAGCGATCTATCTCGTGGGCATTCCGTCGGTTAACCCCTCACCTGCGGATGTGCAGCGGGTGATGCAGGCGGTGCAACAAAGTGATCTGAAAACGCTCCTGACGGAACCGGGGCAAGAACAGGTCTTTGAAAGTTTAGCGCAGGATTTGGGCGTAAAAGTGAGTGTGTTTGATCCCCTAGAGCGTGCTCCCACTGCCGCTGATCTCACGCCGACCTACTTCCTGCAAAGAATGGAGCAAAACATTCGCAATCTGGCTGAGGCTTTTGGGGCGCAACAGCAAGCCTATCGTCGTCCCGATGCGATCGCGGTGGTAGGGACATGGTGGATGCAGGTGAATAGACCGTTAGGGGCAGCACTGTGAACGAATACCTGCTAGAGGTGGAAAACCTCTCGGTGCGGCGGGGCGATCGCTGGGTGGTGGAAAATGTCTCCTTTACCCTCGCCGCCGATACGAATATGGCCATTATTGGTCCCAATGGGGCGGGCAAAAGTAGCCTGATTCAAGCCATTTTGGGCATTATTCCCTACCAGCAGGGACGGGTGACCCTCTTGGGCTATGGTATGGGCTATCGCCGCACGCTCCCCTATGTCCGCCAACAGGTAGCCTACTTGCCGCAAAATTTTCAGTGCGATCCACGCATTCCGATCACCGTGGCTGAATTTGTGGGTTTGGGCTGGGGGCAACCTACGTGGCAGTGGCCTTGGCAGCATCGACAACAGCGCGATCGCGCCATCTTGGAAAGTCTCCAACGCCTGCACCTCGAGCATCTTGCGACACAACCCATGAGTTCCCTTTCCGGGGGCGAAACAAAGCGCGCCCTCTTGGCCTATTGCTTGGTGCAACCCCGTCGTCTCCTGATTTTGGATGAAGCTCCCGCTGGCTTAGATCTCCGAGGTGAGCAACAATTTTATGACCTACTGGAGACCCTCAAGGTGAGTGAGGGCTGGGCAATTTTACAAATTTCCCATCACTTGGAGCGGGTAAGGGCAACCTGTGATCAGGTGCTGTATCTCGATCGCTCTGTCCAAGGACTGGGAACCCCCGAACGGGTGCTGCAACAGTTTGCTGCTTAAACGGGGGATTCTCTCCTAGCAAAGAAATCCAGCAGAATGCGCTGGTGGATGGCGCCTAAGGGGCGATCTTCGCCGAGGGTTTGGGCATAGTGAACCCCAGCCACCACCGAATCGTAGGGTACCAAGTCCATGCCCTGTCCTTCGTTGAGTACCAAGTTTTCCAGTGCACACGTCAAAGGGCCTGTGAAAATATAGCGATGTACTTGGGGATCGCCGTACTCTCCAAAAAAGGTGAGGTGAGGTGGGCAGTAGCCAATCTCCTCATAGACTTCCCGCTGGACGCCCGCGAGCGGTGCTTCTTCGGGTTCAAGATGACCGCCAAAAAGTCCCCAGTGGCCGGCATACAAAATATGGGGACTGTCATCGCGCAGCTGCATAAGGACGCGATCGCCTTGGTAAAGAACCGCAAGGGCAACGGGAACAATCGTGGTTGCTGGCATTGTCTTGCAAGATATGTCGTTAGGGCTACTCTACCCTAGAAACGTAAAGCCAATCCTAAAGTAGATTAAAGCTAAAATGAAGAGTATAGTAGCAAGAACAAATCAACAACCGCTAAAACGTTGAGCAAAGGGTAGCCAGAGGTAAACGTCGCGCTTTGGAGGGCTATCCCCAGCGGGCAGCTGTTAAGTCTCCTCTTTCATAGGATGGTTTCGATAACAAATTTGAGCTTCCCTTATTTTTCTATCAAATTTTACAAATGGCTGCAGGAATTTAACAACGTTGGTACGGCCTTGCCCTTTCTTAAGATTGTCTTAATATTTCCCTAGCAGCTGTGCTATAACTTTGTTCATTGCTTGGAGTGCATCGTCCTATGTTTTACCGTTTAGCCGAACAACACCGCCAGTTTATTCGCGATTTAGTGTTGAACCTGCAAGCTCTGGCAATTGCCCTAGAAAACCGAGGCTACATGGCCTCCTGCTACACCTGTGGCGGTGAACTCAACAGTGCCTCTTTCATGGTCAGCTTGGCCGACAACCACCTGATTCGCTTTTTGGTCTCTGACTATGGGATCACTTGGACTGAAATGCGCGATGACCGCGAACTCATGAAACTCGAAGGGGCAGAGGCGATCAATCAACTGCAAGAACTGGCCAATCTCCTCAAGGAAGTCCGTATCCCCACTGCGGTTTAATCCTGTCGGGGCTATCCCTCGATCTTTTGTCGGTGCTAGCTTAAAAGTAGCTGGACTTTCCTTCTACTTTGATCCCCACCCTCAATGACTGAAGCGTCCCTTAGTTGGCAACACCAGTACCTCAGCGTTAACCAAGTACGCCTGCACTATGTCACCCAAGGCAGCGGTGATCTTGTGATTCTGTTGCATGGCTTTCCAGAGTTTTGGTACTCTTGGCGATTTCAAATTCCCGTACTGGCTCGTCATTTCAAGGTTGTAGTGCCAGATCTACGGGGCTACAATGACTCCGAGAAGCCTGCCCACGGCTATGATCTCGATACCCTCAGCCAAGATGTCACGGCGCTGATCCAAGAACTGGGCTATGAACGCGCCCACATTGTCGGCCATGATTGCGGTGGCCTGATTGCTTGGCATGTGGCGGCACGTTTTCCGCAGAGGGTGCAGCATTTAGCCGTCTTGAATACCCCCCACCCCTACCGTGTGGGACTGGAACTCTGGCAACAGGTAGAGCATTTTTGGCGCAACTGGCCACTGTTGGCTTGCCACATCCCCGGCTTGGCGGAATACTGGCTAGGGCATAATCTGCGGAGTTTTTTGCAGGATCTCTTTCAACGCTACTCCATCCGCAAGGCTGCCTTCTCGGCAGAAACCGTGCAACTCTATCAAGCGGCTCTCGAAAAAGCGGGGGCGATCGCTGCGGTGCTCAAAAGTTATCGCCATCTTTTTTCACCCCAACAGTGGTGGCACCTACTGCAACAGCACACGGAAGCCATTACCAGCCCCACCCTGATTCTCTGGGGCGCCGATGATCCCCTCGCCCAACCCAGCCTTGCCAACGGTATCGAAGCGTGGATCCATGCACCGTGGCGGCTGAAATATCTGCCCGACTGTGGCCATTGGGCACAACAGGAAGTGCCGGGGCTAGTCAATCGTGAACTGCTTGCCTTTTTGCGTGCCTAAAAAAATCCCCCCACCATTCGGCAGAGGGAAAGGCATGGATTGAGCCAACTAACTCGCTTAGGCCAGCCACTCCAGCACTGCTTCTTCCTTGGGATTGGTGCGACGTTCGGGGGTTTCGCGGGTGAACTTCATGTGAATGGCGCGGTTTTGTTCCCCATCTGCCGCCACTGCCAAGATCGGGAAGTCAATGAGGCCATCTTGGAAGGACATTTGGAAGCGGAATGTACCATCGGGATTGAGTTTGATCGGGCGCCCACCAATGGTGACGGTGGCATCTGGCTCCGTAGCCCCATAGACAATGAGTTCAGCATCCGCCACCAACCAGAATTTGCGGGGACGAATGGGAGCCGCCGAAGCTGAGAAGCCAACGCCCGACATCGTCAGACCCGACACCGTCGGCACAGCCCATAGGCCAACCCCAGAGGGGAAGACGTAGGAACTGATGGCCATTTCGGGCAACTGGGAGATGGAGCCGGGGACTTGGTGCATGGAACCAAAGAGAGAACCTGCCACCCGCTGCGCTTCGGCTCCTTCGGCCATGGCAAAGATGCCTTCGTAAATGGGATGGGGTTCGGCAGTGCCCGCCAAGGGTGCCCCCAGATCAAAGAGGGTTTTGCCCCGCAGATCCATATCCCAATCCACCGTAATGAATTGATCCCAGACCCAATCTGAGGGGTAGGTGGGGGGAATATGCACAGGGGCAGAACGGGCTAGAACCAACCAGCGGCCATCGGCACAGCGGTAGCCAATTTCCACCACATAGTCGCGATCGCTCACGGGGATGGGCAGATACCACTCCCGCGCCAACTCATCGCAGGGGTACTCCTGAACACTGTGGGGAATTTGGCTATCGAGGTTGATATTCGTGGCATCGTAGAGCCGGAGAGCCAGTTGCTGACCCCCTTGCCGCCGCAATTCTTCGCGGTGCTCGTTGGGCACATCCCAATAGGCGTAGGCCCACTGCGGATCCCGGGGCATGAGGACAATGCGGCTTTCACCATAGCCCCCCGGCAAATCCCCAAGACCTTCATCTACAGAGGCCAAGAGAACATCCTCTTGAGCAGGACCGAGGTCAAATTTTGCTGCTTCCACTTTTTCTTGCGACTCCAGATTAGAGGGGACAGGTTGGACAGAAATGGTAGTGGTGGATCCGTTGGCTTGCGCCTGCTTTTCACGGATGGCAGCGAGGAGTTGATCTTTGCGCATACGGCTATAACGGGACACTTGCAGTTCACTGGCAATGCGCCGCAACTGCCGCAAGGTCATTTCTTCTAAAGGGGGGCGATCTTTCGGCATGGGTGCCTCCTTATCGTGGGTTGATAGACAGAGCTATCCTTTGCCCTTGATCTTTGGCAAAAAAGTCTTGGGGCGTCAAGGGAATTCGGGCACACTTCTAGGAATTTATACGCAGTTTACTCTTTTGCAGGGATCAAATGTCAGGATTTCATAACATTTATTCTGCACGGGGATCAAGATAGCGGTTTGCTATTCCTGTTCAGCCTCAAACCACCTTCTGCGAGGGGGAAGGGAGTATAGTGAGAAATGTATCCCTGCAAATGCTGTGGGGACTTGCAAGGAAATTCCTGAATGTTACTGATGCCACCACAACCACTATGACGATCGCCCCGAGCCGCTCCCTCGCTGACCTTTGCCGTGCTGACTTTCCGATTTTGGCGCGACAGGTGCACGATCGCCCCTTGATTTACTTTGACAATGCGGCCACCTCCCAAAAGCCCTTGGCAGTTCTCAATACCCTTGAGGACTACTATCGTCGCTACAACTCCAACGTCCATCGGGGCGTACATACCCTGAGTGCTGAGGCCACCACGGCCTACGAAGGGGCACGGGAAAAAGTGGCGCGTTTTGTTAATGCCCCCCATGCCGAGGAGATTATCTATACCCGCAATGCCAGTGAGGCGATTAACCTCGTGGCCTATAGCTGGGGCATGAATACGCTGCAGGCAGGGGATGAAATAATCCTGACGGTGATGGAGCACCACAGTAATTTGATTCCGTGGCAGTTTGTGGCGCAGAAAACCGGTGCTCGCCTCAAGTTTGTGCAACTCACTCCAGAGCAAACGTTTGATCTTGACCACTACGCAAGTCTTTTGAGCGATCGCACGCGATTGGTGGCCGTTGCCCATGTATCCAACACGCTGGGGTGCCTGAACCCGATTCCCGAGATTGTGCGTCTTGCCCATGCCAAGGGGGCGCGGGTACTGGTGGATGCCTGCCAAAGTGTGCCTCATGTGCCCGTTGATGTGCAGCAGTTGGGCTGCGATTGGCTGGTGGCCTCCGGTCATAAAATGTGTGCACCCACGGGCATTGGTTTCCTCTGGGGACGCGCGGAACTCCTGCGGCAAATGCCCCCCTTCTTGGGCGGTGGCGAAATGATTGCCGATGTCTTTCTCGACCATGCCACCTATGCCGATATTCCCCATAAGTTTGAGGCGGGAACGCCAGCGATTGCGGAGGCGATCGCCCTTGGGGCAGCGGTGGATTATCTGAGCCAGTGGGGGATGGAGCGCATTCATGCCTACGAACAGGAACTGACGGCTTATCTCTTTGAACGTCTCCAAGAACTGGCCGATGTGACGATCTATGGCCCGAAGTCCGGCGATCGCGCTGCCTTGGCCAGCTTTACCGTTGGTGAGGTGCATCCCCACGATCTCTCGACCATCCTTGATCAGTCGGGGATTGCCATCCGCGCAGGACACCACTGCACACAGCCTTTGCACCGCCATTTAGGGGTTCAGTCCACGGCACGGGCCAGCCTCTATTTCTACAACACCCGCGCTGAAATTGATCAGTTTATTGCTGCCCTTGGGGAAGCCATTGCCTTCTTCAGGGATGTCTTTGCCTAGAGCTTGAGACTCAACAGTTCACTCGCTTCAGCCTGAAAACCGGCACTAGCAAGGGCATGGCGGGCGCGATCGGCATCTTCAACGCGAAACTGTGGTCCTAGGCGTACGTACTGGGCATGGTAGCCATCGGTCACTTTGACCACTACCGGCACCTTGGGCATGTCGCCCACCTGTTGTTTGAGCACTTCCGAGAGGCGACTTTGGGCTTGAATGTCCCCCGCTTGCTCAACAGGCAAATCCACAAGCACCAGCTTCACCGCTTCAAGGGGTTCGGCATCTTCAATCAGGAGTTGGGGGCGATCGTCGCGCATCTCTAGGGTGCCCCACAGCAGTAGCCGATGATCAAGCTGTAACTGCCCATGAATGCGCTCGTAGGCTTTGGGAAAGACGACAGCTTCCGCTTGACCCGTGAGGTCTTCCAACTGCACAATGGCCATCCGCTCGCCGCGCTTAGTGGTAATGGGCTTGAGTCCTGTCAGCAGGGCAATGACACTCACTATCCCTTGACCTGTGTACTGCTCGAGATCCGCCAAGCTAATAGGGGCAATCATGGCCGCTGGCCGATGAATATCCTTGAGGGGATGGTTCGACACATAAAATCCCAGTAGGTCTTTTTCTTGGCGGAGCTTTTCGGCATCCGGTAGGTCGTCCACTGGGGGCGCACTGGGGGCTGGGTCATAGCTACCGCCGGATTCATTGCTGGAGCCACCCGCCAACATATCAAAGAGGTTGACTTGCCCCACCGCCCGATCCTTGGCGCGCGCCTGTGCCCACTCCAGCACGAGGGGGAGATCCTGCATCAGTTGGTTGCGGTTGCGCTGCGGATGCAGACTATCCATGGCACCACAGGCAATCAGGGATTCAAGGGCACGACGGTTGAGAATGCGACTATCGCCCCCCGCACGCGGAACCCGTTCGCAAAAATCCGCCAAACTTTGAAAGGCACCCCCCTCTGCCCGTGCCTGCAAAATGGCCTCAATCACTCCCTGACCAACATTGCGTACGGCCGACAGACCAAAAAGAATTTTGTCCCCCACGGGCGTAAAGTCAATATCCGAGCGATTCACATCGGGGGGAAGAACCTCAATCCCCATGCTGAGGCAGGTGGCAATATAGCGCTGTACCTTGTCTTGGTCGCCACTATTCGCCGTGAGCAAGGCGGCCATGTACTCGACGGGAAAGTTGGCCTTGAGAAAGGCGGTTTGATAGGTCACATAGCCGTAGGCCGTGGAGTGGGACTTGTTAAAGCAATTGGCGGCGATCGCTCCATTGGCCAAGAGAAAATTGTGATCCCCAGCTAAACCAATGTCATAGACCGCTTGCCAACCCACTAGCCGCCGGCGGACAATCTTCACGCTTCACCTTTCCAAACGCTGCGCTCTCTATTCTAATCGCCGCACTGTCTCGCGAGCGGGAATCCGCAGATCCCGCAGGGGCATGGCGCTTAAACACTGGTAGTGAGCTGTGAACCAATCAGGCGTTTGCACACCAATACTGGCTAGGGCCGCCACGGTTGGAAAAGGCCACAGTCGCTCAAAGATCACTTCCCCCTGCCAGCCAAATTGCAGAAAATAGCAGCCTACCGGTGCCTGTAAGTGATCTAGGAGTCGCCGTCCGAGGGCATAGAGGGTTTGTCGCTGGCGATCGCTGGCATGGATAGGTAACTGCCATGTCCCTTCAAGGCAGCCAATGATTTCGCCAAAGAGCGTCCCCTTTGCCGTTTGCGCTAGTGGCAACTGATAGAGACCCCCTGTGCTGGTTCGTATCCCCCACTGGGTAACCAAGGCACGCAACGCTTGACACTGCTGCCAAAGCTCGGATGATGCCCAATGGGTGAGGCTATAGTCTAGCACCTGCGGTTGGGGAGCGATCGCGATCGGGGCATCGAGAGGACAGATGGCAATCTCGGCACTGTCTTGGCACTGTTGCAGCAGGGGTACCACTTGGGTCGCGACTTGATCCGCAGACAGTTCGGCTTCCCTTGGCTGTGCCGCACACCAAATCCGTATTTTCAATCCTCTAATCCTCCTGCTGCGAGGGCAGCTAACCAGCGATCCATGAGCATGGCGTGCTGTGCTAACCGCGAGAAAATTGCATCTGCCAAGGTCTCATTGTAGGTGTGGACGGTTAAGTTGCGATCATCCACCATTTTTAGCGCTAAACGGCCTTCCTCTGGAGTAAGTAGGCCAACAGCCAAGCAAGCACGGATCACGCCCTTCGGTGAGGCGATGTCTAATCCTTCGCGTTCCCGTAGATATAGTTGTGCTGCTTTCCAGATGGCTTCTAGGGTGTATTCAAATCGCTGAATTGCAGCATCACGAATAATCGTATCTGTGCGCTTACCCAAGGGCAATTCTTGCAAAGCAGCTAGCGCTCTTTGGGCAACCACTAATCGTTCCCTGAGCCGATCCACTCAATTCCCTCTGCAATCACTCGCGATCGAAAGTCGGCGGACACTTCTGATAAATCCACGACATCGACTGGATAGATCAAATTGGACATCTCTAGGTGCTCCCGCAACTCACTCAACAGCCCCACGGGCAGTGGTGCAAGGGGCAAAATCCCGACATCTAAGTCAGAGCTTTGGCGGAGAGTACCACGGGCAGCCGAGCCGAATAGATAGACCTTGACGGCAAACCCTGTAAAAAAGTCTTCTAGTATTTTTTTGAGTTCCCGCAGATCTTCGTTGGCAGGGGTCACGCTTTGATTCCTGTCCACCTAGGTATTAAAGCTGGGAATCAAGCCAACGCGCGCAGGTTGCAATGAGGGGAATCCCTGCTGTTGTTGCTGGCGGGCTTGAGCGGCCAAGAGGGTTTGCAGATTCCGCAGTTCGGCACGCAGTTGTGCGTTTTCTTTTTCGAGGCTTTCAATTTTGAGTTTCACTTGACTCAGCCGCTCACTAAATTTTTGCCGATAGACTTCGGGCATTTCCTGGATGACGCGCTCTAGCATCTCATTGCGATCGCTCAATTCAATGACTTGAGCTTTCAATTCATTCATTTCCGCTTCACGACTTTGGCTCTGCTGCTGGTAGGCAAGGATCTGTTCTTGATAGGCAGCAATTTGTGCTTCCACCTGTTGCACTTGGGCTTGCAGCAACTTCAGGGCTGCGGCATTGGCTGCCTCGGTCTTGCGGGCTTGGTAAAAGCGCACAAATAACTCAGGATGCTGCACCATGAGTTGATAGAGTTCCTCTGAGAGTTGCTGCACGAGTTGATCCCGTATCAGCAGTTCATCGGCTAAGTTGAGGGAAGTATCGTTCACGGCGGCTGCTCTCCAAGGGACTGTGCTGTGGCAAATTTTACGCTGGTTCTGATCCGCTCATGCAAGATTTGGAATTTTCCACCTACCATCAACCGGTACTGGCAAGCGCAGTTCTGGAGGCATTGCAACCCAAGGCCGGGGGACTCTATTTGGATGCAACGGTGGGAGGTGGCGGCCACACGGCACTGCTATTGCGGAGTGAACCTACCTGTCGGGTGCTGGCGATCGATCAAGACCCGATGGCTCTAGCGGCGGCTCAGGAATTCCTCGCCCCCTTTGGCGATCGCGTCCAGTTTTGGCACGGCAACTTTGCTGATCTGCCTGTGGCTGAGCCGATGTTTGATGGCATTCTCGCAGATTTAGGAGTGAGTTCCGCCCAGTTGGATCGTCCAGAGCGGGGCTTTAGTTTTCGCTTTGATGCCCCCCTCGATATGCGCATGAATCCCGCTAACCCTTTGACAGCGGCAACGGTGATTAATCACTACAGCGAGCGAGAACTGGCGGATATTTTCTACGAATATGGCGAAGAACGCTTTGCCCGCCGCATTGCTCGCCACATTGTTGCCCGTCGTCCCCTTGCCACCACCCAAGAACTGGCGCAGTTGGTTGCCCACTGCCTCAAAGCTTCTCCGCGGCAACGCATTCATCCAGCCACACGGGTTTTTCAGGCCTTGCGGATCTATGTGAACCAAGAGCTAGCGGTGCTCGACCAATTTTTGGCGCGATCGCCCCACTGGTTAAAGCCCGCAGGGCGCATTGCCGTCATTAGCTTCCATAGCTTGGAAGATCGGCGGGTGAAGCAGGCGTGGCGTGGCAATCCCCTCTTGGCAGTTGTGACTCGTAAACCGATTGTGGCGGATGCAGCGGAAGTTGCTCTCAACCCGCGATCGCGATCGGCAAAGCTACGAATTGCAGCGCGTACTTTTGCATGAATTGCCCGAATGATGGTTTATTTATGGGTATCTTTACAGTGCGTCATAATCTTTTAGGGTAATAAATTGCTGAGGAGTGCTGGAGTCTATGGTTGCTGCCCCTAAATTCAAATCCCGATTTATTCCCCAATCGTCGCCAACACTGACGGAAATTCGGCCTCTCCCCAAGCCGCAAATGCCCCTGTGGCAAAAAACTTTGCTGGGGATTCAATGGGTTTCTGGGGTGGCAGCCACCGGTGCCCTTGTGGCTGTACTGCCTCTCTATGGTTGGTCAGCCCTCTCTGAGCAGCAGTGGAGTCAAGCCTATGACCGCTTAGAAACCCTCAAACGGCAGGAGCGGGAGCTACTCGTCAGCAATGAAACCCTCCGCTATCGGGTGACGCAGCAAGTCCAACGCGCGCCCCAAGGTCTCGTGCCCCAAACGCCGCAACACATTCTTTTTGTGCCCAATGAGGGCAAGATTGCTGCCAAAACTCATTTTGAACGCCCCCCCGTGACACCACCACCGCAGCGCACTGTCAATTACTGATCGCTATCCATGACAACGGCCCGCCCCCAAAACCAATCCCTGCCACCCTTGCGAGTTGGCTTGATCTTTGGCTTTTTGCTGATGGTGATGGGGGGTGTGGTTGCTCGCCTAGTTTATTTGCAAGTGGTTCAGGGGAAAACCTTAGCGGCACGGGCACAGCAACAACAACGGCGCTATACTCCGCCAACCTTGGCACGCTACCCAATTACCGATCGCCGAGAGACGGTTGTTGCCCTCGATCGGCCTGTGTTTACCCTCTTTGCCCATCCAATTCAGTTCAAAGTGGAGCGGCGGGCGATCGCCCGCGATCTGGCCCCTTTACTCAAGCAATCTCCAGAGCAACTGTTGGCCAAGTTCAGTACCTACCCAACGGGGGTACCCATTGCCTACGACATTGATGAGGAAACTGCTGCTAAAATTCGCGCTTTGAACTACGATGGGCTAGAACTCAACCAAGCGTGGCAGCGCATTTATCCGCAGCAGGAACTCATGGCGGGCGTTGTCGGCTATGTGGATCGTGACCATCAAGGTCAAGCGGGGATTGAGTTTAGCCAAAACCAGTTTTTACAGGTTTCCCATAACCGCCAGCTCCTATCAACCAATGCTTTGGGTCAATGGTTACCTGCCCTTGCCCCTGCGGATCCGCGTGCTTTGAGTCAGGGGTACCATGTGCGCCTCACAATTGATACTCGTTTGCAACAAACAGCACGCCAAGCCCTGCAACAGCAGTTACGCAAATTCAACGCTAAGCGGGGCACGGTCATTGTCCTAGAAGTGAAAACTGGTGCACTGCGGGCACTGGTCTCAGAGCCTTCCTACGATCCTAATCATTACTACCGCGCTGATCCAGCCCTTTTTCGTAACTGGGCGGTCTCGGATCTCTATGAGCCGGGATCAACCTTTAAGCCGATCAACACCGCGATCGCCCTTGAACTCAATGCCATTACTCCCGATACAGTGCTGCCCGATGAGGGGCGGATTACGGTGGGGGGCTGGCCAATTCAAAACAGTGATTTTAGCCAACGCGGCGGCCGCGGTGCCCTCAATATTGCCCAAATTCTCGCCTACTCCAGCAATGTGGCCATGGTGCACATGATGAACCGCATTCCCGCCCGCCACTACTATCGCTATCTGCATCGCTTGGGGCTGACCGAGAAGGTGGGCAGTGATCTCCCCTTTGAAACCGCCGCCCAGTTAAAGCCCCCGGAGCAATTTATTAACTACCCCATTGAACCGGCAACAACGGCCTTTGGCCAAGGCTTTTCCCTGACGCCGCTGCATTTGGCTCAACTATTGGGGGCGATCGCCAACGGGGGAGAGATGGTCACTCCCCATGTCATTGATGGCCTCTACGATGAAAATGGCCAACTGCAAAAACGCCTTGAGCAACGCCCCCCTCGACGGGTCTTCTCGCAGCGCACCAGTCAAGCAGTGGTCAGAATGCTGGGAGAAGTGGTGCGCTTCGGTACAGGGAAACCCGCCCATATTCTCGGCTACCGCTTGGGGGGTAAAACCGGCACAGCACAAAAAGCAATTGGCGGTACCTACAGCAATCTGCGCATCACGAGCTTTGCGGCTATTTTTCCCCTTGATCAGCCGCAGTATGTGATTTTGGCGGTAGTGGATGAACCCAAGGGGGATGATGCCTACGGTTCAACGGTGGCGATTCCGATTGTGCGAGCGGTAACGGAGTCCCTGATTACGATTGAGGGCATTCCCCCCTCACATCCAGAGGAATTGCGACGCCCCGCTACGCCAGCTTCAGTGTCACAATAGGGGAGAACAGCGCAAAAGGACGGTATGATTCAACGGTTTTTTGCCACAGCGTTGGCGATTCTTGTGATGTTGCTGGGGGGGTGTTCGGCCACCAGTGGGCTACAGGCCTATGTGGATAGCTACGATGGCTATGAGTTTCTCTACCCCCGCGGTTGGGTACAAGTACAGGTGGATGACCCCGTGGATGTGGTCTTTCACGACATTATCGAGACGACAGAAAACGTCAGTGTGGTTGTGAATACGGTTTCCAGCACAAAGTCTCTTGAGGAATTGGGATCCCCTGAGGAGGTGGGCGATCGCCTGCTGCGAAATATCATTGCCCCAACTGAAAGCGGGCGCAGTTCTGCCCTGATCTCCGCGACCTCCCAAAAGGCAGATGACAAAACTTATTACATTCTGGAGTATGCCGTCACTCTGCCGGGGGATGGGGACAATGCTCAGCAGCGACACAATTTGTCGAGTATTGCTGTGAGCCGAGGCAAGGTCTATACTCTAAGTGTCTCAGCTCCAGAGGAGCGATGGCCAAAGGTAGAAGACCAATTTAAGACCATCGTGTCCTCGTTTACCGTATATTAAAGAAAGAACTGGGGAGTTAGCTCAGTTGGTAGAGCGTCGCGATCGCACCGCGAAGGTCAGGGATTCGAGTTCCCTACTCTCCATATTTTTGCCCCCTTTTCAATCCTCGATTGCCTCGTTTCAATCTTTGATCGCCCCGAAGGACGATCGCAACCCCATTCAATGGGGCAAGTCATTCGTATTGAATAGTTTCAATCCTCGATCGCCTCGAAGGGGGATCGCAACTCCGATAGACACCCCTTGCTACCACAGTAGCTTCATGAAATTTGAAATTTCTACACCGCTTGGATTTACGGTTAGAACCTCTGAGGAGTATTGGCAACGGCTGCTCATCAAGCACCCTGATATTGAGGAGTTGGAAGATTGTGTGCGGTTAGCTCTTTCTACACCAGATGAGGTTCGTCGCAGTAGCCGAGATTCAGGAGTATTATTGTTTTATCGGGTACAGCGAGAAAAACGTTGGGTTGTTGCAGTGGCACGACGCTTAAATGGAGATGGTTTTTTAATCACTGCTTATCAAACTGATGCCATTAAAGAAGGGGAGAGAGTGTGGCTCAAATAAGAGTATTTTATGAGCCAGAAACAGAGCTGTTAAGTGTATTCTGGCAAGTTCCACGAAGAAACCAAGTTGCGACAGAACTTGGAGATGGGGTGATTTTGTTCAAGGATGGGGTGACTGGGGAGCCAATTGGTTTAGAAATCCTGTCATATCGTCCCGGGGACGATCGCTTTGATGCTGTGAGTGTCGTTTCAATCCTCGATCGCCCCGAAGGGCGATCGCAACTTTAGCGCTAGATTGGTCAACTATTTGTAATTCATTGTTTCAATCCTCGATCGCCCCGAAGGGCGATCGCAACTGCCTTTACCTCCGTTTGTGCCGCCAAATAAGGGGTTTCAATCCTCGATCGCCCCGAAGGGCGATCGCAACTGCCTTTACCTCCGTTTGTGCCGCCAAATAAGGGGTTTCAATCCTCGATCGCCCCGAAGGGCGATCGCAACTTGGGACACCCTTGAGACACCATTAATCAATCGCGCATGGAAAAACTTTGGCTCTGCTTTCCCAGTAGTTAAATGGGCGCCATTGCCATCGTGGCGCCAGTAGCTGAGGGTCTTTACCTTGGTATCCTGCTCATAGACGACATCCAGCAACATCCACCCCAAATCATCACTGTGGGCAATCGGCTGATCCGCTGGCGTAGGTTCCTCAAAGAAGGCACTAAATTCACGAGTACCTAGGTAAGGCTGGTGGTGGCATTGCCCCTTCCTGACCCGACGGCGAAACTGCTCACAGTACTTGGCAATGTCAGCATTGACATGGGGACGTAGAACAATCTGAGCCTTGATCACATAGGCCACATCCCGCAGTGCTAGGGTATGGCGCTGGGCACGATCTTCATCAGCAAAATAGCGGTAGCTCTCTTGACGGGCGGCGCGATCGCTTTGCAGAGAGTTGACCTCATTGCGGGTAATTGAAAAATGACGAATCGGCTTCAGAACGTGAATTTCTTCCACTTGCCAAATAAACTCAGGTTTCCAAAAAATCGCCTCCAACACCCCCCGCGCGGCACTAGGTGTCATCACTGGATAGCTCACCCGCTCCACCTTAAAGGCAGGATTGGTGAAGCAAGCATAATCCCCCCAAACTTTAACACTGAGCATTGATTTGATTTTAATTGTTATCGCCAGCTTACTTTTGATTGGCTTAGGAAAGCCGATGATGCCGTTCCTCTAGTTTAACTCTGACTGACCTAAAAAATAAGATCGCTGGGATCTGCGACGATGGGGCTTGTTGCGATCGCAATCCCTTTGAGAGGGTCATAGTCACCCTGCCAAGCCCAGAGGCCAGCAGCAATCAGTTCCCGCAGGTGCTCAGTGTCATGAAATTCCTTGGTGCGTAGGTTGACAAGGTAAGGCTGCAATGCGCGGATTTCTTTTGCCCTTAAGCCGCGTTGCTGAATACGGCGAATTAACTGTTTTACTTGATTGTGTTCATCTTTATTTTTTGCTTGATCGGGCACAATGACAACTGGATACGTGTGATCCTCGATGAGACGAAAGCGTTGCGCAACTTCGGGAAAGTTGAATGCCTGACGATACTGCTGAATTTTTTCGGTATCAAGATCATGAACTTGGTAAAGCTGCTGGAAATACCTCTGAAAAACTGTAGGGTCATTTAGGTCAACCATGGCTTGCCTGAGTAAAGTGCGAGTAGTTTCAACAGCGGTGCAATACTCCCCTTGAGGCGTGCGACCCTCTTGGGGGTCAAAAATCACGACCCGTCCCAAGGATGAACGTTGCCCTTCACGGTTACAGCGACCTGCCGCCTGCACAATGCGATCCAGTGGCCCCATGGCACGATAAACGACCGGAAAATCTAAATCTACACCCGCTTCGACCACTTGAGTAGAAATAAGCCAGCAGGGTTGATTGTTTCGCAGGCGATCGCGCACCTCCTGTAGGACGGCTTGCCGATGGGCACCGTAGAGCAATGTTGAAAGATGAAACTGGCGATCGCGCTCCTCCTCACCCAAGGCATCCAGAATAGCAAGCGCATCTTTGCGGGTATTCACCACGACGAGGGCTTGATGTTGCTGCTTCAAATCCGCCACAAGGTCTTGCCATGACCACAGGATTGGCAGCTGCTCATAATTGACCCGCTTCAGGGTGCAGAATTGTTGTTGAGCTTCTTCAGGCGGAATGATATCCCTGACATTGTCAAATCCCTCTAGGTAGGGCGTTGTTCCAGCTAAGGCGGGCTGCGTTGCCGTACAGAGCACAACCGTGACTCGATACCGCGCTACTAGTGTCTTCAGAACACTCAGAATAGGAGCTAACAGTTTCAGCGGCAGGGTCTGTACCTCATCTAAAATAATTACACTGTTGACAATGTTGTGAAGTTTGCGGCAACGGCTGGGGCGATTGGCAAATAGGCTTTCAAATAGTTGCACCGTCGTGGTGACAATCAGCGGTGCATCCCAGTTTTGAGCTGCTAGGCGGGCACAGGCTTGGAGCGATCGCGCATCATCTTCATTCTGAAAATCTGTTTGCACTGCGCTGTGGTGCTCCAGAACAGTGTCTTCACCCAGAATTTCCCGATAGACGGCGACTGTTTGCTCAATAATGCTGGTGTAGGGCACCGCAACAATGACGCGATCTAACCCATGTATTAAAGCATGCTGAAGGGCAAAGGCTAGACTGCTGCGGGTTTTACCACCGCCAGTGGGGACTGCCAAGCGAAAGACTCCCTGCGGCTCCTTGGCTGCGGTCAAGCAATGCTGATAAACATCCTTACGAACCGTATTAACAGGGGTGTTTAGGCTATTGGCCATCAATTGAGTCTGATTCGCTGCAAACGCTGACCATAGCTGTTGTAGGCAGGGGTACTGTCCCCGTTGGGCTGCGGCGGTTGGATCAAAATGGGATTCCGTATCAAGGTAGTCCGCATCCACTAAGCAGGAAAACAGCAAGCGCAGGAACAGTTCAGTATTTAATTTACAAGTTGCAATGTCTAGCTCAGGGCTAGCAATGGAAGTTAACTCTTTTTGAAAATCTGCTGACGGGTCTAAATCAATCCCATCCGCCTTGGCTAGGCCTTTAATATGCTCGTAGGTTACCCGATCAACCTCCGCCAACCGATTCTGCAAATCTGCCATATTAGGCAGGCCGCTGTGGTGGCCATAGATCATTGGTGCAAGAGGCTGACACTTCTGAAAAGCGAGGAGCGCACCATACTTAGCGTGAGGGACTTTCTCTTTAACAGCTTGATTTTGGGCACAGGCTTGGAGATAAGCCTGAAAATCAGGGTTGTATTTGCCTAAGTCGTGCCAAAGGCCACCATAGTTGCCCAGTTGAGGTGTACCTAACTTTCCAGCCAGCTTCGACGCTCTACCAGCCACTTTAGAAAGATGCGCTGACAGGGAATGCCATTGACCATCTTGGTTTGGAGTATGAGCATAGTAATTTGACATCATTTCACATAATTCTTTCTCAGCTTATATACTTCACATTGAGATTGAGAGAAAGAATTTTGACCCAACCTTGACAATACTGCGCAACATTGTGGCGGGATGACAAGCTATCTTCACTTTAGATTTTAGCGAAGTCCCTGAGTTGGGAACAGGACGGGAATATTGGGATTGACCCATACTTGACAGTTGAGTTCGGTACTGGGTGGGAAAATAGGAAGTTTTTTCGATTTTTGATTATTTGATTAAATGTTCTGCCAAAGGCGGGTTCGCGAGCTGCCCTGCAACTGCTCATGGGTTTCGCGCAATAGCCGAGGAATCTCCAAGCCACTGGGACAGCGGGGCAAACAATCGCCACATTCAGTACAGCGGTTGGCGGGTTGACCGGGAAACCAATGCCCGGCACGACCAAACATCCCATAGCGATACTTGCCAAATTCTGTCATGTCGTAGGCGACGGCTAAGTTGTGAAGCCGCAGCACTTCGGGGATGTGAATTTCCTCAGGGCAGGGCAAACAAGCATAACATTGTTGACACAAATCGGTGCCCAAGGTTTCCTGCATCACTGCTTGCAGGCGATCGCCCACCGCTTGCTCTTCAGCGCTCAGGGGTGCCACCTGATCAGCCACGGCCAAGGGAAAGGCCAACTCGGCAACGGTGGCCGGTCCAATACTCAAGGTGGTGATGGCCGGCTGACTCAGCAACCAGCGATAGCTCCAATGGAGAGGGTGAAAGGGCGCACAGAGGTCTTGGAGCCGTTGGGAAGGCCGGTAGAGTTGTCCTCCTTTATCGGCTGGCGAAATGATAAAAATCCCCATATCCCGCTCGGCGGCAGCGGCGATCGCTGGGGCATTGCGTTGCTGAAAGTAGGTGTAATGCAGATTCACAAAGTCAAATTGGTTGCTAGCGATCGCCCGCAAAATCACAGACAACGATCCATGACTGGAAAAGCCTAAAGCACCAATCACACCCTCTGCTTGCAACTGCCGCAGCATTGCCATCCCCTCAGTGCTCAGCCATGCGAGATGCTCAGGGGTGTTGAGGCCATGGAGGGCGACACCATCTAACCGTGAGACTTGAAGACGCTCAAGGGATTGAGCAATTTGCCGCTGGACGTGATCCGCATCCCCTTGGGGCAAGAGTTTAGTGGTGATAAAAACGGGGGGCTGACCCAGTGCCTTGAGGGCACGACCAATATAGGCTTCACTGGCACCGTAGGCGGCGGCGGTTTCAATGTGGTTCATGCCGTGGGCGATCGCCCCCTCAATGACCGCCTGCATCACCTCTGGACTGCCCAAGGCACGCATCGTTCCAAGGGAAAAAACCGAGAGGTTCAGCCCCGTGCGACCAAAGCGGCGGTAGCGCATTCTAGCCTGCGGAGGAATCCTCTTCCATTCCCCGGCCCTGCTGAATAAAATCTTCAGGGCGAATCGAATCTAAAAAGCGGCGAAAGGCTTGGCGTTCTTCCTCGTCAGCATCGCGATCGACGGGAATCGAGGCATCGGCAACAACCGCTTCCATCACCCAAATCGGGCAATCACAGCGCAGGGCAAGGGCAATGGCATCGCTGGGACGAGCATCAATCTCTTTACGAGTTTCTCCTTGGCGCAGGGTGAGCACTGCATAGTAGGTGTTGTCTTCCAAGGAATGGATCACCACCCGCTCTAGGGTCATATTCCATTCGTTGAGAATGTTGACCATCAGATCATGGGTCATCGGTCGCGGTGCTCGTTGATTTTCCAAGGCCATTAAAATTGCCCGCGCCTCATTATCACCAATCCAGATGGGCAGTGCTCGCCGTCCAGCACCGTCTTTGAGTAAGACAATTGGCGTGCGACGGTTAGTGGCATCGAGGGCAATCCCAGCAACGGTCATTTCAATCATGGCCACCTCAGCGAGCGCAATGGCGGTGCATTCCCTTCTATTATTAACATACAGTCCTTCCCACCAAGATGGCACACCCCTACCACTGTAAGACTCCCTATGGGGGAAGTAACGGAGGGGCGACGCGCAGGCATTCCTTGGGACTCCATGCTTTAGAAAAAGACTGGCGAACGACGGAATCATGGGCAGTGGCAACTAGACACTTTTTTGACGCTCGCTTCTCGGTACACTAAAGTTATTATTTTTGGTATTTAGACGGCTATGATTGCTTCCCCGATCCCGATCTGCATTACGTTGGGTACGCGCCCGGAGGCAATCAAATTGGCACCGGTCATTCAAGCCTTCCAGCGATCGCCCCTGTTTGAACCCTACGTTGTCCTCACGGGACAGCACCGCGAAATGGTGGATCAAGTGATGGCACTGTTTGACCTGCGGGCAGATCGGGACTTGGCCATTATGCAGCCCAAGCAAACCCTGACCGAAATCACCTGTCGTGCTCTCCAAGGCCTTGAGCAACTCTATCAAGAACTCCTGCCCCGTCTTGTTTTGGTTCAGGGGGATACAACAACCGCCTTTGCCGCTACCCTTGCCGCCTTTTATCAGCAGATTCCTGTCGGCCATGTGGAAGCGGGCTTGCGCACCGACGATCTCTACAACCCCTATCCAGAAGAAGCCAACCGCCGCCTTATTTCCCAATTAGCGCAGTTGCATTTTGCCCCTACGGAGCAAGCCGTCAAGAATCTTCAGGCGGCCGGGGTCACGGGTAGTATTCACTTGACGGGCAATACCGTGATTGATGCCCTGCTGCAAGTGGCCGATCGCCAGCCAGTGTGCCATGTCCCCGGCCTTGACTGGCAACAGTATCGCGTGATCCTCGCTACCGTTCACCGACGGGAAAACTGGGGTGCCCCCCTAGAAGACATTGCCAATGGCTTCCTGAAAATCTTAAACACGATTCCCGATACCGCTTTGCTCTTGCCCCTGCACCGCAATCCCACTGTGCGTGAACCCCTCAAAGCCTATTTGGGGCATCATCCCCGCGTTTTTCTGACGGAGCCACTGGACTATCCTGCTCTTGTGGCAGCGATTAAGGGAGCAACGCTCCTGCTGACGGATTCCGGTGGTCTCCAAGAGGAAGCCCCTAGCCTTGGTAAACCGGTACTGGTGTTACGGGAAACCACTGAGCGGCCGGAAGCGGTCACCGCTGGCACTGCTAAACTGGTGGGCACGTTTGCGGATACGATTGCCGCGGCAGCCATTGAACTGCTCACGGATCCAGTGGCCTACAACCGCATGGCGACGGCGATTAATCCCTTTGGCGATGGTCATGCGAGCGATCGCATCCTTGAGATTGTGACCCAGTTTTTTGCCCAGCAGACACAGTAAGGAGCCACGGCCATCTGAGGATAGCAATGACAATGTTCTGGGCAGGAATTTTGGTCACCAGTTGGCTGGGCTTGGTGCTGTTAACCGCAGAACTGATTCACGCTTGGCTTCCCAATGCCAAGGAATGGTCACGGAAAGTGGTTCACATTGGTGCCGGTCAAGTGATTCTCATTGCCTATGCCTTGGGGGTACCCACGAGTTGGGGAATTGTGGCCGCAGCGATCGCTGGCGTCGTCACACTGCTTTCTTACCGCATACCGATTTTTCCCAGTATTAGTGGCGTGGGGCGTCAAAGCTGGGGCACCTTTTTTTATGCGGTGAGTATTGGCACATTAATGGCGCTCTTTTGGAACACGCTGCCGGAACTGGCGGTTCTGGGAATTTTAGTGATGGCTTGGGGAGATGGCTTGGCTGCCCTTGTGGGGATTAACTGGGGACGCCATCCCCTGCCGCGAACCAGTAAAAGCTGGGAAGGAACCCTGACCATGTTCTGTGTGAGTACCGTGGTGGCGGCTCTATCCCTCACCCCCATTGCGACCTTAGAGTTGCTCTGGATTGCCCCCTTAGTAGGTCTGGGTGCGACCCTTTTGGAACTGATTGCTTGGCGAGGGGTTGATAATCTCACAGTTCCGATCGGTAGCGCTTTGCTTGCCTATGGGTTACTCAATTTGAGTTGATGTTAGGCAGGGTCTTCTCAATAAACTGGCGGGCGATCGCGATCGCGTCTCCATTAATTTCATGGGCCATGGGTAGGGCATGAAACGCTCCCTTCACGCCTGCCGCTTGCAGGGCTTGCCAACTGGCTTGGGCACTGGCAAAGGGCACGACAGGATCGGCTGTGCCATGGATCATCAGCACGGGCGGTGAGGTAGAGCTTACCCCTGGCGGGCGCACCAAATAGCCACTAAAGACCAACAACCCTGCCAAGGGCAACGTTAACCCCACAGCCAATGTCAGTGCTCCCCCTTGGGAAAACCCCCCTAACATTGTGCGGCTCAGATCAATGGGCAAGCTGGCAATCCACTGCCGCAGTGCCGCTTCACTGGTGGCTAGATCCATTGCCCGCTCATCGAGCAGTAATGAGCCACTGAGGGCATCGTGCTGATTCAGGTCGTACCACATCCGCCCTTGGGGGACGTAAGGATGGGGAAAGGGGGCTTCCGCTGCATAGGTTTGGGCTTGGGGAGCCAGCAACGATCCAAGGGAAATCAGATCTGCGGCATTGGCACCCCAGCCGTGGAGCAATAGAAGGCTGTGATCTGCCGCGATCGGCGGATCGGGAAAGGTGAGAAATTGGAGGGTTGTCATGCTAGACGGGGTTGAGTTCCTTGGCCGGCGCCACACTAGGATAGGTGAGGCTCGATTCAATCATTTCCCGACCCTCGGTGGACACATAGTCAAAGAAGGCCTGAGCCACAACCGACAGTTGTTTGCCCGCAGGATAGACCAAATGCCAGTGCCGCTGAATCGGGAAATGTTCGACATCGAGAATCGTCAACTGGCTGGACTCGCGATCAAGGGCTAAGCAGTGGTGAGACAGGACAGAAATCCCTAGGCCGCCAGCGATCGCCTGCTTAATGGACTCGTTACTTCCCAGCTCAAGGCGGATATTGATCGGCACACCGTGCTCTGCAAAGAGCTTCTCCACCGCTTGGCGGGTGCCCGATCCCTGCTCCCGCATAATAAAGGGTTCTCCCGCCAGTTCTTGGATCGGGATTTTACTGCGACCACTGAGGCGATGGTGACTGGGGGCAACCACCACTAAGGGATTATCCAAAAAGCGGTGGCACTCCACATCCAGATTCTCCGGTGGGCAACTGGGAATATAGAGATCGTCCATATTGCCTCGAATGCGCTCTACCACCTGTTCATGGTTGGTGACCGTCAGGGCAACATCAATCCCCGGATAGCGCTGGCAAAATGGCCCCAGCAGCCGCGGAATCACATATTTGGCCGTGGTAATGACACACAGCCGCAAGTGTCCCTGCTTGAGACCCTTGAGATTAGCAACGGCCATTTCAAAGCGCTCAAGGCGCTCAAAGATGTCTTGGCAGGTGGCCAGCAGTTCCTTGCCGGCTTCTGTCAGATAGAGCCGCTTGCCCACTTGCTCAAAGAGGGGCATACCAACGGCACGGGTCAACTGCTTCATTTGAATCGAAACGGTGGGCTGCGTCAGAAAGAGTTCCTCGGCAGCGCGGGTAAAACTTCCGTGGCGAGCAGTGACCTCAAAAACCTTAAGCTGATGTAGGGTTGCTTGTTTCAAACCCATTCTCCTTTCGTCAGCGATAGAGCTACATAGATGAAATTCTATCAAATTTCACGCCACGATAACGAAATGTGAGGAATCTCAAGGCAAGAATGATGATCAAAGGGCACTCAAATCAGGTAATGAGCGATCGCCTGCGAGGGGGAAAACACCTCTGGAACGAATGGCGGCAAGCTTATCCTCAGCTTACTGTAGATTTGAGGGAAATGAATCTTACGGGCATGGATCTGCGGGGCTATGACCTGCGGGGCTGCAATCTCAGCCGTGCCTGTCTGCGAGAGGTGAACCTTGCCCATGGGGATCTGCGCTTTGCTAACCTCTATGAGGCGGATCTGACAGCGGCGAACCTCGATGATGCCGATTGCCGAGGGGCGTTGTTCTTAAAAGTGGTGGGCGATCGCGCCACTGCCCAGCGGGCAAATTTTCAACTGGCCAACTTGCAGTACGCTCGGTTGACCTATGCCGATTTCTCTTGGGTCACTCTTGAACAGGCGGATTGTCGCCACAGCAATTGGTGTCAAGCAGATCTCAGCCATGCCCGTGCTGCTTCTAGTGATTTTTCCTTTGCGCTGCTGATGGGGGCTAGCCTCAATGAAGCCACGCTGCGGTTTGCTCATTTGGTACAGGCGTCCTTGGAGGGGGTTCAAGCCTATCGCTGTAACTTCTATGCGGCCAATTTAGCCTATGCAGGACTGACGCGCGGCTATTTTTCCCATGCCCTTTTTGTGCGCGCCAACCTTAGTCATGCCATCTGTCGCTGGGCCAATTTTCGCCATGCCAATCTCCAGCAAAGCCAGTGCGAGCAAACGGATTTTCACTACAGCCTGTATGTTCGCTAGTAGTTCATCTTAAGCTTCTGACTGGAGCAGCGCCACGGCATAGGCGGCAATGCCCTCTTCACGCCCCACTGGCCCCAGTTTTTCATTGGTGGTGGCTTTGATACTAATCTGGTCGCGATCAATCCCTAGGGTGGTTGCAAGGCGATCGCGCATCTGGTCGAGGTAGGGTTTCAGCTTCGGACGCTCTGCCACCACTACGGCATCAATGTTGCCCACTTGCCAACCCCGTTCTGCAATCAGTGCCGCTACTTTCGCCAGCAAGACTTGGCTATCTGCCCCTGCCCATTTGGGATCACTGGGGGGAAAGTAATGGCCAATATCGCCAAGGCTGAGGGCACCCAAGAGGGCGTCCATAATTGCGTGGGTGAGGACATCGGCATCACTGTGTCCCAAGAGTCCCAAGGTGTGTTCTAGTTTGATACCGCCTAAAATCAGAGGCCGCTCGGGCACCAATTGATGGATGTCGTAGCCATTACCAATGCGAATTTTCATACTTGCTGCACAGGACAACGAAGGGGCGATCGCCAATGCCACCGCCCTCTATTGTTGCAGAGTCTTCTACCTTGGCCAACCTAGATATTCACTTCACTCAGTTGCCGACACATGTAGTCAAAGGGTTGTTCGACAATACTCGTGTCCTCGATGCCCGCCGCTGCCACGCGATCGCGCACAATCTCCTTCATGATTTGAATGCCGCGCACCGTTGGTCCAATGGGTACCCCTAGGGAGTTGTAGGTTTCCCGCAGACCTTCGAGGACGCGCTCATTGAGGACATCCACATCCCCGGCCACAATGGCGTAGGTGGCATAGCGCAGGTAGTAGTCCATATCCCGCAGGCAGGTGGCATAGCGGCGTGTGGTGTAGGCATTGCCGCCGGGTTGAATCAGTTCCGGCTGCTCTGTGAAGAGGGCAGAACCCGCTTCCTTCACAATGGCTGCGGCATCGCCATTGATCACTGCTGCCGCTTTAACCCGTACCGCACCGGAATTAAAGTAGGAGCGCAAACTGTCAACAGCATCGCGATCGAGGTAGCGACCGGTGGAGTCATAGTTTTTAATCAGTGTGGTGACGGCATCACGCATAGGTTTTTCTTACTCCTAGAACTGGTAAAACTAGCGTCAACCCGAACGCCAGCCGAAATTGCGCGGATCTAAAATCGTACTTAGCTTATCACGGTAGGGTTTCTCCCCCTTCGCTCCCGTTTACGGACTGTTGCGAACTATTACAAAAGTTCATAATTCTAGGGGTGCCCCACGAGGCGATCGCGCAAACGCTTAATTTGATCGCGGTAGCGGGCAGCCTCCTCAAAGGCCAATTCTTGGGCAGCCGCCTTCATTTTCGCCTCAAGGTCTTGGATCAGTTGGGGGATATCCTCTAGGCTCAGTTCCTGTAAGGCTTGGGAAGATAAGACAGGCACCGACTCGGCATTGAGGCGGCGAGACACATCCAAAAAGGCCAAGATGGCATTGCTGGTTTTCTTGACAATGGGTTGAGGGGTGATGCCGTGGGCTTGGTTGTAGGCCAGTTGAATGGCGCGGCGGCGCTCTGTTTCTTGGATGGCTTTTTGCATACTGTCGGTGAGGGTGTCGGCATAGAGAATCGCCTGTCCACGGACGTGCCGGGCAGCACGGCCAATGGTTTGAATCAGCGATCGCTCCGCCCGCAGGAAGCCCTCTTTATCTGCATCAAGGATGGCCACCAAGGACACTTCGGGTAAATCCAGTCCCTCCCGCAACAGGTTGACACCAATCAACACATCAAAGTCCCCTTGGCGCAGGGCTTCAAGAATCTCAATGCGCTCAATGGCATTGATTTCTGAGTGCAAATAGCGCACTCGTACCCCCCGTTCTTGGAAGTATTCCGTGAGATCCTCGGCCATGCGTTTCGTGAGAGTAGTCACCAGTACCCGCTCTTGGCGATCGCACCGCAGGCGAATCTCCCCATAGAGATTATCCACCTGTCCTTGGGTGGGACGGACAAAAATTTCTGGATCCACGACCCCCGTCGGCCGAATAATTTGCTCGACAACTTGCCCTTCAGACACCGCCAATTCCCAATCGCCGGGGGTTGCCGAGACAAAAATACATTGCTTCACCTTTTGCCAAAATTCCTCCGCCTTCAGGGGGCGATTATCCGCCGCACTGGGCAGCCGAAAGCCGTGATCAATCAGCACTTTTTTGCGGGCTTGGTCACCATTAAACATCCCGCGAATTTGCGGCACTGTTACATGGGACTCATCCACCACCAAGAGCCAGTCGTCAGGAAAATAATCAATCAAACACTCCGGCGGTTCCCCCGCTGCCCGGCCGGCGAGATGGCGTGAGTAGTTTTCCACACCGTTGCAATAGCCCACCTGTCGCAGCATTTCCAAGTCATAGCGGGTACGTTGACTCAGGCGCTGTGCTTCAAGGAGTTTATTTTGGGCTTCCAAGTAAGCCACTTGGGCTTGCAGTTCCGCTTCAATGGCAGCACAAGCCGCTTCCAGGCGTTCGGCAGGGGTGACAAAGTGCTTCGCGGGATAGATATTCAGGCGTTCGACACTCTGCAATGTTTCCCCCGTCAGGGGATCGACATAGCGAATCGCTTCAATGTCATCCCCAAAAAACTCAACCCGAATGATGCGATCCTCATAGGCTGGGCCGATTTCTAAAACATCTCCCTTGACACGGAAGCGCCCCCGCCCCAGTTCCACATCGTTGCGCGTGTATTGAATGGTGGCCAGTTGCCGCAGCAGTTGTCGCAGATCCGTTTCACTGCCCACCTCCAAGGAAATCGCCGCTTTGAGGTACTCTGCTGGAATACCCAAGCCGTAGATGCAGCTAATGGAGGCAACGACAATTACATCCCGCCGTTCAAAGAGGGAGCGGGTGGCCGAGTGTCGCAACATATCAATTTCTTCATTGATAGAGGCACTTTTTTCGATGTAGGTATCGGTAACGGGAATGTAGGCCTCGGGCTGATAGTAGTCGTAGTAGGAGATAAAGTACTCGACGGCATTTTCTGGAAAGAATGAGCGCAGTTCATTGCACAGTTGCGCCGCAAGGGTTTTGTTGTGGGCCAGCACAAGGGTCGGGCGGCCAAGGGCCTCGATCACGCGGGCGATCGTGTGGGTTTTGCCGGTGCCCGTTGCCCCCAGCAATGTTTGGAAGCGATATCCCGCCTGTACCCCTGCAACCAGTTTTTGAATGGCTTGGGGTTGATCTCCCGTCGGTTCAAAGGGAGCGTGAATACGAAAGGGAGTACTGGTCATTGCCCAATTTCTAACGAATTCTTACCTAGCTTTTAGGGTAGTTGAGCAACGGAGGAGCGAGCCACCCAAAATCTTGTTCAGAAGGATTGAAGGCGCTTGAAACGGTCAAAACCACGTCCTCGCCTATTTGAGAAAGCAGCCCTAAGATTTGGTATTCTAAATAACAGTTTCTCGTGTATTGTAACAGTTAATTGCGCCAAATCTAAAGAATTGGTAAAAGCTTTCGCTCCCCCAAAATATCGGCAGTATCGTAGGGAAGCAAGATACCTCCTAACTGCGTCTTTGGCCCTACCCGCTTGGCGTAGGGTCTCTTTTTGCGGGAATTTCGCTAAAATCTGTGAATTCCCTACCGTGACGGCTATGGCTGGTGAAGTCGTTGAAATTCTCAGTGCCGATGATCTACGGCGCACTGTCACGCGCTTAGCCTCCCAAGTGGTGGAGAAGGCTCGCGATGCCCTCGACAAATTAGTGTTGTTGGGGATTCATACCCGTGGGGTTCCCCTTGCCAAGCTGTTGGGGCAACAAGTTGAACAACTGGAAGGAGTGAACCTCCCCATTGGTGAGTTGGATATTACATTTTATCGCGATGACTTGGATCGCATTGGCCCGCGCACACCGCGTCAGACCCTGATTCCCGTGGATCTCTCTGGGCGGATTGTGGTCTTGGTGGATGATGTGATTTTTAGTGGCCGCACGATTCGCTCTGCCCTCAATGCCGTCCATGATTACGGTCGCCCCAGTGCCATTTGGTTATTGGTACTCATCGATCGCGGGCACCGCGAATTGCCGATTCACCCCGACTTTACGGGTAAAGTACTGCCCACGGCTCGCGATGAAGTGGTCAAGGTACTCTTGCAGGGGATTGATCAGCGGGATGGGGTAGAGCTATGGAAACCCTCTTAATCTTGGGAAAACTCAATGCCATTCATCTCAAAAAAAGAAGCCTTCTTTCAAATGAAAGATACATGGCTATTCAATGCCAATAGCCTTGATGCTGATTTATTTACTGAGCCTTTTATTGACCTGATTGTGACTTCCCCGCCCTACAATGTGGGTCTTGAATATCGCTCAGTCAAAGATGATGTCCCCTACAGCGATTATCTAGAATTTAGTCGCGCTTGGCTGTCCAACTGTTTTCACTGGACAAAAACGGGCGGGCGGTTTTGCCTTAACATTCCCCTCGATAAAAACAAAGGGGGACAGCGCAGTGTTGGCGCGGATTTGACGGTTTTGGCTCAAGAGGTTGGCTGGAAATATCAGTCCACCATTGTCTGGAATGAGGGTAATATTTCGCGGCGGACGGCTTGGGGATCGTGGATGTCGCCCTCAGCACCCTATGTGATTGCGCCTGTGGAGTTAATTGTGGTGTTGTACAAAGAGGAGTGGCGGCGCAAGTCCGATGAAAAGGCCGATATTACTCGGGAAGAATTTATGGAATGGACAAACGGGCTATGGACATTCAGCGGCGAAAGCAAAAAAAAGATTGGTCACCCTGCACCGTTTCCAAGGGAACTGCCGAGACGATGTATCAAGCTCTTTAGTTTTCCGGGCGATATCGTCTTCGATCCCTTTTGTGGCAGCGGCACAACACTGGTGGAAGCTTTTGCCAACAAACGAAAAGGCGTCGGCGTTGAAATTGATCCTCGATATGCAGAACTGGCAAAGGAGAGACTCCTGAATGAGATTACACTTTTTGATGTGATCAATTTATAGGACTTTTCGAGCTTGACGGGTTCTATTAGCCAAGCTTCTAGGTCAGTCGTGCCACTACATCTATCGCTAGCTAAAGCGAGGTACCCGTTTTTCTAAACTATCGGGGACATCAGCGGAGAGGGGGGGATTCGAACCCCCGTTAGGTGTTACCCTAAACTTGATTTCGAGTCAAGCGCATTCAACCACTCTGCCACCTCTCCAAGGATCTCCAATCATAGCAAAGGTGAATGCCAAAGGCACACTTCGCGATTGACTCCGTCACGCTCCCCCTCAAGGCAATTCTGGCGGCAAACCCCTTTACGATAAAAGTATTCAGTTAACTTAAAACAACGACGGCATGGATATTAAACAGGGTTTTGTCGGCACCGTCGGGCAGACGCCGCTGATTCGCCTCAACTACTTTAGTGACCTCACAGGCTGTGAAATTCTCGGTAAGGCAGAGTTCCTCAACCCCGGTGGCTCTGTTAAGGATCGGGCTGCCCTCTACATTATTGAAGATGCTGAAAAAAAGGGCCTTCTCAAACCCGGTGGTACGGTGGTCGAAGGCACAGCAGGCAATACGGGCATTGGCCTAGCCCACATTTGTAATGCCAAAGGCTACAAGTGCCTGATTGTGATTCCCAATACCCAATCTCAAGAAAAAATTGATCTGTTGCGTACCCTAGGTGCCGAGGTGCGCCCCGTTCCCGCTGTGCCCTACAAAGATCCCAATAACTATGTGAAGCTCTCTGGCCGGATTGCTGCTGAGATGGAGAATGCCATCTGGGCAAACCAGTTCGATAACTTGGCCAATCGCCAAGCCCACTACGAAACCACTGGCCCTGAAATTTGGCAGCAGACCGATGGCCGCATTGATGCGTGGGTAGCAGCTACTGGCACGGGAGGCACCTATGCGGGGGTGGCGATGTACCTCAAGGAAAAAAATCCCGCGATTCGCACTGTGATTGCCGATCCCATGGGCAGTGCCATCTATAGCTATGCGAAAACGGGCACCCTCAGTAGCAGTGGCAGTTCCATTACCGAAGGCATTGGCAATAGCCGCATTACCGCCAACTTAGCAGGCGCTCCCATTGATGATGCGATTCAAATTGAGGATCAAGAGTGCCTTGAGATCATTTATCAACTGCTGCACTACGATGGCCTCTTTATGGGTGGCTCCGTCGGGATTAATGTGGGGGCAGCGGTACGCCTCGCCAAGGAACTCGGACCCGGTCACACAATTGTTACTGTGTTGTGCGATGGGGGTTCCCGCTATCAATCGCGGCTCTTTAATCCAGAGTGGCTGGCCAGTAAAGGGCTACGGGTGCCAGAGATTAAAAAACGTTAAGCCTTGGGAACAATGTCTGAAATAGAGGGGTCAGAAGGGGGCAAGTAGCCGCTAGGCGTGGGTGTGGACTTTACGCGAAATATTAGCCGTGAAAAAACAACGTTGGTTTCTCCTCTTTGCCAGCTTGGTCTGTGGGGTGGCGATCGCTCTCCATCCTGTGGCTGCACAGGCTCAAAATCTCTGGCAGCGGTTACTGTTGCAGGGGATTCAGGTCATCCAACTATCGAATATCTCGCCCCGCCAAGAGGTGGCCTTGGGGCAACAGATCCATGAGCAGATGCTGCGGCAAGGGATGCGCCTTGTTCGCAATCCCGCTGCGCAAAACTATGTGCATAGCATTGGTGACCGCTTGGTTAATGTCGGCGAACGTCGAGGTGTGCCCTACCAGTTTCACATCATCCAAGACCGCCAAGTGAATGCCTATGCCACAATGGGGGGCTTTGTCTATGTCACTACAGGGCTAATGCTGCGGGCGGAAAACGAGGCGGAACTAGCCAGCGTCATTGCCCACGAAATTGGCCACATTGATCAGCGCCATGTGATTCGTCAACTGCAACAAATGGCGATCGCCCAAGGCTTAATGACGGCTGCGGGCTTGGATCGCGATCGCGGGCTACAAATGGCCATGGAACTTGCCTTTCGACGTCCTCGCAGTCGTGAGCAGGAACTAGAGGCCGATCGCTATGGTTTGGGGCTATTGGCTCGCAGCAACTATGATCCACGGGCGATGGTGACATTTCTGCAGAAATTGCAACGGGAGGGAGGGGCACCGCCAACGATTTTGAGTACCCACCCTGCGCCGCGCGATCGTCAGTTGCTTGCTGAAAACTTAATTCGCTCTGGTTTGAGCAATGACTGTGTGGTTGCCCCCCAACCCCTGTGTGGCACCGATCCGGTGGTCTATCAACAACAACTGCGCTCCTTCTAATCTCACCTAACTAGCCAACAGATTGCGCCAGCGAGCATAGCGCCCCAAGGCCGTCAGCGGAAAGTGCTGCTGGTAGTAGTGGTACTTCAAGTAAAAGTGGCAGGGAAAGCCCGTGCCAGTGAAGTAATCCTCGTGCCATGTGCCATCGGCGCGCTGGGTCTGCAGCAGGTAGGCAATCCCCTTTTCAATGGCTGCTGTGGCGTAGTCTCCTGTGGCATCGCCAGCGGCCAAAAGGCCAATAATGGCCCAAGCAGTTTGGGAAGCGGTGCTATCGCCTTTGCCCTTGAGAGAAGGGTCGTTGTAGCTCCAGCAGGTTTCACCCCAACCACCATCGGCATTTTGACACTGCACCAACCACTCAGCGGCACGGCGAATGCGCCAGCGATCGTAGCGAGGGGCAACAAGGGAGAGGGCTGCCAACACCCCACTCGTGCCATAGAGGTAGTTCACCCCCCAGCGGCCAAACCAACAGCCTGCCGGTTCCTGCTCATGGCGCAAGTAAGCAAGGGCGCGATCGAGGGCACCACTGTCAAAGGCCAACTGACACCGCCCCACCATCTCCAGCACCCGTGCCGTGACATCAGCAGTATTCGGGTCAATCATTGCCTTGAGATCGCCGTAGGGAATGGCATTCAGCCAATCTTGGTCATTGTCCACATCAAAGGCTGCCCAGCCCCCCGGCCGACACTGCATTGAGGCAATCCAAGCGACTGCCCGCTCAATGGCTCGCCGTTTGAGGTTTTCATCAGGCAAGGTCACAGCATGAAGCGCCATCACCACCACCGCTGTATCATCCACATCGGGGTAGAAGCGATTCTCAAATTCAAAGGCCCATCCCCCCGGCTGACCTTTTTTGTTTTTTACGTGCCAGTCCCCATAGTCAAGGATTTGCTTGGACAGCAACCATTCGCCAGCTTTGACCAGGGCGGGATGATCGGGGGCGACGCCTGAATCCACCATGGCGCGCATGACCAAGGCAGTATCCCAAACTGGGGAGACACAGGGCTGCACGCGATACTCGGTGTCGGTTTCAATCGCAAAGCGATCCACTGCTGCCATCCCCCGCTGCACCATGGGGTCATCCACAGCATAGTCAAGGGCACGCAATGCCAATAGGGAGTTGAGCATCGCCGGAATAATGCCGCCCCAGTCGCCACTAGCTTCTTGACGCTCGAGCACCCATTCTTCGGCGGCCTTTAGCCCCTGTTCTCTGAGGGGATTAATGTTCAGGGTTTCAAAGAGCTTAAAAACGTGATCGAGACCAATAAAGACATCACTCCAGTCGCCTTGGCGGGGCAGTTCCCAGATCACATTTGCCCGCCCTTCGGCATAGAGTTCATCGAGGGTAATGGGCGGATCCATGGCATAAACGGGCTTGCGATCCATGACAATCAACAGCGGCACGGTGCTGCTGCGTGCCCAACTAGACATCTCATAAATAGTGAAGGGGCTACCCTCCGGCAGGAGCATGATCCAAGGGGGGAGGGAGGGAATCCCACGCCAGTCGTAGCAGCCAATGAGGGCAAGGTGCAGTTTGGTAAAGATGCGAGTTTTGCTAATGCCACCGCGAGCAAGGATAAATTGCCGTGCCTTCACCAAGGCAGGATCATCGGCGGGCACGCCCAACAGTCGCAGTCCCATGTAAGCCTCAACACTGGTGCTGAGATCGCCGCCATCGCCATAAAATAGCTCCCAACCGCCGTGATCCCGCTGATGGTTGCGCAAATACTGTTCCGCTTTGGCCAAGGGTAGCCGCTGTTCGGTGCCCCAGATTTTGTGGAGCAGGATCACCTCTGCGGTCATGGTCACATTGGACTCTAATTCTGCCCACCAGTAGCCCTCGGCATATTGCTGTGAAAAGAGAAAGTCTTGGCTGGCACGAATCGCCTGTTGGAGTTGCTTTGGGTCAATGGCAGCGGCAATTTGAGTTTGCATGATTCCTCGGCTGTTAGACTCTTGGTTAGTTTAGCGGGGGCGATCGCTCCCTCGCAAGCGGCACAGACTTGGGTTAGGATCAAGGCTATGTCTCTCCGTCAACACCAGCATCCCCTAATTCAGCGGCTCGCCGATCGCATTGAGCAGATTTGGCAAAGCACTTTGCCCTTAGCCCCCTATACCCTGCCTGAGGATCTCGGTTATGTCGAGGGCAAACTGGAAGGGGAGCGGCTAACGATTGAGAACCACTGCTACCAAGCGCCGCCCTTTCGCAAACTTCACCTTGAACTGGCACGGGTGGGGGAGAGTCTGGATATTTTACACTGTGTCATGTTTCCAGAGCCGCGCTACGATCTGCCAATGTTTGGCTGTGACCTCGTGGGTGGCCGAGGGCAAATTAGTGCCGCAATTGTGGATCTCTCGCCGGTGACGGGTGAGTTGCCCGCTGCCTATACATCGGCCTTAAATGCTTTGCCAAAACTCACCTTTAGTCAACCCCGTGAGTTGCCCCCTTGGGGACATATCTTCTCGTCCTTTTGCATTTTTATTCGGCCACAGGGAGACACTGAGGAACAGCAATTTCTCGATCGCATTGGTGAGTACCTCACGCTCCACTGTCAACTTAGCCAGCAAGCTGTGCCCACGGATCAGCCCGAAGCCGTGATTGCCGGCCAACGGCACTACTGCCACCAGCAACAGCAGAACGATAAAACCCGCCGGGTTCTGGAAAAAGCCTTTGGTGCTGCTTGGGCAGAACGCTACATGACCACCGTTCTCTTTGACTTGCCCCCTGCTGCCTAGAACCCCTTAAGGACTCTCTCCCCGATGAACCGCATCAGCCAGTGGATCGGTCAGATTCAGATTAAAGGAATAAGGAAACATTGGAATGTTGAGTCGTCAATTAGGGATCAATACCTTAGAAAACCGTCGAGAATCCCTTAAAAAATTTGCAGTAAAGACCCTGCAGCTGTTTGGTTCAGTGGCACGGGAGGAAGCTGACGCTGAAAGTGATGTTGATTTGTTAGTAGAGTTTGAAAGGCCTGTTGGATTATTTACCTTCATTGAGCTAAAAGAATATTTGGAGAAAATCTTAAGCTGTTCTGTTGATTTGGGCACACCCCAATCTTTACGTTCAAGGCTTAGGGAGGAGGTATTAAAGGAGGCGATTCGTGCCTTCTAGGAAGCTATGAGAACGCCATAGTTTAGCTGTCATTGGATCTGACAATGTGGCGCTGGCAAACCACTGACCTCGGGCGCTTTCTCACCTGCGATCTTTTGCAGGGGTTTCAGCATGGCTTCTTTACTCGCGATTGGCAAGGACAAGACCTCAGCACCCTCACCGCAGCCCTAGGCACGACAGCAACACCGCTACGGACACAACAGGTGCATGGCGATCGCGTGGCTTTGGCAGCAGAAGTTTTAGCCCGTGATGAACGATTGGCAGCGGATGCCCTTGTGGCCACAGGGTCTGATCAAGCCCTCTGG
Source organism: Thermosynechococcus sp. HY213 (assembly GCF_031460975.1). Lineage (NCBI taxonomy): Bacteria > Bacillati > Cyanobacteriota > Cyanophyceae > Acaryochloridales > Thermosynechococcaceae > Thermosynechococcus > Thermosynechococcus sp. HY213. Next base: position 221,760 of record NZ_JAVKVB010000016.1, on the reverse strand, counting down.
GTGTGTAGTGCCGATTGTGTGCCGCTACTCATTGCCGATGTGGGCAGTGGACGGGTTGCGGCGATTCATGCGGGGTGGCGGGGGACAGCGATCCAAATCTCTAGGGCCACGCTCCAGCAGATGCAAGCATTCGGCAGTGATCTTGCCAATTTACGGATTGCCATGGGGCCTGCGATTCGCGGTGAGGTCTATCAAGTGGGGCTGAATGTGGCCCGTGCCTTGGCGCAGACCATTCTTGAGGGGGTGACGGAAACCACTGACCGCGATGATCTTTACCAGCGTCTCGCTGCCTTAGACCCAGAGATGATCTTTCTTGATCCAGACCCTGAGCGACTTCGGGTGGATGTGGCACGGGTGAATCGCTTGCAATTGCTGCAATTGGGGCTAAGGGACGAGCAAATTGCCCTGTCTCCCCACTGTACGTTTCGCGATGCTGAATGCTTTTTCTCCTATCGCCGTGAACACCTCAAGCAGGTGCAGTGGTCGGGAATTATTAGTCGATTAGTATGATTGGCGTTGCCACGGGAGAATCCATTGCCCGCGCTTGGGGCGATCGCCACTGCCAGCACCCCGACTTTCCTGCCCTAGTCTGTGTTCTTGGCTTTACGGAAACGGCATTGATTCCCGGAATCTCGGCAGCGGGTCAAACCCCCAGCGATCGCCGAACCACAGCCCTAGCGGATGGCGAGTTCCTGCTGCGAGGCATTCAACCCTACTACCGCTATCCGCTGCCACCCCTGACGGCGGGTGCGTCCCCTGCTCTAATTAGTCGTGCCCTCATTGAGGCTTTGGCGTTGCCCCTCTACGTCTTTGATGCGGGTTTACCTTTGCCGCGTCTGCCCGAGATGATTGACTTGGGGGGCGCTCCGGCGCGCTGCCTAACCACGGCTGAAGCGATGACAGCCCAAACTGTAGCGCAGCTCTGGGAACAGGGATGGTCTTGGGGAGCCAAGCTCAGCAGCCAATATCCGTGGCTGATCATTGCTGAATGTGTCGTGGGCGGCACAACCACTGCCCTTGCCCTCTGTGAAAGTTTGGGCATCCCCGCTCGCGATTGTGTAGGCAGTAGTCATCGCCAGAGTAACCATGCCCAAAAGTGGTCACTCGTGCAACAGGGGCTTGCCCATCTCCCTGCTAATGCGGATCCTTTCACTTGTGTAGCAGCGATTGGCGATCCAATGCAGGTGGTGGTGGCGGCTATGGCCCTGCGGGCAAGTCAAACCTGTGGTGTGTTGCTGGCGGGGGGGTCACAAATGATGGCGGTCTATGCCTTTGCGCGAGCGATCGCCCAGTGGCGTCAGCTTCCTTGGTGTCCCGCACAAATCGTGGTGGGCACAACCCGCTGGCTGATTGAAGATCAAACGGCTCAGATTCACCGCTTGGCAGAGCGTGTTCAGTGTCCACTCATTTACACGCAACTTGATTTCAGCGCATCCCGTCATCCTGCCCTGCGTGCCTATGAACAGGGGTTTGTCAAGGAAGGGGTTGGTGCGGGGGGGTGTGCCATTGCTGCCCATCTGCTGGCGGGCTGGAGCAATTCAGACATGGTGCATATTATTGACAGGTTGGGCGATCGCTGGTCTAAAGGGATGTGATCTTCTTTGAGAGCGACTTTCATTGGGGAAAAGGGGGAAGTTACTGGGGATTCAGCCACTCGATACTGCCCGGAAGCTGTCTTAGAATATCGGTTTCGACTAAGATGAGGCGATCGCTCCGCCCTGAGCGACGGTACACAGGATATTTGCCTTGATGTTTTTTTAGAGCCTCTGTAGGTTGGGTCACTTGAACGGCGAGATCGACATTCTTTTGCACAAACGCTATCAGTGCTGTGCGCTGCACCAAAATAAATGAGTTCAACGTTTGAAAGGCAATATAGTCTGAGTGACCGCCAAACAACCAGCCTTGATCACGTACCCCCTGCAATTCTATCCAAGTGTATTGATCTTGGGGCTGCGGGTCTTGGCGTTGAATTTTCTTGACTGCCTTGATGTCCACTTTCAGGGACTCATGCCCCTTAATCAACAAACAATCCCAGTGCTCATGAATATCAGCAGCTTCGCTCGCGTGGTGAACTTGGAATCCCTGCTTGCGGGCAAGCTCTAAGAAGGCGTCCTCTGCTTTGAGACCACGTTTGAGATTTTCGCCCTGACCGTCATACTGGTTGGGTTTCATGGCTCACTTTCGGTTCCTTCATCTCCTCTCAGCGGTTCACCCATCGCCAACTGACAGGCCGCAAGACTGGCACTGCTGTACATCTGCTCTAGGGTGGCCATTAACTGCGCCACTTCACTGGGAACCTCATGGGGAAAGGGGGGTAACACGGATAGCACGGCATGGGGTTGACCACTGGGGACAAGCACCACTAACTCTGGGGGTAGGGGCTGGCGATATTGGCAAAAGGGAGCATCGGTTTTCGGTGGCTCATAGAGGGGTGGGGGGGTGGGCACCATAGAGGGGGTAGTCGCCGTTGCCCGATAGTGGCGCAGGCGTTGGAGAATCTCCTCTTTGGTTTTGCCCCGCAACTGAAAGAGTAAAAAGGGGTCTTCGTTGAAGTATTGCCCCAGCAAGTAATAAACCGCGCCAATATGTTTGCAGGGATTGACGGGGTCAGGGCAATTGCAGCGGCTATGGATGTCGAACTTAGTAAAGGGAAATAAACTCAATCCAGCTTGGGTAAAGACTTCTTCAATACTGGGGGGCAGTTCTCCCGCTAGGAGCTTCGCGGCATAGAAGGCTTTTTGTGCCATGCCGTCAATGGCATATTGCCACTGCTCTTCACTAAAGGCATCCAAATGCAGTTTGACGTGATAGGGTTCGGGAGCCGTGCCTTGAACTTGGGCATGGACTTGGTTGCCCTTGAATTCCAAGGTGAGCACCCGTCCTTCACGGACATAATTGCGTGCCCGCTCTAGGCGTCGGCGCCAGCCAAAGGACTCTAGCACACCAATCCAGCGTTCACTCCACCAATGTTGACGCCCTTGAGCACTGTCGCGATCGCCCGCTGCTACCTCAACGACGGGTTCAGAGGCTACCGTTGTCGCTGTAACATCAAGGGTGGTGGGAGATGACTGCTGCTTTTGCTTTTGTTTCAGACTGGCCGCTTTGCGGGTAATTTTGAGAATCTGAGGCTGTTTCATGGGGCATATCCCACGGCTATTCTTTCTATCATAGGCGGCTGGCCTAGAGGATGAGGTCAATTTCCCAGGCCGTAATATCCCACGTTTGCAAAATATACTTGCCCTGATGCTGCCGAATCAGCCAAAGGTGGCGATCGCCCGTAAAGCCGAGGCCACAAATCTCCTGCTCACTTTCAGCCGTGCCGACAATTTCGCCGCTGTGGGTCACTAAGTTCAAACGATGGCGACCCGCCACCACATAGCCCCAAGGCGTAGCACAGAGAAATTGGGGACGAAACCGCAGCCCCAAGCGTTGAATCCGCCAAGGCCGCAAATGGAGGAGCATCAATAGAGGTTGCTGCGGATGATCTTCAAACGCTGCTAGTTGCCATGGCTGGTGATGGGCCGGGGTAAACAATGTCAGGTGGGCAGGCAGTTGGCTGTATAGCCGCCAGTGTCCGCGGCGGTCAAAGAGTTGAAAATGGGTGGTGGCATGCTCCGTCTCAGGATGTTGGGAACGACTGATGACCAAGCCATAACGACGATTGAGGAGGAGTGTATCCACAAAAGCTCGTCCCTGCCATCCACAGCGGAGAGTGCGCTGTCCTTGACCATTGAGCAGTTGGACATGAAGTGTTAATTCTCCTGCATCATCAATCTGCGTTTCTGCACACCAATAACCAGTGGCGTCAATGGCTAATCGGTTCAGAGTGGAGCGAAGATGACACTCTAGGGGAATGATCCCGTCATGGATACAGAAAAGCTGCGGTGGCTGCCCTTGGATGCCCAGCCAAGCCCTCAATTCACCGCCATAGAGTTGAATCGGCAACGGTGGCAGCGGCCATTGGCCAATCACTTCAGGGTGAGATTCCTTGGCTTGCCAGGCCCACAGGCGATCGCCCACCACCCCATAGAACCTTGTGGCCGTACTAGCAACCTGTTGGGGCGGTATCGCTAAAGAATAGCCTTGGGGTTCCCCCAGCCAAACCGCCGCCGGTGACCTAGAGAACAACAACAGCTGCTCATGACGCTCTGCCTCGATCACCTCTAGGGCTAATTGCACCGCCATCGTCATTTCCGCTGCACTTTTATAGCGGCGCTGCGGTAATTTATCCAACGCTTTAGTAATAGTGCTCCGCACCAGAAAGGGCAAGCCTTCAGGAAGGGTATAGGGACGGCTAAGGTGGGCAGTCATGAGTTCAGCAGGTGTGCCGTGGAAGGGGCGATCGCCAACGATCATCTCGTACATGAGAATCCCCACTGCATAGAGATCCGAAGCGGGCATCGTCTGACCATAGAAACGCTCCGGCGCCATATAGGCAGGAGATCCCGTTTGACCGCTGCCCTTGACATCCTCAATGAGGCGTGCGACACCAAAATCGGACACCTTTGCCTGCCAGCCCGTAGCAGTCACCTCCAGCAGGATATTTTCCGGTTTGAGATCGCAGTGGAGAATGCCGCGATGATGGGCATAGGTCAAAGCTGCCAGCACATCCAGCGTAAGGCGCAAAGCGGTGGTCAGGGGTAAGGCCTGTTCTTGCTCTAGGAGCGATCGCAAGGTCCCCCCGGCACAATAATCCATTACCAAACTGCGGCTTACTTGGGAGCTATGGTGCACGCGAATATAGTCAATCGCCTGACAACCCACCACATGGGGATGCTGAAGCGTCAGGAGAAAATTCAACTCCCGCAAAAAGCCACGGGTCAGCAATTGCCGCTCGCTGAGCACCTTAATTGCCACCAGTTCACCCGACTCGCGATTGACCGCCAGATAAACTTGTCCGTACTGGCCTTGACCGGCTAGATCCACCAGCCGGTAACGGGAGGTTTGGGCAGCACGAGCCGTGGCCAACAAGGAGCCTCAACCATCAACGAAAAACATTTCTCAGAATGATTCGCAATTTTGCCCCTGTCAATGCAGGGTCAGCAGCAAAATGAATTGTCCCCTAGGAGAAGAGGATTTCTAAGGGTACCTCTTTATTGTCCTGTTCAATACTCCCCACTTCATGGATACGCTTGGCCAGATCCCGTGCCCGCTGATAACTGCTAATGTCCCCTTGTTCAAAGAAGAGCTTCGCCGCTGTGCGCAAATCCTCTACTGCTCCCTTGCGATCGCCCAAAGTTGAGCGCGCTACACCGCGATTGTGATAGGCCTTGGCATAGCTATCGTTAATTCGAATCGCTTCTGTGTAATCGAGAATTGCTGCTTCGGCATCCCCTAGACGCTGATGGGTCAGACCGCGATTGTAGTAGGCCTTGGCATGGCTGGGATCCACTTGGATCACTTGGGTATTTTTCTCGATTTCCCGCAAGCAATCCAGCACTTCCTCAATTTGTTTTTGCTCGGTGTCAAGAATGCGGGTGTAGTCGTGGAGATCCCGTGCCCCTTGGTTGAGTTGCATGACCTGTTTCTGCACATCCTCAAGGCGATCGCATACCTGACTCAGGGCCAAGGTAAGGCCGCCGACCTCTGACTGCTGCTGCCCTTGGGACGCCACCAATTCAGCAATTTTGGCCTCCTGTTGCTGCACAAAGGCTTGGAACTGGGCATCCAATTTTTTACGGCTCACTAAGTTTAAGCCCACCGCCAATGAGAGGGGCAAAGGAGCGATCGCTGTCAAAATGGCCTGTTGGGTCGCAGCCGCCGCCACCGACAACACAACCGTTAGCCCTGTTGCGCCCCATTCTAGGGGTGCTAGCCCCCTGCCCGATGGCGTGTCATGGGAATTCAAACTACGGTCTTCCATAAATGGTGCCTCCCTGAGGATGAAAATGAAGTGGTTGGTTAGGCATCCGACGTATTGGCGAGATATTGCCCCACCTGCACTTGGGTATCTTTCAGCTGGGTAATCATCGTGCGGGTAATGAGCTTGCCCGCTTCCACCAAGACGCGGCCATCGAGGGGGTGCAAAATATCCTGCTCAGCCCGCCGCCCAATCAAAGACTCAATATCTTCAACCGCGCTGACATACATCCCTGAGGGTAGCTCCACCACTACCCCCGGCCCCAGTACCCGTGCCTGACAGGCCAAGCGAGAGGTGGCATTTGCCGTTGTAATCACTTCAAGGGTGCGTTGCTCACGCTTACTGATCGGGGAGAGGCTCTCCATCCCCTCTTTGATATAGACATGGCAGGTGGCACACATCCCGCGCCCGCCACACTCCTTGAGCACATGGAGTTCAGAGTCCAATAGAGCAGACAGCAAATTGTCATTGGTATTAATCGTGGTTTCCCGCGAGATGGGTTCAAGTTTGACAACTTTGGCCACTGCTCTTTTCTCCTTTTAATGACGCATCGAGAGTTACTTTAGGATCATACTCAAGCGGCTTGAGTGCGACATAGCCGCTCCATAATCGTGTCATGATCCTGTCCCTCTTGCAGCCAAGCCTTAGCCGGTTCGACCCGCTCCCGCAAGCCCAAGACAAAGAGGTTATTGGTTGCCCCTAGGGTTTCACAGGCAGTTTGCACACAGTGGAGATCGCGACCGGTCAATTGGCTAAAGAAGGACTCTAAAATCCCCGCCTCGGCAGCGCATTGGGGCTGACCCGTATTTTTGGGAGCCGCCGCCGCAAAGGGGGAGTCCCACGTTTTCACCACCAAAAAGCCCTGCTGGTAGAAGCTCACATCGAGATCAATCGTGCCCCAACCGTGGGTCTTCCAGCATTCCTTGAGACACTGGAGAAACTCCACCATTTCCATTTCCGCAAGGGGACGGCGATAGTACTCGCTGACCTCCTCGACAAATCGGCGATAAAAGTTCTTGCCCCACCAGCGACCACAGTTAAAGAGAACCACCCCACTGGCCTGTCCCACTTCCTGATCGAGGCCGGCATAGATGGCTTGGAGCAAAATATCGGGTAGGGCAATCAGACGGGCACCTTTGCGGTTTTCAATCAGACCTGTTTCAAAATCCCCCTGTACATAAGCATCGGCAGCGTAGTAATTGCCGAGGATGATGGGGTCTTTGACCAAATCAGCAACGGAGATCATAGGGCATCCTCATTCGTAGGCATAACAAGCACTTTCAGCAGACTTCCAACCCTAACCTAGGCGTGGACAGAGACCACCGCTGGCAGACCCACAAGGGTCGCTTGGGCGTGATCCAACAGCGGCAAAATCAAGTCCTGCTCAGCCTCGGTGAGCATTTCCTTGAGGCGGGCACTGAGAAGCTCGTGGCAACTGCTCCATAGGGTTTGGGTTTGGTGGGTGTTGACCACTTTCGTGAGCCACTCGAGGAGCCGATGCTGCAAAAACTCGGGGTTATTCAGGAGCATGGCCATGGCGGCATAGCGCAGTAGGGCGATCGCTTGACGCAACACTTGCTCAAGGGTTTGGGGATTTTCGGTGGGGTATTTCTTTTGCAGAGTGTCGGCTACAGGCTGGAAGATTTCAATTTCATGATCCCGCAGAAATTCATAGGTACTCAACCGCTGTTGCAGAGACTCGATGTGGTGGCGGAAGACTTTGATGTCCACATTGCTGAGGTAGTTTTCTTCGGCTTTGTAGTAGAGATTCATTAACTCCGTGTGCATAGGGATCTCCTAAAACAGGTTTGATAAGTCTGAGAGGGTGACTTCGGGTTCCATGGGGGCAGGGGGCGGGGGTTCCACTTTCCTCAGTTGGGCAATCACGGGTTGGCCTGCCCAAGGAATACTGGCACAGAAGTCTTTGACCGACAGGCGCCAGAGGCACAGACTTGGCTCGAGGGAGATGGCTTGATCCGGACGGCCTTCCCAGTTGAGTTGGCGGAAGAAGGTTTCTACCGACCATGCAGCCCAAGGGAGGATAGGGGCAGCAACGGGGGGAGCCGCCATTTCCTCCTCTAGGGGGGGTGAGATCGCAGGCAAGATGACCTCAATCCCTTCCCAGTTCATGTGACCAAAGAAGTCCTTGACGCGGTAGCTGGGCCATTCTGTGGGACTCGTGGGAGCGATCGCCCCTTTGACCTCAAGCCCCAGCCAATTGACCCGCTGCCAAAATTCTCCTACTTTCAGGGATTGCCAGTTGAGAACCAAGGTTTCTGCGACCGGCTGCTGGTGCACCAAGCCCAGCCAGTTCAGTTCCTCAAAGAATTCAGCAACGGCTTGCTGTTGCCAATTACCGTTTCGGTTTTTCATAGACCAGTTCTCCACTGCGGAGCCGTTTTTCAATATCTTTGGCGGAGGCTCCTTCGTTTTGCCAGAAGGCAGCGGCATCAATGCGATCTTGCTTGCCGAGCAGGAACTTGCAGTAGGTTTCTCCCATAGCGTAGCACTGGATTTCAATACAACTGAGTTCTTTTTGAATCAGGCCGCTAAAGAAACCGGCAAAGAGGCCTGCGTAGAGGTGGCACACGGGTCGGCCAACATCCCCCAAGGTACGCGCCACAACCGAATCAAAGATGTTGATAAACATGAAGCCGTGTTTTTGCTCACTGAGATCCACTTCCCAGTTGCCCCAGCCTTGGGTTGTGTAGGGCCACCACCAAGCTTCGAGGACATAGGGAAGCCGCATTTGCTTGATCCCCTGCTCATAGCCATATTCGGTCGGGAACCATTTGGCAAAGAACTCGGCATCGCGGCGTCCCCATTCTTCACCAATTTTGTACATGACGACGCTGGAGGCAGGACCAACTTCCTCTTCAAGGCCTTCAATGAGGCCAATGACGAAATCTTCGGTGACGAGGAGGTTGCGGGCATTGTTCCAATCGGTGTAGGTACCGCGATCGCTATCGAATTCAAAGAAGTCCCAAAAGGCATAGTGATGGTGGCGTTTCGGGTATTTTTTGCGCAGGAGATGGTTAACACCATAGCGATCGCCAGTGGCGGCTTGGGGTCGGGAACTGGTCATGGTCATAGGGTGACTCCATCAAATAGCGTCAAGAATATTGACAAAGACAATTGGGAACTCAAGTCAAAAAAGCATAGAAGCCATCATTCAGCAAAAAGCAATTCGATGAGAAACACATCATGGTTCAACACAAAACAACGAATTCCACCCTCCCCTGCCTCAGCATTACTGCTGCTTAAATCATGACCGATCTATCTTTTCGGGGGCAGGTGTTCTTAATTGAATTTAGTAATCCTGTTACCACCCTTAATGTTTAATCTAGGGGGTTCATTTTGATGCTTTCCTCCGTAGGAATACGGATTTAGAGGAGTTGAATGTGCCTTAAAATGTGAAATCTTATGAAGACAGACACGCAGGCACTGACGTTTCAACAAAAAATTTATTGGTTAGTGAAGCAAATCCCCGTAGGACGTGTGGCCACCTATGGCCAAATTGCCGCCCTGTGTGGTTGGCCGCGTCATGCACGCTATGTGGGCTATGCCCTTTATCAAGTGGCACCGAATTCTGACATTCCATGGCATCGGGTGGTTAATGCCCAAGGCAAAATCTCCTACGCGCCCCAACGCCAAGGGACGGATGAGTTACAGCGCTGGCGCCTAGAGGCAGAGGGGATTATTTTTGAGGCGGGCGATCGCATTAACTTGAGGCGCTACCAGTGGCAACCGTCGGTTATAGTTGATGAGCTGTTGATCGCCACAGAAACCTCAGCGGTAGGGTAAGTCTCCTTGCAGTTTCGCTCACTATAAACCCGGTATCATAGTCCTTAGTGCCGCTGCACCTGTGAGTTTGCTATGACGGTTGCCTATTTTGACTGCCCTGCTGGGGTGGCAGGGGATATGTGTCTGGGTGCCCTCCTTGATCTGGGGGTTCCCCTCGACTACCTCCAAAGCGAATTGGCAAAGCTCGGGATTGCCGATGAGTTTGAGTTGACCACAGAAACGGTGCAGCGCAAGGGACAGCGGGGATTAAAAGCACAGGTGCATCGGCGCGATCGCCACTCCCATCACCATCGCCATTGGCCAGACATTGCAGAGCAAATCCGTGCCGCCCACCTCAGCGATCGCGCCCGTGACTGGAGCCTCAAGGTTTTTGAAGCCTTGGCCATTGCTGAGGGCGCCGTGCATGGCATTGAGCCAGAAAAAGTACATTTCCATGAAGTGGGAGCGGTAGATGCCCTCGTGGATATTGTCGGCACCTGCTTGGGGTTGGATTACCTCGATGTTAGTCACATTTACTGCTCGGCGCTACCCACTGGGGGCGGAACGGTCAAAGCGGCTCATGGTCAACTACCAGTCCCTGTTCCTGCGGTCTTACAACTGTGCCAAACCTACCAAGTGCCCCTCTATAGCAACGGCATTGCAAAAGAACTGGTCACGCCTACGGGAGCTGCCTTGGTTTGTGCCCTGAGTGAGGGCTTTGGGGCACCGCCAGCGATGACATTGAAACGGGTGGGCTTAGGCGCTGGGAGTCAAGAGTTGCCCCTACCGAATCTCTTGCGTCTCTGGTTGGGAACCCTGTCGAACTCAGCAGAAACAACTACGGCAAAAACCATTGTCGAACTGCAAACCCAACTGGATGACATGACACCCCAAGCCCTCAGCTATACTCTTGAACAACTTTATGCTGCTGGTGCGATTGAGGTCTTTTACCAACCCATTACGATGAAAAAGTCACGCTTGGGGGTGTTGCTCACGGTGCTGTGTCCCCCCAGTGCAGAGGCCGCCTGTGTCCAGACCCTCTTTCGCGAAACAACGACGCTGGGGCTGCGGCGGCAGGTACAGGAGCGCTATATCCTTGAACGCCAAATCAAAACCATCACAACATCCTTTGGTGAAGTACGGGTGAAAATAGCCGAACACCGAGGACAGCGGCTCAATGTCCAGCCCGAATACGAAGACTGTGCCGCCCTTGCCCGTCAGCATCAGCAACCTTGGCAGGCCATCTATCAAGAAGCCTTGGCCGTAGCTCAGCAACTGTGGCCTTTAAGCTAGCTTGGGTTTAATAAAGACAATGGCCTGTTTCCAAATAATGGTGGGTTGATCGTAGTGATCGACAACGCAGAGGCAATTCATATCCTGCCAGCGCACCTTACCAACCACGAGATCACTGGTGCTGAGCTTGACTTCAACCTCGGTGCTATCTTTAATGAAGGTCTGCAACTGGCGAATGCTGGGCAGTGCCGTATTGAATTCGTCGGTCATTGGTTTCCCCTCTCGTACCTTTTTAATTCTATGAGCCTATCTTTTCAGAAGTACCAAGGGTTAGGAAACGACTTCCTCCTCATTGACAACCGCCATCAGGAAGAGCTGCTCTTAACCCCAGAACAAGCGCAACACTGGTGCGATCGCCACTTTGGCGTGGGCGCCGATGGCGTCATTTTTTTGCTGACAGGCACGGGGGATACCGACTACCGCATGCGGATGTACAATGCCGATGGCTCAGTGGCCGAAATGTGCGGTAATGGCATTCGCTGTTTGGCCAAGTTTATTTTTGCCCTTGAGGGTCGCTCCGCCGGCGAAATCGTGCGCTACCGCATTGACACCCTTGCCGGTCTCATTGTGCCAGAGGTACAAGCGGATGGTCAGGTAACGGTGGATATGGGCAAACCCCAACTCTTGGCGCAGCAGATTCCCACCACCTTGGCAGCCGCAGATCAAAAGGTGATTGATGTGCCCCTAATGGTGGGCGATCGCCCGTGGTTGGTGACGTGTGTGAGTATGGGAAATCCCCACTGTGTCACGTTTGTCGAGGATGTTGCTGCGGTTGATCTGGCAACCCTTGGCCCACAGTTTGAACATCACCCCGTTTTTCCCCAGCGTACCAATACTGAGTTTGTCCAAGTCCTAGGGAGCGATCGCCTGCGGATGCGCGTCTGGGAACGGGGAGCGGGCATGACCCTTGCCTGTGGAACGGGAGCCTGTGCTACTCTCGTCGCTGCCGTCTTGACCCATCGCCTGAGTCCTGTGGGCGATCAAGCCCAAGCCACGGTTGAACTGCCGGGGGGAGATCTCCATATTCGCTGGGATTTGCCTAGCCAACATTTGTATATGACCGGGCCTGCCCTCGCAGTCTTTAGCGGTACCTTGCCTTAGGTGAGTTATGACCCGTCGGCGACAACTGTGGTATTACCCTCTTTTTCAGATTCCCCTCATTCTTTTCATAGGCTGTGTCCTGCTGGCGCTGCTCTTCTCACTGTTGAATTGGGGACGCCCTAGTGTCGCCGTTGTCCTCTCCCTTGATCTCAGCGGCAGTACGTTTGGCAATAATCCGTTGCAATTTAATCAACCCCAAACTGTAATGGCGCAGCAGGTGCTCGCTGCCAAGCTCTACTTGCAACGCAACCAACGGGAACTCACCAACCCCAACGAAGTCATGATCCACGGCTTTGGCCGCAATGTGGTGTTCCTGACGCCGCGGTTTGAGACCAATAGTGATCTGCTCCTCACCCAATTGGATCAAGCCCTCAATCGCAGTGACTTGCTTGCCCAAGTGGATCCCAGTGCCACCAATCTTTCGGGGGCGATCGCCATGGCCACCCAACAACTGCAACAGATCTCGAATCGCTGCCGCCAACTGCTCCTCATTACCGATGGGGAAGCCCCAGTAGATGCAGGCGTGGTGGCCAATGCCCGCCAACAACGAGTCAAAATCAACGCCATTGTTGTCGGTGATCATGCTCCGCAACTGGCCGCCGCTACCCAAGTCACAGGTGGGCAATACCGCTCTGCCCCCGTCGCCATTCTCGAAGAACTGGTGGGTCAAACCTTTTTTGAGGGCTTCAATAGCAACGCCCGCTGGCCAATCTTTTGGGGCGGAATAGCCGTCATTTGTTTTATGTGGCTCTTGGTCTTGCCCTTGGATCGCTGGGTGTTGCAGGGATGGTTGCATCTGCCGATGAATCTGGCGGGTCAAATTGCCTTGCTCAATGCCTTTTTCTGGACAGTGGCAATTCCCCTTATTCTCTGGCGATTTCCGGGCTGGCCCTTTGTACAAACCTGTTGAGGAGCAAGGATGAAGCGTCGCTGGTGGTTCTTGGTGTGCATGGTTGCCCTAGGATTGATGCTGGGCGGTACCCAAGGGAATTGGGAGTCCTTGGCAGGCACCGCAAACCTGACGCGCCAGAATATCCAACTGCCAGCAGCAGTGCATTATCCGTTGCCCCCCTCCCTAGCTGAGATTCCTAGGAAAGGTGAGGACTATTTTGATGAAGTCCAAGCGGTGGAAGTGGGCTATCTACTGTGGACAGAGTTCCCGGTCACCGTTGCCATTGAACCGCCGCCGTGGGATCCGAACCATGTGTGGCAAGCAGCGGCAGAACAGGCCGTAAAGGAGTGGTCCGCCTATTTGCCCCTAAAAATTGTGGATGCCAGCCTGGCGGCGAATATTCGCTTGCTCTCGCAGCGACCCACGGATCAAAATAACCGCCGCGCCCGCTTTGCTGAAACCAGCTACGAACTCTTTGTGGATAGCCAAGGGGTGCTGCGCCATCGCTGCCGTGTCGTGGTGCGTCCGACTCAAGCTGCCAAGTTTGTCCTTGCAGCGCTGCGCCACGAACTGGGTCATGCCCTCGGCATTTGGGGACATAGCCCCCTACCCACTGATGCCCTCTATTTTGCCCAAGTGGCGGATCCGCCCCCCATTTCACAGCGGGATGTGAATACCCTGCGGCGGGTCTATGAGCAGCCGACACGGTTGGGACAGCGGCTAGCGGAGTTGACCCCCCATGGATGACTTGATCCTTTGGGGCATCCTATCGACGCTGACGGCGCTGGGGCTATGGCTAGAGCAGCGTTTTCCCTGGGCAGCACGCTTGGGGTCTGCGCTGATTGTTTTGATTCTGGCTGCCATTTGTGCAAATTTGGGTCTTATTCCCCAACAATCGCCGGTCTATGACACGATCTACGGCACCATCACCTCCTTGGCGATCGTCTGGCTACTACTGCTGGTGAATTTACAGGATGTGCGGCGCTTGGGGCGATCGGCGCTGTTGGCCTTTGGCCTGGCCAGTTGTGGAACCTTGGTGGGCGCTCTCCTTGCAGGTGTGCTGTTCCATCGTTGGTTTTTGGGGGATACCCCCCGCTTGGCGGGCAGTTTGGCGGCTAGTTATATTGGCGGCAGCATTAACTTCGTGGGGGTTGGGCGTGCCCTCAACCTTTCGGATTTGCTCTTTAGTGCGGCCACGACGGCGGATAACCTGCTCACGGCAGTTTGGCTGGCGATAACCCTTACTCTACCCTCGCTATTAGCCCGTTTTTATCCTTCACGGGATGCAGAGGCAACTGTTAGAGTGATGCCGCTACCGACGACCTCAGCGATCGCTCCTGTGGATTTGGCCATTCTCCTCAGCTTGGCCATAGCTATCTTGGTCTTGTCAACGGCACTGCATCAGTTTTGGCCGCTGATTCCCACCATTGTCTGGCTCACCACCCTCAGCTTGGCGCTGGCGCAATTCAAATGGATGCGCTACCTGCGGGGCACGGGCGCTTTGGGAATGTTTGGCCTGAATCTTTTTTTTACGGTGATTGGTGCCGGTACCCATGTGCCCTCGCTCATTCCGGTGGGACTGGAAATGATTCTCTTTACCACCATGATTGTGTTTACCCACGGTCTTGTCACCTTCGGCCTTGGGGCACTCCTGAAGTTGGATGTGGAACTGCTTGCCCTTGCCTCCCAGGCAGCTGTTGGCGGACCAACCACAGCCGTTGCCCAAGCCACGGGTCGGCATCAACCCCAGTTAATGGGGGTCGGGATTACCTTGGGACTGCTTGGCTATGCGATCGCCAGCTATTTGGGACTGGCGCTTGCCCAAGTTCTTGGCTGGATGGGTTTAGGGTAAACTAACCAGAACAAATAAACTCAATTCCAAGCGGGTCAAAAGGGCTTGCAGTTGTTGCCGTGCCACCCTTGGTTCAATGGGTTCTAGGGTGAGGGGGTCGAGGGGAGCCAAGCGTTGATAGCGATCGCACAGCTCTGGAAAGGGAAGGGGCTGATCAAACAAGGGCAGCAGTGTTGCCAATCCCAGCGGATCCACATAGACCGACGTGGGACTAGAAAAGGACATAAATGTGCCCAAGTCTACAATCATGCGGTCATTGAGATACCCTAGCCATTTTTCCTTGATTGCCTCAGTGCGCAGTTGCGGATGGAGATAAATCGTACTTTGATCCCACTGCTCCTCAGACCATTCCCCTAAGTCGGGTACCGCGGCACGGGGTTGCGGACTACACCAAAAATCCAAGAGGCGATGCACGGGATGCAAAAGTTCATACATCTCCAATTGCACTGCCTGGGGCACATCGGGCAAGCTCAGCGCTAAAAAGGTGGGCAGGTTCTCTGGGTCTTTGAAGAGATCCACCAGATTCCAGTGGCGCCAGTTAACCATGGAAATGAATTCCAGACCCGCTGCTTCTAGGTATTGAAAGAGTTGGGGAATCGTGCTGCCCTTATCGCCCACCAGTAAATGATTCGCCAAGAGGGTCTCATTACTCTCCTCCTTCTCATAGTGCGGGTTCCAAGCGCGAACCTTCAGATCGACACCATCCTTGAGTTCTTTCATGATCTCGCGGACAATGTCCATTTCCATTTCTTCGGGGTTGTCGTCCATCAAGCCCATCAGCTTAAAGAGGTTTTGGGCACGAAAGTAGGGGAAGCGTTGCAGCGCACTGTGGAGATTGGCGCGCAAGATACCATCGGGCTTAAGGACACTTTTGAGGGCATTGAGGCCTGCGACGGGGTCAGGCAGCAGATACAACACCTCATCGCAATTGATGTAGTCAAACTGCTCGCCCCAACTGGGTAAATCCAAAATGGAGCGCGCCTCAAAGTAAACGTTGTCAAAGTGATGGAACTTGAGTCGCTCTGCCGCTAACTTCACAGACTCAGGGGACAGGTCAATACCGACAATTTCCGCGCCGGGGTTGGCGATCGCCAGCACTAAGGACTTATAGCCAGTGCCACACCCGGCATCGAGAATCCGCTTGCCCTTGGTCTCTGGCACCCAATGATCCCGCACATAAAAGGCGGTCACCAAATCGTGGACAAAGAGAACATTCGGCTCATCCTTGGGAGTTTTGTCAATGGCAACACGGGGATAGGGGCCATAGTCAAACTGGCGGCGAATTTTCTCTAGATCATCCGTAGCAGCCATCTATTTCTCCCAAGTGGTTCGTTTCTCTGTCAAATTAATCCTACAGAATGATGGCGCTGGAGATAATTGCGCAGAAAGTTTTAACGCCCTCTGGGGAATTGACGATCGCTCGGTAGGGGTAGCAGGAGACCAGCCATAAACCGCAGCACCAGACGTTTGAAGGGGGCAACAGTTCGCAACAGCCACAAGCCCCAGCGGCGCACCCCCACCAAAGGCCACCACGCATTGGAAAAAAGCCGATTGAGTAGGTCGGTAAATCCAAGGGTTAGGGCATTTTGCCACCAGCGTTGACGGTGAAATTGGATCAAGGACGGGCGATCGCCCAGTCTCTCACAAGGTGTAGCAAGAATTTGTTGCGCCAGTGCCCACACATCCCGCAGGCCTAAATTTAGCCCTTGCCCTCCCACTGGATGACAGCGATGGGCGGCATCGCCAATAACCACAAAGCGATCGGCCACATAGGAATTCACTTGCATTAATTGGGTTGGAAAGACAAAGCGATCGCTCACCCCCGTAATCTGCGCCATCTGCGGGTCAAGATAGGGCTGAAGTTTCGCTAGAAAGGCGCGATCGTCGAGGGCAGCAACGGCTTGTGCCTCTAGGTGGGGCAGTGTCCAAACCACTCGATAGCGATTCCCCGCTAGGGGGAGCACCCCCATGGGGCCTGTTGGCCAAAAGCGTTCATAGGCGATCACGGGTTGGGGATGGGCAACCTCGAGGGTAGCAACCACACAGGAGTGACCATACTGCCATCCCTTGGGTTCAATGCCCATCTGCTGCCGCAGGGGAGACTTGCCACCATCTGCTGCCACCACTAAACGCGCTGCCAAGTGAGCCACCTTGGGTGCGGTCGGGCCACCAGAAATGAGCGTCAACTGAGCGCGATCGCCCTTCACTTCATTGGCCACCACCCGCCACGGACAATAGAACGTCACATTGCCAACAGACTGTAGAACGCTCTGAAGGGTCTCGGCGATCGCTGCATGTTCACCGACATAGCCAATGGCCGCTGTGCCCAAATCCTCAGGATAAAAGCGAACGGTCAAGGGGCAATGGCCATCGGAGAGTTGCACCACCTCAAAGGGCTGCACATGGGGCATCAGCTGATCCCACACCCCTATCCCCTCAAAGAAGTAGCGGGACACTTGGTGCAGAGCATAGGCTTGGCCTTTGGTGTTTTCCCGCGCGTAGGGTGTTGCTTCGATGAGAGCGATCGCTAGGCCACTATGGCGTAGGGCGCAGGCCAAACTCAGACCCACAATCCCCGCACCGACAATCGCCACATCCACGGCGGGCAATTCTTGGCCAGAAGCGACCAGCGATTGTTCTGCGGGGGCAAAAGCCGATGTCATCACCATTTTGATTCAGGCACAAAAAACACTTGCTCCCTCATTCTAAGGAATTTAAAAGATTGCAGAAAAGGGATGGTAATGGCAGACTAAAGGCAGAGCAATGAGTGTATGAGTTTCCCTATGACCCCAGAGGCTGAGATTCCGCGCTTGCTTGATCTGATGCCGGCGTCGGCACGGATGCGCTGTAAGTTGGTTTCTCGACCACAACAAAGCAAAGTGTTGCACTATCAGCCCGCTCTTCCTTGGGGCGATCGCCCGATTGAAATTAACTTTCGCCTGTGGCAGCATCTCGATACCCCAGAGCGCGATCTTTTATTGCTGCGGGCAGTGGCGTGGTTTAACACCACGGGTTTGATCAAACTTGATCTCTACCAAGGACTCACGGTGGCAGGCTTGCTGGGTACAGTCTTACAAGTTGTCCAAGCAGATCCTGTCGGCATTTTGGTAGCCGGGGGGCTAACCACCTTTGCTGGCCTTCAAGTGTGGCAAAATACGCGGGGCATTCCCGTGGAAGTAGCGGCCGATCGCCAAGCCCTGCAATTGGCTCAACGGCGCGGCTACAGTGAACAAGAGGCTGCCAAGGCTCTCCTTGCAGGGATTTCTCAGGTGGCAGAGTTAGAGCGGCGTCCTGTCCTCACGGTCACAGAACTCATTCGCTGCCAAAACCTGCGCCAGTTGGCGGGTGAATCTGAGATCAAAGTTCCTGTTTAGGGGGCTTGCAGACTTTGCCAGTACAAAAAGCCGGCCTGTGCCACCCCAATCAAAAAGCCAAGAATGCCCCCCAAGCGGACAATGGCTTGCAACTCACTGCGAACAATGCCCTGAATGGCTAGTTCCAGATTTTCTGGCGAGGTGGCCTTGACCCGATCCACAATCACCCGATCCAAATCCAAAATCGGAATCGCCCGCTCAATAATCAGTTCCATATCCCGTTCCAGATAGCGATCGAGCACTAGAGCCAATTCATCGCTGACCACTTCCAGCGAGGCACCCAGACTGGCTGAATCCCGCAGTCGCCGCAAAATACTCAGGGAAATCGTTTCCCACTCCACCGTTTGACTGAGCGTTTCAACGACACTAAAGCCCTGCTCTTGGATATAGCTGCGCACTGTCTGCCGAAACAGTTGCCGTAGCTCCCGCACCGTACCGAGGGGCAAACTTTGTAGGGTGATATTTTGCAGCGCTTCCACCAAGCGTTGCCGCAGTGCCAATGCCGTGATTAATTCTCCAAGGCGGCGGTTACAAGCTTCGCGTTCATTGAGACAATACTCCCGCAGGCGAATTAACGTATTGCGCACCCCCACCAGATTAGCCACCACCCAGTAGGTGCCACTGGTATTTTGGCGTAGTTCTTGATCGAGGACATTAATCGTGCGATCGGTGAGAAAGTCAATAATCGCCAGTCGCAGGCGATCGGGGGGCAACATGACCGACAGCAGCCAATCTGCCAGTTTTTCCGCCTGCTCATCACTCAGTTGCAGCTCCACTAATACCTGATCAAAGAGTTGATTCAGTTGTGGTTCCAGAAAATCTTCCCGCCGCGACCACACTTTAATCAAACGGGGTAGGGCACTGCCAAAAAAATCCCGTAGAATATTGGCCAAAACTTGGGCCGATCGCTGTTCACTTTGAGCCTGAATTTGGCTCAGACTTGTTTGTAGGAGCCAATGGATGACCGCCTTCACTCGTTCCACTTGCAACAGACGCCGCGCTAAGTTTTGCAGCTCCTCTGGCGTCAGGAGAGAACCCAGAATGGCATCAGCAATGCGACGAGCCAGCCGCTCCTGATTGCGGGGAATCAGACCGGGGGTAAAGGGGAGTGGCTTGCCGCCGACATAAATAGGCTTGTAGGGGCGAAAGAGCATGGTAATGGCTAAATCATTCGTAAAGTAGCCGATGACGCCCCCCGCCAACGGTGGTACGAGCAATGTCCAATAGCTGATATTGGCCAATCCTGATTGATTCCTCAAACACCTTTCTTTTGAAGAATTTTACAGGCGGCGAATCGCATCAATCAGAACTTCTGGCGGCTGAACCCCTTCCCAGCGCTGAACCTCACGGCCTCGGTGGAAAAGAATCAAGGTTGGCAGAGCATGAACGTGGTATTGACTCGACAGTTGGGGATAGCGCTCGGAGTCAATTTTGACGACCTCAACAGCCGATTTCAAAACTTGCTTGACCTGCTCTAAAATCGGCGCCATCATGCGGCAAGGACCACACCAGTCGGCATAAAAGTCAACCAAGAGGGGTTTGTCTGTGGTGGCTAGGAGATCGCTGAAGCTACTAAATTGACGTGTGGTCGCCATAGCAAATTCCGATCAGGACTCTAGTTCTCATCATAGACACGGCAGAAGAGAATCGGGGCGAGCAAATCTGAATGCCCGTGAAAAAGGGAGTATTGTTGAGGTTGGGCACTTTTTGTGATTGCTGCTGAATGCTGGTTACTGCCTCTACCTATCGTCCGAGTTGCTGGCTCCTGTTTCGCCGTGTGAGCCAAATTGTGGGGGTGTTGGGGCGCTTTGGGAGTCAACTGCTGTGGGACTATACTTGGCGGCGGCGGAGCGATCGCGCCCAATCTCAACGTGCGCGTTGGCTCGTACAGCAATTATTGGTCTTGGGGCCGACCTTTATTAAAATGGGTCAGTTTCTCTCCACTCGTTTTGATCTTTTGCCCCCGGCATACATTGAAGCGCTAAGAAAGCTACAGGATCAGGTGCCTGCCTTTGACTCGCGACAGGCGATCGCCCTGATTGAGCAGCACTTGGGGCAACCCCTTGCCGATCTCTACGCCACCTTTGATCCCAAACCCCTTGCAGCCGCCAGTCTCGGTCAAGTCCATCGCGCCACACTCCACAGTGGTGAACAGGTTGTTGTCAAGGTACAACGCCCCCATCTAGAGGCGAAATTGTATCTGGACTATCTGGCCATTGGTGAACTCATTCGCTGGGGCGATCGCTGGCTGCCCTTTCTCCGTCCCTATGCCCTCCAAGAGATCTATGAGGAGTTTTTTAGTATTCTGCTGCGGGAAATTGATTACGTTCAAGAGGGGCAAAATGCCGATCGCTTTCGTGCCAACTTTGCCCAAGACCCCCATATTCGCGTCCCCAAGGTCTATTGGACGCATACTTGCCGCTATGTCCTGACGATGGAGTATCTCCCCGGCATTCGCATTGACAATCGCGCCGCCATCGAAGCCTTTGGCTTGAATCCCCAGATGATTAACCAGCGGGGAATTTGTTGCTATCTCAAGCAGTTATTGATTGATGGCTTCTTCCACGCTGATCCGCATCCGGGGAACTTGGCCGTGACCAAGGAAGGCGATCTCATCTTCTATGACTACGGCATGATGACAGAAGTGCCAGCCCTGAATCAGCAGCAGATGGTACAAACATTTTTTGCGGTGCTGCAAAAGGATAGCGATCGCGTGATTGCTGCCTTGATTGAACTAGGGCTATTGATGCCTGTTACCGATAGAGTCCCCCTACAACGGATTATGCAATTGATTTTAGATCGATTTACCGAACGGCCTGTGGATTTAACCGCGTTTCGGGAGTTGCAACAGGATGTGTATGCCCTTTTTGAGCAGCAACCCTTTCGCCTACCCGCAAAGATGACCTATATTCTCAAGTCCCTCACAACCCTCGATGGGATTGCCCGCAGTTTAGACCCTGAGTACAACCTGAGTGCGGCGGCCCAACCCTTTGTCAAGGAATTCATGCGTCACTCGCGGGGGGGCTGGCGAGAACTGATTCACCAAACCCAAACCCTAATCAACCAGCGATTACAGCAGCCCAGTCGGGTTGAAGTGCGGCTGCAACAGTTAGAGGATCGCTTGGCTTGTGGCGAACTGCAACTGTCGGTGCGCAATCCCACCATGGAGCGGCAACTGCGGCGCATTGAGAGTTTGTTAATTTGTTTAGTCTATTTGGGATTGGCTGGTTTTACCCTTTTGGCGGGGGCGATGTTGTGGTCAGCCAAAGCTTTGGGGGGGGCGATCGCTCTTTTTACAGTAGCAGCACTAGCGGGTTTGGCACTCCTGCGTAGTTGGCTGCGCTTTCTTTGGTTATGCCGCTGGCAATAGGCGGTTAGGAGGATTCCCTGAGGGCGCGGCGAAAGCCCAAGGCAATCAGGATATTGGCCAAGGTTAGAAAAAATTCTGCCCCCCCGTGCAACCCATCCACATTGGCCAAGGTTGTGTCATAGACCTGCTGGGCATAGAGTCCCGCTGGAATGGTGACAGCAACAAACACCAGTGTCCCATAGAAGCCAATGAGGGCTAAACGGGGGGTGTTGGGGTTGCGGGTCATGAAGTACAAGAACCCCAAATAGGGAAACAGCGAGAGGGCAAAAAAGGCATTCGTCAGCATTAGCGGCGTGCCAGCTTCTTGCTCATTTTGCGCAGTCGGATGGATTGGGGCGTTACCTCCACCAGTTCATCGGGGCCAATGTACTCCAGTGCCCGCTCTAGGCTCATTTCCACAGGTGCTTGCAGTTGCACTAGTTCATCCCCCGTTGAGGAGCGGAAGTTGGTGAGTTGTTTGGCTTTGCAGACGTTGATTTCGAGGTCTTGCGGACGGTTATGCTCACCGACAATCATACCCTTATAGACTTTGGTGCCGGGGGTAATGAAAAAGACACCACGATCTTCGGCGTTTTTCAGGGCATAGAAGGTGGCCGTGCCCTCCTCAAAGGCAATTAAGACGCCATTGCGACGGGTGCTGATCTCGCCTGCCAAGGGACGATAGTCCAAAAAGCTGTGGTTCATAATCCCTTCGCCGCGCGTTAGGCGCATAAATTCGCCCCGGAAACCAATGAGACCCCGCGCCGGAATCACAAACTCCAGTTGCGTCCGACCATTGCCCCCCACCTGCATATCCTGCATTTCACCGCGTCGCTGGCCGAGACGCTCAATACAGCCGCCAACGGCTTCATCGGGAACGTCGAGCACTAAGCATTCGTAGGGTTCGCAGGGCTGACCATTGACTTCACGATAGATCACCTGTGGCTGGGACACTTGGAATTCATAGCCTTCGCGGCGCATCGTTTCAATGAGAATGCCAAGGTGCAATTCACCCCGACCAGAAACGGCAAAGCGATCGGGGGAGTCGGTTTCTTCGACCCGCAGTGCCACGTTGGTTTCCAGTTCCCGAAACAGGCGATCGCGCAATTGCCGCGAGGTCACAAAGGTTCCCTCCTGACCGGCAAAGGGGGAGTCATTGACCGCAAAGGTCATTTGCAGGGTCGGTTCATCCACCTTGATCAGGGGTAGGGCTTGGGGGTTGTTGGGGTCGGTGATGGTTTCGCCAATGTTGGCATCACTAAAGCCCGCGATCGCCACAATATTGCCGGCACTGGCCATGTCCAATTCAATCCGCTTCAGTCCCTCAAAGCCCAAGAGTTTGGTCATCTTTGCCTTGACAATTTGGCCGTTATCCTTGACCAAGGCCGCCTGCTGTCCCACCTGCACGGTGCCGTTGTGAATTTTGCCAATGACAATTCGCCCTAGGTACTCCGAGTAATCCAAGGTGGTCACCTGCAGTTGCAGCGGCGCATCAGGATTGCCCACGGGCGGTGGAATATGGCGGACAATGGCCTCAAAGAGGGGCTGCATATCCTTGCCCTCTTCGTCTAGATCTGTTTTTGCGTAGCCCGCCAAGCCCGAAGCAAAAAGATAGGGAAACTCGCACTGATCATCATCCGCCCCCAGCTCAATAAATAAGTCCAACACCTTATCAATGGCTTTGTAGGGTTCTGCCTGCGGCCGGTCAATTTTATTCACAACCACAATGGGGCGCAGACCTTTTTCCAGGGCTTTTTTCAGGACAAAGCGGGTTTGGGGCATTGGCCCTTCGTTGGCATCGACAATCAGCAGACAACCCTCCACCATGCCAAGGACGCGCTCCACTTCACCGCCAAAATCGGCGTGGCCGGGGGTATCCACAATGTTAATCGTCAAGTCTTTGTAGCGAACCGCTGTATTCTTGGCCAGAATCGTAATGCCACGCTCGCGCTCCAGATCATGGGAGTCCATGACGCACTCAGGAATGTCTTCCCCTTCACGAAAGGTACCCGACTGACGCAGTAGGGCATCCACCAGAGTGGTTTTGCCGTGGTCAACGTGGGCGATAATGGCAACATTACGAATCGGCAGACTCATAGCGACTTCCTGCGGGTTTTGTAATAGAGCGTTGAGGAGCGTAAGAAACCTTTACAATCCTAGCGTAGTTTGGTAAAGGAACTGAGCCATAGGTAGTGAGGTGTTTCCTCATCACTAATTTTGTTGGGGGGTGCCCTCGATGACCGATCGCCTGAGTTGGCTGCAAACCCATACTCCTCTTAGATCGCTTTCTTTGGCAGCATTAGAGGCGATCGCTGCCGCCCTGCGCACAGAATCCATTGCGGCCAATCGTCGCATTGTCCTTGAAGACACACCCGTTACTCATCTGATGATCCTGCGATCGGGAGAGCTGGAAGCCTACCACACCACCCGCGATCGCCCCGCCACTATAACGACCCTGCCACCGGGAACGGTTTTGCACTGGCCAGAACTGGTACTGGAGCAACGGGCACCGCAAACAGTGATTACCCTCACGGACTGTGAATTGTGGACATTGCCCCGCGAGGTGTTTGCCACATTGGCTGATCAATTTCCCGAACTCCGCCAACAGGTGTCGCAGCAGTTGCAAAGTACCCTCAGTGATCTTGCCCACGAGCAGGAGCGGCAGGCAGTCTTGCGCCCCTATCTTGTACCGCGCGTAAAACAGGGAATTGTGGGGAGTAGTCGCTATGCCGTGCGCTTACGCCAAGGGATTAAAGAGGCCGCGAGCGATCGCCAGCCGGTATTGATTTTTGGTGAACCGGGTCTGGAAAAGGACAATATTGCTGCGCTAATTCATTATGGCTCGCGCGATCGTCGCCAACCCCTGATTCGTTTTAACTGTGGCACCCTATCCGCCAATGGGGCAGAACTCTTTGGCAAAGCCACGAAACTAGGTCTCCTTGACTGGGTCGCAGAGGGCACCCTGATCCTCAACAATGTCCATGAATGGCCTGCCCACCTCTATCCGCAACTGCGCCGCCTTGTGGCCGAACAGACCTATGAACCCGTCGCCGACCCCCCCGTACCCTCCCGCCGCTTTCCAGGGCGATTGATCTTGATTGCCGAAAAGAAAGGCTGCGGTTACCAAAATCTGGTGCACCACCAAATTAAAGTACCCCCACTGCGGGTGACAAAAGCAGATATTGAAGCCTTGGTGAATTACTATATTGCCCTCTACTGCCGGCAACGGGGCATTCCTAAGCCTCAGATTACCCCCGAAGCCCTACGCCGGCTGCAAAGTTATGATTTTCCCGGCAATTTGCGGGAGTTGGCGAGTCTGGTGGAGCGTGCCCTTGTGCAAGCAGACGGGGCGGAGTTACTCACTGAAGAAGTCTTTTGGCCGGAGCGATCGCGCCAACGGCGATTTCGTTGGAACCTACTCAATGCCTATCCCCAATTGCGTGCTTTTCTACGCAGTCCGTGGTGGCCCGATCGCCTCAACTATGGCCTGACCCTTTGGCTTTTTCCGCTGATTGTCGCCATTGGCCTCTGGGGACCCCAAGATCGCCCAGACAACTTTACCCTGAACCTCTTCTGGGCGTGGTGGTGGCCGGTCTCATTGCTGATCTTTCCCTTCTTGGGGCGCATTTGGTGTGCGGTCTGCCCCTTTATGATTTACGGCGAAGTCCTGCAAAGGCTATCCCTCAAGATTTGGCCGCGCAAGCTGCGCCCTTGGCCGCGTCAACTGGCGGAACGCTGGGGGGGCTGGGTGCTCTTTGGCCTCTTTGCCGTGATTCTCCTGTGGGAAGAATTGTGGGATTTACCCAATACGGCCTATCTCTCCAGTTGGCTACTGATCTTGATTACAGCGGGAGCCGTGATTTTTTCTCAGCTCTATGAACGTCGCTTTTGGTGTCGCTATCTCTGCCCCATTGGTGGCATGAATGGCCTCTTTGGCAAACTCTCCATTCTTGAATTGCGGGCACAGCAGGGGGTGTGCGCTGCCAGTTGCCAGACCTACCAATGCTACAAAGGGGGGCCCGCCCTTGGGGAAGGTCAAGAAACGGGGGGCTGTCCCGTCTATTCCCATCCGGCTCAACTAACGGATAACCGCAATTGCGTTTTGTGTATGACCTGTCTCAAGGCTTGCCCGCATCGCTCGGTGGAAGTGAATCTGCGTCCGCCGGCTATTGATCTCTGGACTACTCATGAAGCCACGGCGGCTGAAGTTTGCCTGCTGTTTTTGCTCTTGGGGGCGGTGGTATTGCACCGTTTACCGCTGCTTCTGGCATGGCTGGGACTTGCAGAGGCCAATTTGGGCCTGCAGGCGATGATTGCGGTGGTGGCGCTAGCTCTGCCGGGACTCTTGGCATGGGGTTGGCATCAGATACACCGACAAGGCTCGGTTCCCTTTGTGCGCTTGGCCTACGGGTATCTGCCTTTGGTGCTGGGTGCCAATTTGGCCTATTATTTGCCCCTTGGTCTAGGGGAGGCGGGTCAGTTGTTGCCCGTAACCTTTGCACCCTTTGGCCTCGATGGCACGAGTTTGCCCAGTTGGCAAGCCCATCCAGCAGTGATCGGGTTCCTGCAAACGACCACACTTGTCGTCAGTACCCTTGCCAGTTTGCTCCTCAGTCAAAAGATTGCGCGATCGCCCCTACGACAGATGTGGCACCCTTGGCTAGGCATTCTCGCTCTCGCTTGGGGAATTGCCTATTTACTTTGATGGGCTGGGCTGGATTCGCAAAACTTCATCAAAGGCGTGGCGTGTCAAAGAACAGCAGCTTAGTGATTAAGCCAGCAGCCAGCACTAGCAGCGTCACCAAGAATCCCCACAAACGAGCATCGGTTCCATCCTGCCGTTTGACAATTTGCTGCAATGTGGTCTCTACTGTGTCAATGCGCTGCCCCAATTGTGTCTCTACGGCACTAATACGCTGCGACAATTGCGCCTCTACGGCATTGATGCGCTGTTCCAGCTTGGCCTCAACGGCATTGATACGCTGCTCTAGCTTGGCCTCAACAGCATTGATACGCTGCTCTAGCTTCGCCTCAACAGCATCAATTTTGTCCTCAAGTCGTTGGAACCTCTCGCCACTGGTGGCAATGTGAATATCTAGCTTTTTCTCTATAGCCTGAAGACTGGCCTGCATCCCTTGGATGGCATCCAACACTTGACTCCATTCAGATCGCGTTACAGGTTCACTCATGCTTTTTTATCTCTATGGGCCGGGCTGGATTCGAACCAGCGTAGGCGTAGCCAACGGATTTACAGTCCGCCCCCATTAACCACTCGGGCACCGACCCTTTCATCGCGATTTTTTAATATACCACATCAGGGGGGAGACTTGAGCTTCCCGTTTTGAGAAAACCATTCCCTACTCGTCGAGGGTGTAGCTTTGCAGGTTTTCTAGGGGTTGCACTTTGAGGAGACGTTCGGCGCGGCGAATCTCGCTGTCGCTACCTTGAATTAGGATCAGGTATTTGCCCCGCTGCAATCGCTTTTCAAAGGGGATGCCCGACTTACCCGTAATCACCACTTGCAGACCACCACCTACGGTGAGACTACCGAGAGCGCCAGCGATCGCCCCAAAGATGCCCCCCAAAAGACTATTGTTGAGGCGATCCAGCATCGGCAGAATGTCAATTTGAGTCGCTTGGTTAAAGGTAAAACCGGCAAAGAAGCCAAAGGGAACAAGCCAGATCAACATCCGTTGCATTTGCTGGCGTGCCACTTGAAAGGGATCGGTAAGTCCCAACTCTGACCACTGTTTGTAGCCTCGACCCAAAAGGGCGACCTTTGCCATGGGGAAGCCGTCCTTTTCCAGCTGGGTATAAACGGCCTCGGCTTGGAGGCGATCGCCCAATGTCGCTACCAAGTAATTTTTCATAGCGATAGGATGAAGAAAATCTCTTGCTTGCTTGCAAAGCTATGCTGCCCCTATTGTCCCACTTTCACCGCACCTTTGCTGATCTGGGTCTGATTGTCGTAGCCAGTGCCATCGCCAGCACGGTGGTGATTGGGATTCGCGAAATGGGTTGGCTCCAACCCCTGGAATTGGGTGCCTACGATCGCCTGATGCAATTGCGCCCTATGCCCGGCCCCGATCCGCGACTCTTGGTGGTGGCAGTCACCGAAGCCGATATTCAACGTTACCGCTCCCTATCGCTGCCGGATCAGATCTACGCCCAAGCTCTAAAACAACTCCTCAAACATCAGCCCCGTGCCATTGGTCTTGATATTTACCGCGATTTTGCTGTACCGCCGGGACATGAGGAATTAAACCGCCTTTGGTTAAGTTCCGATCGCCTGTTTGCGGTCACAAAACTAGGGGATGCCACTCACCCAACCATTCGTCCGCCGGCGGCCCTCAGTGCCGATCAGGTGGGATTTAATGATGTCACTGTGGATGCCGGTGGCATTGTCCGTCGCAGCTTGTTATTTTTGCCGGACGATCAGGGGAATACGCTGTACTCTTTCTCCTTGCGGCTGGCGCTGCGACACTTAGCCGATGAGGGGATTGAGCCACGAGGCAGTGATGCCGATCCCAATGTAATGCAGTTGGGGCAGAGTATTTTCACACCCCTGCAACCCAATGACGGCGGTTATGTGGGTGCCGATACGGCGGGCTATCAAATTATGCTCAACTATCGCGGTGATCAGCGGGCAGTGACTTGGGTACCTTTGGAGGATGTGCTCAATGGGCGGGTTGCTCCTGCATTGATTCGCGATCGCGTGGTTCTCATTGGCAACATTGCCGAAAGTGGCAAAGACTTTTTCTATACCCCCTTTAGTTCCGGCCTGCGGGACAATCAGCGCATGGCAGGGGTGTTTATCCACGCCCAAATGGTGGGGCAATTCATTGATGCGGGTTTGGGCGATCGCGCGGTTATATGGTTTTGGCCCAACAGTGTGGAGAACGTTTGGATTGTTCTTTGGGCATTGATTGGTGCCATCCTTGCTTGGCGCGTGCGGCATCCCTTGGCTCTAGCAACGGCAGTGGGCACGGCTCTCCTCATCCTACTGCTGGCCTGTTATGGGTTGTTTTTGAAATTGGGCTGGGTGCCCCTTGTACCGCCAGCATTGACCCTCCTCCTTGGCAGTGGCGGAGTCGTCACCTACACTGCACAACAAGCCCAACAGCAACGGCAAATGGTGATGCGCCTCCTTGGCCAAAATATCTCGCCGGAAATTGCCGCTGCCATGTGGGAACGGCGGGATGAACTCCTCAAGGATGGTAAGTTGCCCGGCCAACGCCTGATTGCCACACTGCTTTTTACTGACTTGAAGGGGTTTAGCACCATTTCTGAAGGTATGGAACCGGAGGAACTCTTTAACTGGCTCAATGCCTATCTCGAAAAAGTGGCGGATGTGGTACAAAGCTACCACGGCGTGATTAATAAGTTCACCGGTGACGGCATTATGGCCGTGTTTGGCGTGCCCATTAAACGAACCAGCCGCGAAGGAATTGCCATTGATGCCCGCAATGCCGTGGATTGTGCCTTGGCCTTGGGACAACTGCTAGAGGAACTGAATCGTGAATGGGCGGCTCAAGGGCTACCGCAGGTGATGATGCGGGCGGGGATCTACACAGGTCCGATTGTGGTCGGCAGTCTCGGTAGTAAAAATCGCCTCGAGTACGGTGTGATTGGCGACAGTGTGAATACCGCCTCGCGCCTTGAGAGTGTGGACAAGCACCGCCAGCCTAGCCCCTGTCGGATTTTAGTGGCACAGGAAACGCTGGAGTATCTCGGCGATCGCTACGAGGTCGAGGCATGGGGACCGTTGGAACTCAAGGGCAAAGAGCGCAAAATTCAGGTCTTTCGCATTCTCGGCGTCCGCGAAGGGCTGGCGATCGCCCCCAATCAGCCCACCGCCATTGAAGTGGAGATCTAACGTCCGGGAATCAGGGAACTGCTGAGCCGTTGGATGGCACGGCCAGCAATATCGCGATAGCGCAACTCACCACAGAGGACTTGACCGAGCCGCTGGGTAGCGGAGGGGCGTTTCATGGCAAGGTGATAGCCGACCTTCGGCATGCGATGGAAGAGTGCTGCGAGGCGTTGCGCCCACACTAAATCCGCTCCCCATTCCTCCTGCAATCTTTTGCTGTAGGTGGCCAAGGCATCCACTTCGCCAGCAAGGGCTGCGTCAATGGCTTCAGCAGCCCGCATGCCACTGTAGAGAGCAGGACGAACTCCCTCAGCCGAAAAGGGATCTACCAGACCAGCGGCTTCACCCGCAAGGAGGGCATGGTGGGTATGGAGTGGTTGCTGACCCTCCCATACCCGCAGGGGATGGTATTGAATGGCAGCGTCGGCCAACTGCAGCCCATGGGCAGCGCAATACTGTTGCAAAATCGGTTCCCAATTGGGGCGATCGCTGCCCCGCACAACAGCAACCCCAACGGTTCGCTGGTTCCCCTTCGGAAAACTCCAGAGGTAACCATTTTTCACGAGGCCAAATTCAAAATGCGCCGCGCGATCCCCCCCTAGATTGGGGATGGTCATCACCGCCGCCGTGCGCACCACTTTGGGCTTAAACCCCAGCCACTGAGCCACTTGACTATTGGCACCATCGGCAGCAATGAGATACCGCCCACCATAGGTCGTGGTTGCCGTGTGGATCTGCCAGCGATCTGCTTGGAACGTAATCCCAGTAACCTCGGTCTGATCTGTAACAACCGCACCCCTTTGTTGTGCCTGCTGCAACAGGTACTGATCAAACACCGTGCGATCAACAATCCAGATGGGTTCGGGAATGCTTAACTCGGCTTCAATGGCATCACTGAGCTGCCAACTGTAGCGCACAGTGCGGGTGGTATCGGCAATGGCGGGCTGAAAATCAAAATCAAACCACTGGGCAATGGCGGGTGAAACCCCTCCAGTGCAGGGCTTTGAGCGGGGCAAGGCCAATTTTTCTAGAACTAAAACCTGACGTCCGCGGCAAGCGAGATGATAGGCGGCTGACCCGCCAGCAGCACCCCCACCCACCACAATACAGTCGTAGATTGCCTGCATACGGTTACTCACGGGAGGCAAAAGCGCCCCCACGATAGCGGTTTCCGCAGGGGATAGCAACCCCCAATTCTAGCGATCGCCAGTGTGTTCCAGCTGCCGCGATGGGCAAGGAACCGTGCCGTAGCTACAGAAGACACAACAGTCCCCCGCCTTGGGTTTGAGGTGGGCATGACATTGGGGACACTCCCAGAACACGACACAGGCATCGCTGGGCATCCATTCCGCTTGCTCCGTGTGACAATGGGGACAGACCAAGGTGCTGGAAAACACAACTGACGGTTGACTCATCTTCCTCAGCAGAGACTCAAAGGGTAATGACTTGATCGAGTCCGCTGTCTGCAAGGCTAGCATAAAACTGCGGAAAGCAGCCACATACTACCCCTTCAACCATCCCCTTGGCTTTGACAGAACCGGTACCACATTCGTCAAATGTTCCTTCGGCCAAACCACGGCGCACCGCACACTGATCACAGGCCATGAGTAAAATCCCCTGTTCCTTGGCAATGCGGGCTAAGCGCTCACCAACGGGATCCCCTAAACGCAAACAAAAGAGGTTATCATCAAAAAACATCATACCCACCACTTCAGCGCCATGATCGCCCCGCTCCAGCTGCGGTAAAACCATCGTTGCCAGCTTAAAGGTGCTGGCCATGTCAGTGGCAAAAATATAGGCAACTTTCATAGAACCATTCCTTTTGATTCAGCAAAAGCACATTAACTTTGGGCTTGGGAGCGCCGCCGCCGACAGCGCTCAGAACAGTACTTCACCTCCTCCCAGCAATTCGCCCATTTTTTGCGCCATTGGAAAGGCCGGCCACAGACCAGACAAATTTTGCTGGGAAGGTTTTCTTTGCGCCGTTGCTTGGCCATGATTGGGGGTTATGCGTCAGTGACACAGGCGGCCAACTGGGTCAGCAGGGTTGGATGATCCAAATTTTGGCCAATGAGCACCAGTTGATTTTTGCGATCGCCTTTCCATTCCTCATCATCGAGACTAAAGCGCTTACCACTGAGGTGAAAGACGTGGCGGCGGGGACTTTCCTTAAACCAAAGGATGCCCTTGGCACGAAAGACGGATTCCGGTAGCTGGTGATCCAGAAAATACTGGAATTTGCGCAGTTCAAAGGGGCGATCGCTCTGGAAGGAAACGGAGGTAAAGCCATCCTCTTCAAGGTGGTTGGAGGTCTGATGGGGGTGAGGATGATCATGATCGCAATGGTCATCACACTCATGATGATGGTGGTGACCGTGGTCGTGATGGTGGTGCTCATGGTCGTGTTCTGAATGCTGGGGCGCTGCCTCAGGCTGGAAGTAGCGATCGCTCTCAAACAGCCCCACACTCAAAATCAAGGGCAGGGGCACTTGCGCCTTCACCGTACGAATGATCCGCGCTCCCTCCCGCATTTCGTGAATTCGCCGTTCTAACTCCTGCAAGCGTTCCTCAGTCACCAGATCTGCTTTGTTGAGGAGAATAATGTCACCGTAGGCAATTTGGCTTTGGGCAGCGCTGCTATTGAAAAGATCAAGACTAAAGTTCTCCGCATCCACCACCGTAATAATTGAATCCAAACGGGTGAGATCCCGCAGCTCAGTTCCCAAAAAGGTCAGAGCCACCGGCAGTGGATCCGCCAAGCCCGTTGTTTCCACGACTAAATAGTCCACCTTGTCAGGACGTTCGAGAACCCGATAAACTGCATTCACCAAGTCATTGTTAATCGTGCAGCAGATACAGCCATTGGTGAGCTCCACCATGCCCTCATCCTTGGTCACCAATAGCTCATTATCAATACCAATTTCCCCAAATTCATTGACAAGGACGGCGGTCTTCAGTCCCTGTTGATTGGTCAGAATATGATTGAGGAGTGTGGTTTTACCACTACCGAGAAACCCTGTAATGATAGTTACCGGTAGGCCGTGCTTCATTGCCTCCATTTTGGCAGTTGTAGGCAGGGAAGAAGTCGTCATAGGCAGGATGTTAAGAGCGAGAATTATTCTCAAATTATAGCCGCTGCACCTCGCTCAAGGGGTGAGCGATCGCTGTAGGCTAGAAACAAGACCCGATTGCCACCAACAGCCGTTACCGTGGGTGGGACAATGTCTAAAACGCTCCTGCATGTCTCGCCATGTCAAGCAAAATAGGGTAACCTGTTGAGGCCTAACGATTAAGTTGAATATGTCGAACCAGCCGTTGCAACGCCGCACTAAAATTGTCGCCACCATTGGTCCAGCGGTTAGCCATCCCGATAAACTGCGCGCCATTATCCAAGCGGGAGCGACTACCCTGCGCCTGAATTTTTCCCATGGTACCCACGACGATCACCAGCGCAGCATTCGCCTGATTCGCCAAATTTCCTATGAGTTGGGGCAACCCGTGGGCATTTTGCAGGACTTGCAAGGCCCCAAAATTCGCCTCGGGCGGTTTGAACAGGGCGCCATTTCCCTCAAACGGGGCGATCGCTTTACCCTCACCAGTCGCTCCGTCATGGGCAACCAGCACATTAGCTCGATTACCTATCCTCCCTTGGCTCAGGAGGTTCCCGCCGGCGCCACGATTTTGCTGGATGATGGCCGCGTGGAAATGGTCGTTGAAGAAGTGGATAAGGAGGCGGGTGAACTCCACTGCCGAGTGGTTGTTGGCGGCACGCTCTCGAATGCCAAGGGCGTGAACTTTCCAGGGGTTTACCTCTCCATTAAGGCTCTGACAGAGAAAGATCGTGAAGATCTGATGTTTGGCCTCAATCAAGGGGTAGATTGGGTGGCCCTCAGCTTTGTTCGCAATCCCCAAGATGTACTGGAGATCAAAGAACTGATTGCCAACGCTGGGAAGCAGGTGCCGGTGATTGCCAAAATCGAAAAGCACGAGGCGATCGAGCAAATGGATGCCATCCTCTCCCTCTGCGATGGTGTCATGGTGGCACGGGGAGATTTGGGGGTGGAACTGCCCGCCGAAGAGGTGCCGATTCTGCAAAAACGGCTGATTGCTGCCGCCAACCGCTTGGGCATTCCCGTGATTACGGCCACACAAATGCTGGACAGCATGGTGAAAAGCCCCCGCCCTACCCGTGCCGAGATTTCCGATGTTGCCAATGCTATTCTCGATGGCACCGATGCCGTGATGCTCTCCAATGAAACGGCCATGGGGGAATACCCCGTCGAGGCAGTGAAGATGATGGCGACGATCGCGGCGCGCATTGACAACCAACCCCAACTGCGGCAACCGCCTGTTGTCGATGCTGTGGCGGTACGTTCCATTCCCAATGCCATTAGCCAAGCGGTGGGACAAGTAGCAGCTCAACTCAAAGCCAAGGCCATCATCACCCAAACAAAAACAGGGGCAACCGCCCGCAATGTCTCCAAGTTTCGTCCCCAAATTCCGATTTTGGCGGCAACGCCCCATATCGAGGTGGCACGGCGCTTGCAGTTAGTCTGGGGGGTAGAACCACTGCTGACTCTGGATCATCCCTCGATGCGGCAGTCGTTTCAGGCAGCCATTAATGCGGCACAGGAGCGGGGCTTCCTAGAGGAAGGGGATCTAGTGGTGATGACCGCTGGCACGCTGCAAGGGGTCTCTGGCTCCACGGATATGATCAAGGTGGAACTCGTCACCTCGGTGATGGGACGCGGCTGTGGCATTGGTCATGGGTCGGTGAGTGGCCCGGCGCGGGTGGTGCACGCAGGAATGCCAGTTCGCACGTTTAATAGTGGCGAAATTTTGGTGGCCGAGCGCACCAGTGCTGAATTGGTGGAAGCCATTCGCAAAGCGGCAGGCATTATTACCGAAGAGGATAGCCTGACGAGCCACGCGGCGGTCTTGGGGTTGCGCTTGGGCATTCCAGTGATTGTCGGGGTCAAAAATGCCACCCGCCTGATCCGCGAGGGCACGATTCTCACTATGGATGTGGAACGGGGCTTGGTCTATTCCGGTGCGCGCAATGGTGTCGAGCGATCGCCCGAGTAGGAGTGGAATAGGCAATGATTTTTTTTCAGGCCAACACCTATCTCACGGATTTGGTGACGCGGACGCTCCAAGCGACATGGCAACACTTTCCTTGGCTGGGACAAGAGGACATTGCCCTGACCTTATTGGTGTATCCACCCCCCATTCCCGTGAATACGGGCGGAGCGCTGACCGCAGCAGAATTTTGGCGGTATTCGATTCCCGGCGCCCATTATCGCGGCGATGTACCGATGTACCCGGCCAGTGTGGTGAAGTTGTTTTATCTGGTGGCCTGTCATGAGTGGCTCCACAGCGGTATGCTTCAGCCGGATGCGGAATTAGCACGCGCCCTGCGGGATATGATTGTGGACTCCAGCAATGATGCCACGAGCCTCGTGGTGGATATGCTCACGGGGACGACCAGTGGCCCGGTGCTGCCACCGGAACCTTTTCGCACATGGCAATACCAGCGCAATATCGTCAATCGCTATTTTCAATCCTTAGGGTGGCCAGAGCTAACTAATATCAACGTGAATCAAAAAACGTGGTGTGATGGCCCCTATGGACGAGAGCAGGAATTTGTCGGGCGCGATCGCCAGAATGCTAATCGTCTGACCACTGATGCCACGGCTAAGTTAATCCACAGTATTGTGGGCGGTGTTGCCGTGTCTGCTAGCGCCAGTCAAGCGATGATGGAACTGATGGAGCGTTCCCTCGATCCAGAGCTTTTGGCCGAGGATCCAGAAAACCAAGTACAGGGCTTTTTGGGGGAAGGGCTACCTCCGGGGGCAAAGTTGTGGTCAAAGGCGGGACTCACCAGTTGGGTGCGCCACGATGCGGCCTATATTGAACTCCCCAATCATTGCCCCTATACCTTGGTGGTCTTTATTGAGAATCGCACTGCCAGTATGAATACAGAGGTTTTGCCCTTTATTTCCCGTCAAATTGCCAGTGGTATTCCGACCCTAGAGGGCACCGGAGTACTGTAGGCCACTGACAACCCCGGCCGCCAAAAGGTGACCAAAGCTGGTGGTAGCCAGCAATTCGGGCAGACCAAAGCCTTCAAAGAGGGCGGGCAAGGAAACGGGTAAACCGGGGCCTTTTCCCCGTGATTGAATGGCATAGCGGCCAATGGCGATCGCAAACAGGTTGCAGAGGATCACCACCAAACCCACAGACGGCGTCCAAGTGGTATCGGGGAGCGTGGCTAACACCATGGTTCCTCCTAAATGGGTACAATTGCCCATGAATTATACGGAACGGCCTGATCGCCCACCGCTAGTTCTTTACAAAATGGTGCATCTCGTTACAAATGCTTAACTCAACTGTCCCTGTCAAAATTGCTGTCAAAATTTGTGGCTTGACTCTACCCGAACAGGCGATCGCGATCGCCCAAATGGGCGTCAGTGCTTTGGGGTTTATTACCGTGCCCCATTCCCCCCGCTATGTCCCGGCAGCAACCATTGCCGAGATCTGTCGCCAGTTGCCGCCCTCAGTACTGACTGTTGCCGTGGTTGCCAATCTCGATTTAGCAGCATTAGCCCATTTAGTCACAACCACAGGGGTACAGGCACTGCAGCTTCATGGCAGCGAATCGCCCGAGTTTTGCCAACAGGTACGCCATGCCTTCCCTAATATTGTGTTGATCAAAGCCCTGCGGGTGCGATCGGCAGCCAGCCTCGCCGAGATTCCCGCCTACGCCCCGATTGTGGATCGCATTCTCCTAGACGCCTATCACCCGCAGCAGTTGGGGGGCACGGGGCAGCCCTTTGACTGGACATTGCTGAAAGACTTAGCCATTCCTTGCCCTTGGTGGCTGGCGGGGGGCATCACGCCGGAAAATTGCCGTCAAGCGATCGCCCAAACCCAACCCCAAGGGATTGACCTAGCCAGTGGTGTGGAAAGCCAACCGGGGATCAAGGATTTAGGGCGCGTAGCAGCATTGCTGAGCAACCTAGGGATAAATGCAAATCATTCCCTGCACCCTGAGGGCACCCGTTTCTAGCCGCAACTCTTGGATGGCCACCCCCTCACCCAAATCAATGGCCACCGTGGGGTGAGGGTCACCTTCCCCTTGCCAATGCACCTTTTCTAAGCAGAGGGTTCGCTCATCCTGCAAGCGCACCTGGGTCATCAAATGCCAATCCGCCTGCTCCCCTTGGGCATTCACCATCGAGAACACCAGTTTGAGGCACCCAGCACCCAATTCTGCCTGCGTATGCCGCAATTGCCACTCCTGCAGATTGACCCCTGCTTTGCCCAAGCCGCGCTGATCGAGCAATTTCAGCAGTTCCCGTAGGCTGGATTGCAGGAGCGGCGCCCCCAAAGAGGCGTCGAGATCGGCTTGGCTGAGAATTAGTTCCCCGCGCACCGGCACTGGTGCCAAGAGTTTTAGGGGTTTGCCTCGCAACACTTGCCCTAGATTAATCTGAATCTGTTCCGCTTGGACGGCTGCTTGGCGCAATTGAATACCGCGATAACTGGCGCTAGCTGCGGCAACGCGCACGTGGGGTAAGTATCCCCGCAAAATCTGGCGATCGCCCCCTTGAATTTGAATTTCCAAGCCTGTTGCCTGCTCCAACTGCGCAGATAACCACCAGTGCAACGCCGGTTGCAAGACCCGGGGAATTAGTCCGCGTTCAGAAGCGGCACCAAACGCCTCAGCCATTTCTGGGGACGTTAACGACATACGTACTCCTCACACACTTTTTGGGTGATACCTAGGCCAACCTATGGGGCTAGTTCGCTGATTTTAACGAAACTGGACGTAGGTTGGGTCTGGTCAGAGGTAACTTTCCTAATTTGCTAGAACTGGGGTAGTGGAAATGCGATGAGAGGCTGCTCAGCCATGCTGACGATCGCCCTACAACCGGTGCTGGAACTAACCGATGAGCAGTTTGCCGCAATTTGCCGCCAAAACTCTGATCTGCGGCTGGAGCGATCGCCCCGTGGAGAACTAATCATTATGCCCCCCACAGGTGGAGAAACTGGCAGGCGTCATCTTCAAATAGCTGTTCAACTGTACCTCTGGAATCAGCAATCCCGATTGGGCGTTGCCTTTGACTCCTCGACGGGATTTAAGCTGCCCAACGGCGCCATTCGCAGTCCCGATGTTGCTTGGATTCGAGGCGATCGCTGGCACGCCTTGACCCCCGAACAACGGCAAGGATTTGTACCGCTTTGTCCCGATTTTGTGATTGAGCTGCGCGCTGCCAGTGATGATCTGCGGCCACTCGAAGCCAAAATGCGCGAATATCTGGACAATGGTCTGCACCTAGGTTGGCTGATTGACCCGCAAAATCAACGGGTAGAAATCTACCGTTCTCAAATGCCCCCTGAAGTCGCGATCGCCCCTCGGCACCTCTTTGGGGAAGACCTGCTCCCCAGATTCGTGCTGGATTTAACGGAGATTCTTCCCTAGGAAGAGAGGGCAACCAATAGTTGGGGATCAACCTTGAGGCGGATAGCTAAGGTTTGTAGGTGCCGCCGATCGCCCTCGCTGAGGTGCGTGCCCTTCTGCCGCAGTTCACCCATCAGGGTATAAAGCTGTTCCTGTGCCCGATCCAGATTCAGGTTCAAACCTAAGGCATCGCCAATGGTGATCAAGTCCTGCAGCAGGGGACTCAACTGGCTAAGGGTGTCACTGTCGAGGTGGTGGGCAAGATAACGCAATCCAGTGCTAATTTGCTGCTCAAGGAGTCGCTGTTGCTCTTGAAGGCTAAGGTGACAACCCAACAACCGTGCTTCACGGGCGATCGCCATCAATTCTGCCAAATGGTTTTGCAGATCCGCCAAGGGCAAATCACTGAGATCGCTGAGGTCTTGCTCTAAACTCCGCAAATGGCTAATGGCACGATGGGTCAACGCCACCGCTGCCGCGACTTGCAATTCTTGGGGCACACTCAGGCCATCCCGCTGAAACCCCATCAGGATGCCGTAGTTATCGCGATAAACTTGGGTATAAAGCTGATCCAAGCGCGTAAGGGTTTCCCGCGCCAGCACCCCCATGAGACGGTGTCGTTCCTCAGCAAAGAGATCATCCAAGCTGTAGGCTACCCCCCCAAAGCGTTCCGTAATTGCCATCACCACCCGTGCTGCACTCCCCTGTTGGAAGGCTTGCAGGAGATGGGTCTTGATCTGGCTATATTCCCGCCGCCCTTGGAAGGGTTGAATCGCACAGTGGAAATCCCAGCCCCCCAAGTGCAAGACAGCAAAGATCAGCAGTTGGGACTCGGTTGTCATCGTCGAGGTGAGTTGAATCTGGCCGATCGCCAAGGTCAGGCTGCCCATGCGTTGGAGATGATAATCCCCCTGCTCAATCTCATAGCAGTACAGTTGATGTTGGCGGGGGTAGCTATTAAAGAGGGAACTCATGGCATAGTGGGCGGCCACCTGCTGCAAGCTAATTTGAGCCGTTTTCACCAACTGGTGATAGACCGTTGCCCCATCGCCAAACTGCGGCACATTACTGGGGGCAGCGGCCAGACGCTCAATAAACTCGGGTTCCAACTGCACCCCTGCCACATCTGCCGCGAGTTCGATCGCCCGTGCCGCATAGCGGAGGATTTGCACCCCCTCAGGCCGCGAGAGTTCATCAAAAAACCAGCCACAACTGGTAAACATGAGCAGGGCATGGTGCTGCATCTCCAGCAAGCGCAGGGCATCAATTTGCTCGCTTTGACTCAGGGGGCGGCGTTGGTGTTGTGCCAAAAAACGATGCAGAGTCTCCGGCGAGCGATCGCCAATCACCTCAATATAGGCATCGCGGGCTGCCCAAACATCCTGAAATAGCTCACTGCCCAAGGTTTCATAAATTTCAATTAGCTCATCCCGCAACCAGTTCAGTGCCTCCCGCAAGGGGCGTCGCCACCGTTGATGCCACTCACCGCCCCCACCGCAACCACAATTGTCCTGCCAGCGATCCACACCATGGGCACAGCTCCACGCGGTGACGGGTTTGAGTTCCACCTCCCATGTGGGCGGGAACAGGCTGAGGTAGTAGGCAAAGTTAGTGATCTGCCAGCCCCGCTGTGGAAATTCCACTTTAAAGGCATAGGCGAGGGCTTTTTCACCGCCATACTTGTGATGGCCAAAGGTTTCCCCATCAGTGGCAACGGCAATGATTTGACTGGGGCGATGATCACCGCGCACGGCCTGTCCCAACCGTCCCGCTAGAAATTGCGAGCTAGTGAGCAGATCGCTAAAGCCCATGTCCCGCGAAATGGGGCCGTCGTAGAAGAAGATATCCAAGTAATCCCGCTGGCGATCGCCCCCCGGCAAATAGCAGCGATAGGGACGGGTCGGATCAATTTGGCTGCCACTGACTTCAATCCACTCGCTTTCACCGTCGGCAAGAATGGGACGACAGCGTTGGGCTTGGGAAGGCGCCAAAATCGTAAAGCGAATCCCCTCCTCAATCAGGGCGGCTACGGTTTCATAGTCAATGGCCGTTTCTGCCAGCCACATCCCCTCCGGTTCGCGGCCAAACCGCCGCCGAAAGTCCGCCTTGCCCCAACGAATTTGCGTGAGTTTATCGCGGTAGTTGGCCAAGGGCAAAATCATGTGGTTATACACTTGGGCGATCGCGTTGCCGTGGCCATTGAAGCGCTGACAACTGTGGCGATCAGCCTCAATAATGCGCTGATAGACCTCAAGATCGTAGCGTTCGAGCCAACTAAAGAGCGTCGGGCCGATATTAAAGCTGAGGTATTCAAAGTTATTGACAATACCAATGACCTCACCGCGATCGTTGAGAATCCGCGCAAAGGCATTGGGGCGATAGCACTCGTAGTAAATACGCTCATTCCAATCGTGGAACGGCTGGGCACTGGGTTGGTGTTCAATGGCATTGAGGTAGGGATTTTCGCGGGGGGGCTGATAGAAATGGCCATGGATGGTTACGTACACCCCAAGGGCTTGCAGTTGATCAGCAGCAGGGGAAAACACGGTCGGCGTTACATCTGTTGGATTCAGCATGCAGATCAACCACAAGACAACACATTCACTTTCCTTGATCATCGGCGATCGCCCCAAGGGCTAGGCCGCCTGTGACGAAACTTTAAGCTCCGCAAGATTCAGTTACGCTAGGGTACCACCAAGACCGGACAGGGCGCCAAATTAATCACGCGGTTGCTGACACTTTCTTGAAACCCCTCTGGGGTCAGACCCGTTCCCCGGCAACCCATAATAATCAAACTGGCATTGATCTCATCGGCCACATCACAGATCACAAAGGCAGGTTTGCCGCGCCGCAGCAGTGTTTCCGCC
This sequence comes from Thermosynechococcus sp. HY213, assembly GCF_031460975.1. Lineage (NCBI taxonomy): Bacteria > Bacillati > Cyanobacteriota > Cyanophyceae > Acaryochloridales > Thermosynechococcaceae > Thermosynechococcus > Thermosynechococcus sp. HY213. The sequence goes on along the minus strand of NZ_JAVKVB010000016.1, from coordinate 181,052 downwards.
ACAATCGCGTGTTGGGCAAAGGCTTCCTTCACTCGATTCAAAAATTCCGCGATCGCCGCCTCTAGCTCCGCATCGGGTTCTGGGGTTTCCTCCACCGAGAGCAGAAACAACTGACTCTGAAACAGTTTCACCATCTCAACCACAGTGGGCATGGCTTCTTGGGTATCACGGCTACGGTCAATGGGAAAAAGAATGGTTTTGAACATAGAGTTCACCTCATTGGAGTCAAGTGGAAGGGCACGCCCTTGGGTAGAATGAGGGTCAGGTGAGGGTTCTGTAACGGGTCACTCCATCGCTGGCTGGGATTGTTATGCCCCTAGTACCATCATCCATGTTTTAACGCATTTAGGAGGCTCTAGCGTGTCTAAAAAATCCGTGGCACAGTTATCGGCTGCCGACTTAGAAGGAAAGCGTGTCCTCGTGCGGGTGGATTTTAACGTTCCTGTCGATGAGAATGGTGTCATCACCGATGATACCCGCATCCGCGCCGCACTGCCGACGATTCAAGACCTGATCAGCAAAGGTGCCAAGGTGATTCTTGTCAGCCACTTTGGCCGTCCCAAGGGTGTGGATGATAAACTGCGCCTCACTCCTGTGGCTCAGCGGCTCTCGGAACTGCTCCACAAACCCGTGGCCAAGCTCGATGACTGCATTGGTGATGCCGTGGTGGCCCATACCCAAGCAATGGCCAATGGGGATGTCTGTCTCCTCGAGAATGTGCGCTTCCATCCGGGGGAAGAAAAAAATGATCCTGAATTTGCCAAGCAACTGGCGGCCTGTGCAGAAGTCTATGTCAATGATGCCTTTGGCACTGCGCACCGCGCCCATGCCTCAACCGCGGGGGTGACGCAATACCTCAGTCCCTGTGTGGCGGGCTTTTTGATTGAGAAAGAACTGGAATATCTCCAAAACGCCATTGAGCATCCCCGCCGTCCCTTGGCTGCGATTGTGGGGGGATCTAAGGTCTCTTCTAAGATTGGTGTGATTGAAGCCCTTTTAGAAAAAGTGGATAAATTGCTGATCGGCGGCGGCATGATCTTCACCTTCTACAAAGCGCGGGGTCTCAATGTGGGCAAATCCTTGGTGGAAGAAGACAAGTTGGAGCTAGCCAAACACCTCGCAGCCAAAGCCCAAGAAAAAGGGGTGGAGTTGCTCTTGCCCACAGATGTCGTGGTGGCGGATAACTTTGCCGCCGATGCCAATAGTCAAGTGGTCAGTATCGAAGCGATTCCCGATGGCTGGATGGGTCTGGATATTGGGCCTGCTTCGGTCAAACTCTTCCAAGAGGCGCTCAAGGATTGCAAAACAGTGATCTGGAATGGCCCAATGGGGGTGTTTGAGTTTGATCAATTTGCCAAGGGCACGGAGGCGATCGCCCGCTGTTTGGCTGACCTCACCAGTGAGGGCGTCTCGACGATTATTGGTGGTGGCGATTCTGTGGCGGCGGTTGAAAAAGTGGGCGTTGCCGATCGCATGAGTCACATCTCCACGGGCGGGGGGGCGAGCCTTGAACTCCTCGAAGGCAAAGAACTTCCTGGTATTGCCGCCTTGGATGATGCCTAGGGGATAGATCATCGCCAATACGCTGTGATCAAATCCTCCGAATCCAAGCATTAAATTCATGAAATTTGTGAATGCCCCATCGTCTCAGCCATGGGGCTTTTTTGTTCTCTGGGGCGATATTCAGACCTTGGGACACCGTGATTTGTTAATTTTTCTAACAACTGTCACTGCCCCAAACTATCCCTGCAAAGAGGATGGAATAGACTAAAAGACTGATGAATCAAGGGTTTGAGAAATTTCTAATGGATAAAAGTGGCTGAAAACCACATATCTTAAAGGTTTCAGGGTTCCAGTTGGGGTCTGGCTATTCTAGAATGAGGCTTGAAAGCAAGCAGAGGCAAGGGTTTCGTGCCTTTCACCCATTTGTTCCTCAATTAACAACCTTTAATGTTTCTGTGGAGTTATCCCCATGAATAAAGCTGAACTCGTGGATGCTGTGTTTAGTCGTGCCCATAGCACCAACAACGTCACCAAAAAGCAAGTTGAGGCAATTATCTCAGCCACCGTCGAGGAAATCATGGAGGCCGTGGCCAAGGGAGAAAAAGTGACGCTCGTTGGCTTTGGTGCCTTTGAACCGCGGGAGCGCAAGGCTCGTGAGGGACGCAACCCGAAAACGAAAGAAAAAATGCAAATCCCAGCAACTACCGTTCCCGCCTTTTCAGCAGGGAAACTCTTCAAAGAAAAAGTTGCACCGCCTGCAGCTCCCGAACCGGCGGCCAAGGGCAAGAAAAAATAGTCTGAATGCCCCCCCGCCACGGTGGCAATTTAGCTTGGGCGGCAGCGATCGCTGGCTGTGCTCCCGATGAGATTTTGGATTTTTCGGCCAGTCTCAACCCTTGGGGACCCCCTGATTCAGTGATTGCCGCCCTACAGACTGCTTTGCCCACGATTCGCGACTATCCCGATCCCGATTGCCGTCCCTTAGTGGATGCTATTGCCACCCTGCATCAACTACCGAGGGATTATTTTTTGGTGGGCAACGGCGCGGCGGAGTTATTGACTTGGGTAGGTCGCGAGTGTGGCGATCGCCAGCAGATTTATCTTATTACTCCTGCCTTTGCTGACTACCAGCGGGCACTGGCGTCTTTTGCTTGCCCCATTGTGCCGATTCCCCTAGCCCGGGTGCAAAGCGACTTTGGGGCGATCGCGCCCTCCCTAACCCCTGAAGATGCCATCCTCATTAACAATCCCCATAACCCTAGTGGACAGCTCTGGTCGCGGAATCAGCTCCAGCCGTTGCTAGAGACGGGTGCCTTGGTGATCGTGGATGAGGCCTTTATGGACTTTTTGCCGCCGGCGGCTAGTGAATCCCTAGTGGGGGTTGTGCCTCAGTACTCGAACTTGATTGTTCTGCGATCGCTAACGAAGTTCTATAGTCTGGCGGGTCTGCGTTTAGGGTATGGTGTGTCCTCTCCAGAACGTTGGCAACGCTGGCGATCGTGGCGCGATCCTTGGAGTGTGAATCGCTTGGCGATCATTGCGGGTGTGACGGCTTTGGGCGATCGCCCCTTTCAGGAACAGACGTGGGCATGGTTACCGCCAGCGCGTCATGCCTTTGCGGCGGCCTTAAATACTATGCCCGAACTGAAGGTGGTGACCGAGAGTAAGGCAAACTTTCTACTCATCAAAGCAACGGACGCCATTTTGCCCCTGCAAACCTACCTCCTCCAGCAGCATCGCATTTTGATTCGTGATTGTTGCAGCTTTCCCGAATTGGGCGCTTCCTACTTCCGAGTGGCGGTGCGCCGTGACAGCGAAAATCAGCGGCTCCTCGAGGGGTTGCGGGCTTATTACCAACGCCAGTAGGAATTGCATCCCCCAAAGCCAAGGTGGTATAGTAGCGGTACTTAAGGGGGCGTGGCGGAATGGTAGACGCTGCGGACTTAAGAAATTGAGCCTTAGTAGAGAAATCTATTAAGTGAATGCTCTCAAATTCAGGGAAACCTACGTTTGTCCATAGGGCAAATAGGGCAATCCTGAGCCAAGCCGTTTCTCAAACCCAGACTGGAAACGGAAGGTGCAGAGACTCGACGGGAGCTACCCTACCGTAGATCCTCTACGCGGGTAAAGGGAGAGTCCAATCCTCAACACCCAAGGGGTGGTCGCGAAAGCGGCAGGAGGATGAAAATCCGTTGACCTTAAACAAGTCGTGAGGGTTCAAGTCCCTCCGCCCCCACCAAACCACTTCAGGGTCATCATTCCCAAGGGTTGACCCACTTTTTAAGGCGCGATGAAAACAGAGTACCAGCAACGACAGCAGCAGTTTTTAGAGAAATTGGGCACGGGTGTCGCTGTTTTCTGTAGTGCCCCGCGCGCCATCATGCACAATGATGTGGACTACAACTTTCGCCAAGAAAGTAACTTTTATTACCTCACGGGCTTTAATGAGCCAGAGGCCGTTGCTGTTTTTGCGCCAAACCACAGTGAGCATCGCTATGTTCTCTTTGTGCAGCCCAAGGATCTCAGCCAAGAGATCTGGACAGGGGCACGCCTTGGGGTAGAAGCAGCCAAGGAGCAATTAGGTGCCGATGCCGTATATCCCATTAGTGAGCTAGAGCAGCACCTCCCTCGCTATTTGGAGACGGGGGATCCGCTGTATTACCACTTTGGTCACAATGAGCGCTTTAATCAAGTGATTCTCAAGCACTATCAGCGCCTCTTGGCGACACTACCAAAACGGGGCACAGGCCCACGGGCGATCGCCGATCCCAGTATTCTCTTGGCACCGATGCGGCAAATTAAATCAGCAGCAGAATTGGCCTTGATGCGCCAAGCGATCGCCATCACTGTCGAAGCCCATCAGCGTGCCCGCGAAGTGGCTGCCCCCGGACGCTGGGAATATGAAATTCAGGCAGAGATAGAGCATCTGTTTCGCCTACGGGGGGGCGATGGCCCGGCCTATCCCTCGATTGTTGCCTCGGGGTCGAATGCCTGTGTGCTTCACTACACTGAGAACCAACGGCAAATGGCAGCAGGAGACTTACTTTTAATTGATGCTGGCTGTGCCTATCGCTACTACAACGCTGATATTACCCGCACCTTTCCTGTGAGTGGCCAGTTCAGCGGCGAGCAACAGGCGATCTATGATATTGTCCTCGCTGCCCAAAAAGCCGCCATTGAGCAGGTGCAACCGGGGAATACCTACAACCAAATCCACGATGCGGCGGTGCGGGTGATCGTTGAGGGTCTAGTAGAGCTTGGCCTGCTGCGGGGAGCGATTGACGATCTGATCAACGAAGGCAAAGAGAACAATACCCAGAAATATCGCACCTTCTTTATGCATGGCACCGGTCACTGGCTGGGTCTCGATGTCCATGATGTCGGTCTCTACAAGCACAACACGGAAACATGGGTCACGCTACAACCGGGTCAAGTACTGACAGTTGAGCCGGGGATTTATATTCATCCTGAGGCAATGCCCGCTGAGGGTCAGCCCGAGATTAGCGATCGCTGGCGCGGCATTGGTGTGCGCATCGAAGACGATGTCTTGGTCACCACCGAGGGGCACGAAGTACTGACAGCAGCTGTGCCGAAATAATAGAAAGCAGGAAGTCCTCCTCATTGAGTCCTTTACAGCAAGTCCCCGTGGAAAAAACTGTCAAATCCAAACGCCGCGTTCCTGACCATGGTGAAGTCTCACCCCCCAGCACATCGTGCAGGCCATGCTAGATTTAGTCCAGCCAGAAACCGAACGCATTAACTCGCGTTTCTTGGAACCCACCTGCGGTACTGGCAACTTCTTGGTAGAAATCCTCGCGCGGAAGCCCGTTATGCCAAGGTTCAACTTGAATATGAGCGCTACACGGTGCTGGCAGTGGCATCAATTTATGGTATCGACATCGTAGAGGACAATACCGAGAAGTATCGCAAAAGGCACTCATCGTGTAATGAAGAGAAACGGCACACCTTCCCCAGTCGTCAAGCGAAGCAGAAAAAGGATAATAGCATTTGGTTGGTATGGTGGAAAATATTCACACCTTGATTGGCTTTTGCCTCTATTACCCTCTTGCCACCATTACTGTGAGCCATTTGGGGGCTCGGCTGCTGTTTTATTGAACCGAGAACCTTCAGCTGTAGAAACATACAATGACGTTGATGGTGAGGTTGCAAATTTCTTCCGCGTCTTACGAGATGAGTCAGAGCGTTTGATAAGAGCAACTGGTCTCACCCCTTTTTCACGTGAAGAATTTTCAATCGCCTGTGAAATAGACCCATCTTTAGATCCTGTTGAACGTGCAAGAAGGTTTTATGTACGCGCCCGTCAAGTGCGAACTGGTCTAGCTCAATCTGCAACACTGGGACGCTGGGCAAATTGCAAAAACACGAGTAGAGCAGGTATGTCAGGAGCTGTGTCTCGCTGGCTTGGTGCAATTGAAGACTTACCAGATATAGCCCTGCGTTTGTTGCGTGTTCAAATAGAAAATAGACCCGCTATTGAAGTCATACGTTTGTACGACTCACCAGATACGCTTTTTTACTGTGATCCACCTTATGTCCATGACACGCGGGGCGATAGTAACGCTTACGCTTATGAAATGAGCAACAAAGAACATCGTGAGCTGGCGTCCGTGCTGAATTCAGTTCAAGGTCTTGTTGCCATTTCAGGTTACGATTGCGATTTAATGGACGAGTTGTATCCTTCTCCGAATTGGTACAAAAATATCGCCCCGAGCAAAACAATACATTCGACCAAAGATGAGCGAACTGAGATTCTGTGGACAAATTATGCCCCCAAAGCGATCAATCAAAAGACATTATTTTAGGAAAAAACAATGAGTACACCTGATAAGGCTCTTACAAACATCCTAAAACGTGCTTCTAAAGATATAAACAATTCAGCTATTTCAGACCATGATATTCGTTCACGGGTTGAGTATGTGTGCCGACAGATTAGTAATCGGGCGTGCACAAGACTTCTTATGGCTTGCCTGTTAGCCAAAATAGACCGACCAGATGTTGATCCCCGAAAGCCATACTAGGTTTTTTGCACCAATTTTTGCATTTTTTCCACAGGTCACGAGCCAAGTTTTTGGACGCGTATCAAAAGCTAGTATTGAATGAACCCGATAGCGCAGTGAGTCAGCCTCTCAAAGAAGCTTTCTTAGCATTAAGGCAAGCTGCGGAAGCAGATAGAGAATAACACCTTAATATCGGGTTGAAAAAGAAAAAAGATTTCGAATTATTGGTCAATCTGGGCGTGTTCAACAGTGCCTCGATGAATGATACCGTCTATAACAAACGCGTAGCGGTGAGAAATTGCCAAGGGGCGATCGCTCCCCTGAAGTTTCACATTCATCCATGCAGTCCAACACTTTAGCCAACAATTTTTATTAAAACTTTATTTATTAAAATTTTACATTTTTAGATTGTTGCTCAATTTTGACTGTGGTAGATTTATGCCAATGCCATCCCTTAAGTTGACAACTATTTTTTAAGCCTATGGCCACAGCGTCAGTGTCTACACCCGATTGGCTGCTCAACCTCATGCTCCTTGCCATCGAAGAGGGGCGGCAGTGGGGATACCAATTTCTCCATGATCCTCGCTGGGGGGGCGATCGCGATCGCATGGCCAACCATGCAATTTATGAAGCCACCCTCTGGTCAGTGGGTTCTGGAGTGGCCACTGGCGTCATGGGCTTGGCTGGCATGCCCCTCGACATTACCTACTTTTACTATACCCAAATCAAGCTGGCAGCGGCGCTGTTCACCATCTATGGCCTAGATTCTGAAAACGAAAATGTGCTGATGATGCTGATTCCCACTGCCTTGGGGGTTACTGCCGCTGAACTTGCAAACCACTTCGGCACCCAATTTTGTCGGCAAATCTTCAAGACCTTTGGCCGGCGGGCGGCGCAAAAAAATTTATCCCAAGTGCTGATGGCGGTTTTCAGGCAGCTTCCGCGTCCCCTTTTGCAGCAGATTTTTGGCAAGGTCTCGAGTAAAAGTCTCACCCTACCTGCGCGAGCCGTTCCCCTTGTGAGTGGCGTGATTGGCGGGGCTACAAATGCCGTCATGATGAACATTTGCGGTCATGGGGTGTGTACGGTGATCAAAACGTTTCGATCGCCTAGTTATTCGATCGCCTAGTTAGGTGTCTTCGACAGGCTCAGACTCGAGGACGGTTTTCAGTGTTGCGGCTAGGGGAATGGCCAGCAAAATTCCCAAGAAACCCGCCACCCGTCCGCCAATGAGTAGCGCAATAAACTGCCAGAGGGGATTCAGACCCATCAAGTCCCCCAGTAACTTCGGGGTAAGCACGTTATCCTTAATTTGTTGCAAGACCACAGCAATCACGAAAATATTCAAAGCCAGCCACGCATCCTGAAAAAGGATAAGCAGTGTTACTAAACCAATGCCCAAGGTCGCCCCCACCACAGGGATGAGCTGGGCAATACCAATGATCAGGGCAAAGAGAAAGCCAAAATTGACCTTGAAGGCGATCATAAAGGGAATCAGGGCAAGAAACATAAACAGCCCCAAAAAAAGCTGTGCCGAGAAAAAACTGCGAATATTCAGCCGCAGCGAGTAATCCACCATCTGCCGCCAAGGCTTGGGTACCAGTTTCATGAGTCCGCGCCAAATCTCACTGCCATAAAAGAGCATATACACCGTTAGGATCAGCACGAGGAGCACATCAACAAATTTAGTTAGGGTTGTAATCGCCACACCCGGTAACATGGCGGCAATCCCTTTGAGCTGGATCGTCAGCTCTTCCATCAAGTCATTCACCCCCACAGGGAACTGGTAGCGGCGCAGCACTTGATCTAGATGGCGCAAATTTTGATTGCCCGTATCCGCCAACTCTGGCAGTTGATTTAGGAGTTCTTCCGCCTGTTGAATAGCAAGGGGGAGCAGCAACAGCATCAAGACACTGACCACCAAAAGGGTAATCAGTAACACCAAGGCGATCGCATTCCGCCGCCGCAAACCACGAGCACAGAGGCGAATCACCACTTGATTGAGCAAAAAAGCCAAAATGGCGGCAATGACAAGGAGATTAATCGGATATTCAAAATAGAGGTAAACTTGCTCCGCCACCCAGAGATTGAGGACAATCAGAGGTCCCGCTATTAAATAGGCAAGATACCGTTGCCAACTCTGCGGCGGGCCAGACCATCTCATGGGACTCTAGGTTGAATGACTCCTAGGCAGGCGAGTGCGTAACCAATTGCCCAGCACCAGCAAGCCCACGATCGCCAGTGTGCCCCAACCCAAGGGACTTGGATACCAATAGGCTGCCTCTAGGTGATTCAGATAACCGGGCATCAATGTCCAAGTCAGGCGATCGCCCCCCCGCTGAACATGAGGATTGACCACGGTATCAGCAGTAGTGGCTGGACGCTCAATCGGGCGCGCCCCCCAAGGGGTTTCTAGGGCAAGTTGAAACTTCAGGAGCGACTGCGGTGCCACAAGAACAGCTTGATCACGGGACTCAATACCCAAGGGGCGCAGATCAATGTCATAGCGAAAGCGCTCCCGCACAAAGAGCAACCAGTTCTGATCAAAAATATCCGCTTCAGCAGTGACTTGGGGAAGATAGGGCACACCACCAATGCGGTTGAGGACAGTGGCCAATTGCTGGCTGGTGTCAAAGGGAATCGTCACCTGAAGATGCGTTTTATCCCGTTCCTTGATCGTTCCCCCCAAGCGGCGCGCCTGCTGAATCACCTGTTCGGTAAAAGGGAGATCGGGTTGGGGCAGCGTCAGCGTGTAGGTGAGGTTCCCCCCAGTTTGTCCCTGATGCTGGATGACCATATCTGCTTGGACGCATCCACTCAAACAGACCACAAGGGGTATCAAGAGCCAAAGTATCCAGCGCTGCATTCCGCCTCTATTCCTTTCCTTGGTTTTGCTGTGCAAGATTATCCTATCTTGGGATGCTGCCAAGGCACAAAAAAACACCCCGAACAGCTCAGGGTGTCGCCATGACTTGTCTAGGCTAATCTAGGCTATTTGTTGGGTTGAGGTGTCAACCGCAGATAGGGCTTAACAGCATTGAAGCCCTTGGGAAACTTCTGCTTCGCCTCTTCATCGCTGAGGGAAGGCACAATCACGCACTCTTGACCCTCTTGCCAGTTGACGGGGGTGGCCACACTGTAGTTGTCCGTCAGTTGCAGCGAATCAATCACCCGCAGAATCTCAGCAAAGTTACGCCCCGTGCTGGCGGGATAGGTCAAGGTCAAGCGCAGGCGTTTTTGGGGGTCAATGATAAAGACTGTGCGCACCGTCAGGTTGTTGAGGGAGTTGGGGTGGATCATGTCGTAGAGGTTGGAGACTTTTTTATCTTCATCTGCCAAAATCGGGTAATCCACCTTGACGTTGTTGACTTCTTCAATGTCTTTGATCCAGCCGAGGTGGGACTCCACACTATCCACACTCAAGGCCAAGGTTTTGACATTGCGCTTCTCAAATTCTGAGCGTAACCGCGCCACTTCGCCCAGTTCTGTCGTACAAACGGGGGTGTAATCCGCTGGGTGAGAGAACAATACAACCCAGCTATCCCCTGCCCACTCATAGAAGTTGATTTCCCCCATAGAAGAGGCTTGGGTAAAGTTGGGTACGACATCCCCAAGTTTTAGGCTCATAGATGGTGGCTCCTAGGCTAACGATGTATCTTTAGCTACGGATTCTATCTTGCCACAAACTCTCGTTTATCGGTCGGAATATAGAGGAAAATATACAAACCGATAGAATTGGATAGGATTTAGGGTTGAGAATTTTCAATCGTCGTTGCCTTTAGGGTCTGGACATACTGCTGCACCTTGAGGTCAATGCCTGTAATATCGGTGCCCACGACCACTGCCCAAGCCCCCAAAGTCAAAGCTTTTACAGCCATTGTGGGACTGGCAATCCCCCCTTCACAGAGAATAGGCACGTTGAGGTGCTCAACCAGCTGACTCAGGAGCGCCCAACTGGGGGGTGGGGTATGCGCCGTGGTTTCGGTGTAACCCAAGAGGGTCGTGCCCACCCAATCAGCACCGGCAGCAATCGCCGCTTCAGCACTTGCAAGGGAGTCAATGTCGGCCATGACGGGCTTGCCCAGTTCATCGTGAATTCGCTGAATCAAGTCCTGTAGGGGTTCAGGGCGCGATCGCGCTGTGGCATCGAGGGCAATCACATCAGCACCTGCTGTCGCAACGGCCACCGCATCGGCAAAGCGAGGCGTAATATACACAGGGTACTCGGGCAAAACTTGCTTCCAGAGACCAATAATGGGCACCTTTACCGCTTGGCGCACTGCCTGAATATGGGCCGGGGTATTGATGCGCACGGCCACTGCCCCCCGCAAAACCGCTGCCCCTGCCATAGCGGCAATGATTTCTGGCGCCGCCAAAGGGGAATCTGCCGGGGCTTGACAGGAGACAATCAGACCGCCGCGAATTTGCGTTGCTAGGTTCATGGCGTTTCGAGGTGTAATTTCTGACGGGCGATCGCCCCCAGTTCCAAGGACAGACCACTCACTTTTTCTAGGAGGTACAGACAATGCTCTGGCCGCAGGAACGTGCCATCATTGCGACAGACTCCCGTGTAGATGAGGCTGACGGCAGGCCAGTGGTCTTGGTGCTCCTTGAGGCGGATCTGCAGCAGGCGATCGCGCAAATTCACCACTTGGGTTTTCCCTGACTTGGTGGTTAGCTCATAGAGAATTTCAGGGGTGGCTCGCAAATCCTCTAACCACTGTTGCCAAGTGTCCCGCTCCACAGGTTCAGGGGTACGGATGAGCAGTTCATAAGTAGCTGCCCGCAGGGCTTGACTTGCTGCCGGTTCACTTAAGGGCACCACTGCACAGGTGTAAAGGGGCACCTCCGCCGGCAGTTGTTGCCGCAATTGCTCCAGCACCGTTGACGGCTCCACCTCGCGATAAAATTCCAGATCAACAATTTCGCCATAACTGGTCACCCCAAGGGGCAAGGCGCTGGCGGTGGAGATGCGGGGTGAAGGATGAAATCCCCCCGTAAAGGCAATGGGTAGATGGGCACGGCGTACTGCTCGCTCAAAGAGGCGCAGTAGATCTAAATGGCTGAGAAGCGTCATTTCCCCAGTTTTCCCAAAGGTGAGGCGCAGACGTTGCACCCGTTCTTGGGGGGCTTGGGGTTGACCTTGAATAGGCGGAATCGGGGGGGGCGGCACGACCACGTTATGGCCAAAGTCAATGCCACAGACGCCACAATGGGAGCAGCCCTCAAAGGAACAATCGGGAACGACCACCGCTTCTAGGGCACGCTGCAAGTCTTCCTTCAGCCATGTTTTACTAATGCCCGTATCAATGTGATCCCAAGGCAGGGGCGCATCAAGGTTGTGGCTGCCACCACTAAAGACATTCCACTCACCCGCTTCCAGTTGACGGTATTTCCAGTCCAGACCCGCTTCTTGAATGGCTTGCGTCCAAGCGGCATAGGCGCGATCGAGGCTTTCCCACCAAGAATCTTCCCGTGCCCCCAATTCCCACGCGCGGCGGATCACTGGCCCCAGTTGGCGATCGCCCCGACCGACAAAGTCTTCCATTGCTGAGATGCGCACATCGGTAAAGTTGGCCTTTAGCCCCTTGATCGTGCGGAATTCCGCCTTCAGTAGCTCCTGTTTGCGCAGAAACTCACTGGTGGAGACGGCGTGCCACTGAAAGGGTGTATGGGGCTTGGGGGTAAAGTTAGAGATGGTCAGGTTAAAGCTCAGGGGCTTGCGTCCTTTGATCCAGCATTCTCGCTTCAGCCAGCGGATCGTTTCAGCAATGCCCAACACATCAGCATCGGTTTCCCCCGGCAGGCCAATCATAAAGTAGAGCTTGACCTTATCCCAGCCCTGTTCGTAGGCAGTTTTGACCCCCCGCAGCAATTCCGCATTGGTCAGCCCCTTGTTGATAATGTCCCGTAGCCGCTGCGTTCCCGCTTCCGGCGCAAAGGTCAGTCCCCCTTGGCGCGTGCCACCGACAATGTGGGCAATGTTTTCATCAAAGCGATCCACCCGCTGGCTGGGGAGTGAGAGGGAGATGTTCTCGTTTTGCAGGCGATTTTTAATTTCCACACCCACGGCGGGCAGAGCTAGATAGTCGGAGCAACTCAACGACAGTAGCGAAAACTCGTTGTAGCCCGTGGCGCGCATCCCCGTTTCAATGGCGGCAATCACCTCATCGGGGGCAACATCGCGGGCAGGGCGGGTGAGCATCCCCGGTTGGCAAAAGCGACAGCCGCGCGTACAGCCCCGGCGAATTTCCACTGTCAGGCGATCGTGAACGGTTTCTACATAGGGCACCAAGCCAATGGCATAGTGGGGCATCGGGGTAGCTACTCGCCGCAAAATGCGCTCGGGCACATCGGGACGATTGGGTTTGACGGCGCCATCCCCTTGGCGATCGTAAAATTGCGGCACATAGACCCCCGGCACCTGTGCCAAATCCAATAGCAAGTCCTGCCGACTCAAGCCGGCTCGTTTGCCTTCTGCCACCACGAGGCCAATTTCGGGCAAGAGTTCCTCGCCATCCCCAAGGGCAAAAAAGTCAAAGAAGTCAGCGTAGGGTTCAGGGTTTGATGTCGCTGTCTGTCCACCGGCAAAGATAAGGGGAATCTCTTCTAGGGGTGCCTGTTGGCGTTCTCGCCAAGTCAGGGGTAGGCCGGCCAAGTCGAGCATTTCCAGAATGTTCGTGGCACCCAACTCATAACTGAGGCTAAAGCCAATGAGGTCAAACTCCCGCAGGGCGCGGCGCGATTCCACAGCAAAAAGGGGAGTTTGGGTCACTCGCAATTTGGCGGCTAAGTCCGCTGCGGGTAAGTAGGCGCGATCGCACAGTTGATCGGGGACGGCATTGAGAATGTTGTAGAGAATAATGTGTCCTAAGTTCGAGGCGCCCACCTCATAGATTTCCGGATAGCTGAGCACCCAGCGCACCGTTGCGGCCTGCCACGGCTTATGAACTGCCCCTCGCTCATTGCCCAAATAGCGAGCAGGTTTGAGAATCTCTGGGGTGAGCAACTCAGTAATCGGCACAGCCATGACTCATGAACCCAATTGCAAACATCTAGGGCAGTAAAAAACGGGATTCCCCAGTGGGCAGCGGGCGGGGGGGTTCGGGGGGCGCCAAAAGTCCAGCACTGCCGGGTTGGGGAACGGGGGGCAGAACGGTGGGGGGTCTCCATGTCGGTTCTGGCAGTGTTGTTTGGGGTTGGGGACGCTGGGGTGTAGTCGTGGGTAACCCCGCTTGCTGGGCGTAGAAGGTGGCCAGTGTGCTCACCAAGGCATCCCGTTGTTGGCGATTGAGTTGGCGAATGGCAGCCATATCCCCTTCCATGGGGTTGACTGTCAGGTAAGAACGTCCCGGATAGGTTTCTCTGCGCAGGAAGTCATTCAGCCCCAAATAGTCAGCAAGGGAAATTTTCCAGTCAAAACGGTAGAGGGGCGATCGCCCTTTGACAGTGGTGTGATAGACAATGAATCGCTCAAGGAGGGTACTTTCTGGTGCCGGCTGACGGTTGTCTTGACGGATATAGTGGTTTTCCTTCGGCAAACCGGGCAACTTCGGATAGAGGGTTTCTGCCACCAGCCGCGGGTTAATGAGAATTTGGGCAGGGGCATCGGGTAGGTTGGGGTCAGGTTGCGATCGCCCCACACTCCAAGTACTGCTCAGGGGCAGCCACAGAAGTGCCAGCAAGCACCCCCACGTCACCCAGCCCAAAAACGTCCAGCCCCGTCGTCTTCCCATGGCGCCTAATCTGCCAGTAACTCCGGTTGAGCAATTTCATCGGACATTTCGATAATGGCACGGGTCACCGGCTTCAGGGGCAGATCATCGAGATCTTCACTGGCCTCTAGCCCCCGCCGCTGTTTCGCCCGGTTGGCAATTTGCACCGTAATCCGATAGCGATTGGCGGAGTGCTTGATTAATTCTTCTGCTCGGCGGTTAATTTCCAAGGATGAGTAATGAAGGCGCTTTTGCATGGTCAGTCTTTTCCTTAAACGTGGGTGGCCATTGCTTGTAGGGGTTGTGGTGTCGGTGTCACAAAGGGCTGGATAATGCCGCCCCCCAGCAGGCGATCGCCCGCATACCAAACCGCCGCTTGCCCCGGCGTTACCCCAAATTGCGGTTCAGTAAACTCCAATTGTACCTGCTCAGCGTTGGCAGCGGGAATGATAGTCACCGGCACTGGAGGAGTACGATAGCGAATTTGTACCGTGGCTGTGATCGGTTCTGTGGGGGGGGGAATCGAGACCCAGTTCACCCGGGCCACTGTACACTCACGACGGCCGGCGGTGGCGCGATCGCCGACAATGACGCGATTGTGTTCCCGATCCAAGGCCACCACATAAAGCGGTTCAGGTGCCGCAATTCCCAAGCCTTTGCGCTGGCCAATCGTATAGTGGTGAATCCCCTGATGGTACCCCAGCACCCGGCCATGGACATCGACAATTTCCCCTTGCTGACTGGGCAGATACTGATCCAAGAATCGGCGCATGGAGCCATGGGCTTCAATCAGGCAGAGATCTTGGCTTTCCGGTTTACTGGCGGTATGCAGGCCATACTGCGCCGCGAGGGCACGGGTCTGCGCCTTGGTTTGCTGACCAAGAGGAAACAGCACATGAGCCAGAATCTCTTGGGGCAAGTCATAGAGAAAGTAGCTTTGATCCTTATGACGATCCACCGCCCGCCACAGTTCATAGCGATCGCTCGTGGGATTGTATTTCACTTGGGCATAATGCCCGGTAGCAATGTAGTCAATCCCCAGTTGCTCACGGCTATAGGCGAGCATCGGCCCAAACTTCACCAAACGGTTGCATTGGGAACAGGGCAGCGGTGTCACCCCACTGGCGTAGCCACTGACCAGATAGTTCACAATATATTTCTCGAAAATTTCGCGGCTATCCACAATATGGTGAGGGACTCCCAGCTCCTCACAAAGACGCGCCGCATCCACTAGCCCCTCAGAGCAGCACTGCCCCTTACCCTTCATCAGCCACAGCGTCAGACCAACAACGGGGTACCCTTGAGCTTTGAGGCTAGCAATGGCCACGGAACTATCAACACCGCCGGAAAGGCCCACAACAACCGCCGGTAAATCGGACATTGTTAAGATTCACAAAAAATCTACCTCTTTTAGGGTAGCATCCCTACTTTCGCAGCGCAGGCGATCGCAATCGGCTATAATCGGAAGACAAGGTTGGCGAGTAATCGCCGCTTGAGTTTTTTAAGTAGAGCGATTCTTGAGTTCGGTTTTAGGGAAGGTTGGTTACGTGACAGTCGTCTCTCCGAAGTCAGCGTCAACACAGGGTTCAATTTTTGCTTTGGAGCAGATCAGATTATGTCTATTTATGTCGGCAACCTTTCCTACACGGCCACCCAAGAAGACCTAGAGGCCGTTTTTGCCGAGTACGGTTCCGTCAAACAAGTCTATTTACCGGTGGATCGGGAAACAGGCCGTAAGCGGGGCTTTGGTTTTGTGGAAATGTCCACGGATGCTGAAGAAGATGCGGCGATCGCTGATCTCGACGGTGCCGAGTGGATGGGACGGCAACTCAAGGTCAACAAGGCACGCCCCCGTGAAGCCATGGGCGGTGGGAACAATCGTTATTCCCGTAATCGCTAACTCCCGCAACTAGCCCTCTAGGAGGTGCTATATCGGCTCTGCCAATGTGGTAGAGAAATAATAACGACCTGCTGAATGCAATTGGAAAGGAACATCATCACTATGGCGCGCATGTATTACGACGCAGATGCCCAATTAGAACTCCTCAAGGACAAAACGATCGCCATCATTGGCTATGGCTCCCAAGGCCACGCCCATGCCCTCAACCTGCGGGATAGCGGTCTCAATGTTGTGGTGGGTCTCTATGCCGGCAGTCGTTCTGCAGAGCGCGCCCGTGCCGATGGTCTAGCGGTGCACTCCGTGGCGGAAGCTGCGAAACTGGCCGACTGGATTATGATTCTTCTGCCCGATGAAGTTCAGCGGGTTGTTTATGAGCAGGAGATTGCCCCCCACCTGCAAGCGGGGAATGTCCTTTCCTTTGCCCACGGCTTTAACATTCACTTTGGCCAGATTGTGCCCCCCGACAATGTGGATGTGGTGATGGTGGCGCCCAAAGGCCCCGGTCACCTCGTGCGCCGCACCTATGCCCAAGGGGAAGGGGTACCCTGCCTGTTTGCAGTCTATCAGAATGCCAGTGGTCAAGCCCGCGATTTAGCCATGGCTTACGCCAAGGGGATTGGAGGCACCCGTGCCGGCATTCTGGAAACCACCTTCCGCGAAGAAACAGAAACCGATCTGTTTGGTGAGCAAGTGGTGCTCTGTGGTGGCCTCAGCGCCCTGATTAAGGCTGGCTTTGAAACGTTGGTGCAGGCCGGTTATCAGCCAGAGCTGGCCTACTTTGAGTGTCTCCATGAAGTGAAGCTGATTGTGGATTTAATTGTGGAAGGGGGGCTTGCCAAAATGCGGGATAGCATCTCCAACACCGCAGAATATGGCGACCTCACCCGTGGTCCACGGATTATTACCGAGGAGACCCGCGCGGAAATGCGCAAAATTCTCCACGAAATTCAAACGGGTCAATTTGCCCGTGAGTTTGTGCTGGAAAATATGGCGGGTAAACCGGGCTTTACAGCCATGCGGCGACGGGAGGCAGAACACCCCATTGAACAGGTGGGTCAAGAACTGCGTTCCATGTTTAGTTGGTTAAAACGGGCTTAAGCTTTGCCCTAGGGGGCACCAATGGCGATTATTTCGTCGCAAAATTCACCGCCGGAGCGATCGCGCCCCCCTTTACTGCTTTCCAACCAACCCACCCCAGAGGAACAGCACTCGCCGGCTGAAGAGTCCCTACGTCCCCGCTTTTTGCACGACTACATTGGCCAGCAGGAACTCAAGGATGTGCTGCACATTGCGATCGAGGCAGCCAAGGCACGCCAAGAACCCCTTGATCACCTGCTGCTCTATGGCCCGCCGGGCTTAGGGAAAACCACCATTGCCTTGATCTTAGCGGCAGAAATGGGGGTCAACTGCAAAGTGACCAGTGCCCCAGCTTTGGAACGCCCCCGTGACATTGTGGGTCTCTTGGTGAACCTGCAAGCGGGGGATATTCTCTTTATTGATGAGATTCACCGCCTCTCCCGCATGACCGAGGAACTCCTCTATCCCGCCATGGAGGATTTTTACCTTGATCTCACCGTGGGCAAACAGCAAACGGCACGCACGCGACGACTGAAACTCAATCGCTTTACCCTTGTGGGAGCAACCACCCGTGCCGGCGCCTTGACCTCGCCCTTGCGCGATCGCTTTGGTTTAGTGGAGCGCTTGCGCTTTTATCATCCCGAAGAACTCCAGCAGATCGTTCAGCGGGGGGCAGCCCTCTTACAAACTCCCATTACTCCTGAAGCCGCTCTAGAAATTGGCCGCCGCAGTCGGGGTACACCCCGCATTGCCCTGCGGCTCCTAAAGCGGGTACGGGACTATGCCGATGTGAAGCACGATGGCACGATTAGCCTAGAGGTGGCTACCGCTGCCCTTGAACTGTTCAATGTGGATCCAGCAGGCTTGGATTGGAGCGATCGCCGGCTCCTCAGTCTGATAATTGAGTCCTATCAAGGCGGGCCTGTGGGCATTGAAACCCTTGCTGCAGCCACTGGTGAGGATGTGCAAACCATTGAAGAGGTCTATGAACCCTACCTGCTCCAGATGGGCTATCTGCAACGAACCCCCCGAGGCCGCGTTGCCACTCCCCGCGCTTGGCAACACCTAGGCTATACTCCACCAGAAAACCAGTTGCCGTTGTTATCTAGTCCCCATGACCCCTTGTCTTAAGACCCAACTCCTCTATGAGACCGACTATTACCTTTGGCTTAAGGAGACCGTTGCCCACCTCAAGGCAGGGAACTTTGACAACTTAGATGTGGAAAATTTAATTGAGGAGATTGAGAGCTTGGGTCGAAGCGAAAAACGCGCCCTATTCAGCTATCTACTGCGTCTTTGTGAGCATCTTCTCAAGCTCAAATACTGGGAAACTGAGCGACAATACTGCTATAGGGGTTGGCTGTTGGAGATTAGTCATTTCCGTTTAGAAATTGCGCTAATTTTGCAGGATAGCCCCAGTCTTCAGCCATTTGCAAAGGCAGCTTTCCTAGACTCCTATCAAAAGTCAAGGAAAAATATGTTGAAAGCGATTGGGTTATCCCCTGACGTGATTCCGGAAGTCCCCGACTTCACAATGGAGGAAGCTCTAGATGAGGAGTGGCTGCCTTGGCAATCTGATGCGAACTCCGAAGGCTCAGTCTCGTGAATCGCGATCTTGCCCTAAGCACTCGTTGTTGGCCAGCCTTAGCCCGCCCCTGTAATTGGAAAATCGCTGTAAGCTATTGATAGGGTTGATTAAGGTTTTTTAACCTTTCCCCGACTCTCTGCCTCGCCTACGTGAACGACCATGTTGCGGATCATCACCCAGTTAACCGACCTACGCGCTGAACTACGCCGCATTTGCGATCGCACCGATAGCGGGGAGATGAGCGACCAAGAGGCTACTGTTGAGGCAATTTTGCGCCGTGTGGCCAAGGAAGGCGATCGCGCCCTGATTGAGTACACTGCCCAGTTTGATCACATTGACCTCACCCCCGAAACCTTACGAGTGAAAGGAGATGAACTGGATGCCGCTTACCAACAGGTGTCCAAAGAACTCCTCGATGCCATTCGCCTTGCCAAGCAGCAAATTGAAGCCTTCCACCGCCAGCGCGTGCCCAAAAGTTGGGTGCAATTTGGTGTAGATGGCATTGTCCTCGGCAAACGCTACACTGCTGTTGATGCTGCCGGACTGTATGTGCCGGGGGGACGGGCTGCCTATCCGAGTACGGTGTTAATGAATGCGATTCCCGCTCAGGTGGCCGGTGTGCAGCGGATTGTCATGGTCACCCCTCCCGGTCAGGGCAAAGGTATTAATCCTGCGGTTCTCGTTGCCGCCCAAGAAGCGGGAATTCAAGAGATTTATCGCGTTGGTGGCGCCCAAGCCATTGCTGCCCTTGCCTATGGCACAGAAACGATTCCCCGCGTGGATGTGATTACAGGGCCGGGAAACCTCTATGTCATGCTTGCCAAAAAGCAAGTCTATGGGCGGGTTGGTATTGACTCCCTAGCAGGGCCTTCAGAGGTCTTAATCATTGCCGATGAGGCGGCCAATCCTGTTCACATTGCCGCTGATTTGCTAGCTCAAGCAGAACACGACCCCTTGGCAGCGGCCATTTTACTGACTCCGAGTTTGCCCCTTGCAAAGGCGGTGGTTACAGCGGTGAACGAACAATTGGCTGACCATCCGCGCCGGGTTCTCACCGAGAAGGCGATCGCCCACTATGGCCTGATTGGCATTGTCGAGAGCCTAGAACAAGCGGTAGAACTCTCCAATCACTTTGCCCCTGAACATCTGGAATTGGAAGTCGAAGACCCTTGGAGCCTTGTCGAGCAGGTGCGCCATGCCGGTGCGATTTTCCTCGGCTATTCCACCCCTGAAGCGGTTGGCGACTATCTCGCGGGTCCCAATCACACCCTGCCCACCTCTGGTGCCGCCCGTTATGCTTCTGCCTTGGGCGTAGAAACGTTCCTCAAACACTCCAGCATTATTCAATACACCCCTGCTGCCTTGCGCAAACAGGGGGGAGCGGTCATGACCCTCGCTGAAACAGAAGGCCTGATTTCCCACCGCGACTCTGTGCGTCTGCGCCTTGAACCTTAGAAAGTCTTAGAAACTGACGATCAAGTAGGGAGCTTCAAATTTACCCCCGCGAACGGGTTTGCCTTTGAGGCTAGGGGGTAGCTCAATGTGGCGCCGCTGATCGCCAGCTTCCACCGTCAGTTCCCCACTAAACTCGCTGAGTTTCACCTGATCTTTGCGAAATCCCGGTAGAAAAATGCGCACCTGTTGTTGCGTCTCATCAAACTCATAGGGAGCCGGTGCCGCTCCTAGCTGGTTCAAGTCTGGAAGATAGGAAACAAGACTTTGCCAGTTGTTCCAGTCTTTAGGAAGAGCGGAAATGCGTAGCGGTGCAAACGTGCGGCTGACCTCTGGCGTGGGTTCCCCCATACAAAAGACCTCAGAAATAGGGATATTCACCTGTTGAGCACTGCCCCATAACCATTGGGTTTGAGCCGTTGAGATGGCTGTGCCATCGGTTAGCAGAAACACCGATAACCGTTGCGAGTCCGCGGCAATCTGCACACCGCGATCGATCCACTCCTTCGCCTCACCGAAACGCTCACGCACTTTTTGGGTGTCAATATTGGCCGCCATAATTGCGCTGGCGATCGGCCCCCCAATCGCATTGGCGATCGCGTTGAGATCCAGTTGATCCAGCAAACGTTGAAAGCGGCGATAGTACCATGCCAACCCTTGGGGCAACCCAATCAGCCGCAGTGTATCTTGACTATTCCCCCCCACATAGACAATCACATCGTACTCACCGCTGCTGTAGTGCACGCGCAGCGCATTTAGGGTCAGCAAAGTATCCATCCCCGGCAAGATCACCAATTCGCCCGCATAAACCTTACCCACCAATTCTTGGGGCAAATAGGGTTCCACTAAACGGCTAAGTTCTTGCCATGCCGCGTTGAGACTTTCAGTGGCCATCAGCTCGGCGATCGCTAATCCCTCCGACAGCAACTTGGGTTGCCAACCAATCGCCCGATCTGGACTGCCAATGAGAAATTGCAGGGAAGTGGCTGGACTCGGCACCGCTAACAAGGTTCGCTGCTGTCGCTCGGCAAACCACTGGGCAATGGCCAGACCCAGTGCCGTTTGTTGTTCTGGGGTTGCTCCTAGGAGAGTAACAATGCGTGTCATGGCAAGTTTGAGGACGGTAGTTGCTTGGACTATCCTATCGACAAACGGTTATCCCAAGGTTGTCTAGACAACCCCTCATAAAATCGCCTCTATGGGCAGCAAAATCCCCTCAACGATAAAACCTACTCACTAGGGCGATCGCCCTCCTTCTAGGAGCTTCTAGACCCTTCTCAGGCCAAAAAAATTTTTCGCGGCGCAAACAGATCCTTATTAGAGCATCCTGAACCTAAATTCAAATCCTTTTTCACAGTTTTCCCCAAATTCCCCAAAGTTTTCCCCAAGCACTTGGAAGTTCTGATCCTCTAGCCATCTCAACCTTTCGTTTTGTTCTTGTCTTCCTAATGTTTCCCAGTATCACAACCCTCTCAACCAAGATTTCCTCAAGCTCTAAGCCAGCTTCAAACTAACCCCACGTTCCCCAAATCACATCTTTTATTTTTCTCTGTCAGAATCTTATTCCCCTTAGATCTAGGGATCTACTACTGCTACTAAATTATTTAAATAATATTTATAGTAGTAGTAGGGGCTGTGGAAATGTGGAAAAATTTTCGGAAACCCGCTTGCAGAGCGACTTTGAGCCACTTCCCCCCTGTGGAAAACTTGTGGAAAAAGTGGGGGGTTTTTCCACAAGCCATTATCTTAGTGGAAAAAGAATAAAAAGTTTTCCACAGTTTTTCAGAGTTTTTCCGGGGTTTTCCACAGGTTTTCCCCAGAATTTTCCACAGGCTTTTTGGAGTTTTCCACAGGCTAGAGGGGGAAGATTTCCGTATTTCTACGATTCCCCTTGCCGGCGATCGCTCGCACACTGAAAAAAAGAGATTGTGCCAACCGATACGAACGTTCCTGTGGACTCCCTGATGTTTTCCCTAGAATCCCCCACAGCCAGTCTTGAGCAAGTGATTGGTCATCTTCCTCCTGTTGAGCAGATTCGGATGCTGATGTACCACCCTTACTTCACCGGTCGCTGCCCTGCGTGTCGGCAACCCATCCATCACTCCCAACTCAAGATAGGTCAGTGCCATTGCTCCCACTGTGGCTGGCAAGATCAAGCGGGCGATCCCGAGCTTATGCCTAGGTTGACGGCTCAGCATCCAGACCGTTAGCGGCTGTATTCTCTGTTCGGTCTGCCAACGGCGCAAAGCTGGCAACGATCGCCACCATCAGCCACCAAAGGGTAGCCACCTCCGGGCGAAACCAAATCGTATCTACCAACCCATGGGTGAGCATTCCCACCATGGTTGCCACAGCTCCCATCAACCAGAACCCTTGAGGGTTTGCTGTTGTCCGTAACGCCCGCAAACAACGCCACGCGCGATCGGCGAGCACCGCCAACAACCAGAGAAAGACACTAAAGCCCATCACCCCTACTTCCACAAGGATTTCCAGAAAGATGGAATAGGCACTCAATGCTGTGAAGCGCACATTCACCTGATAGAGTGGATAAATCTGGTTAAAGGCCACATTCCCCGGTCCAATGCCGAGCCAAGGCCGTGCCCAAATCATCTGTTGCACTGCCGTCCAAACATTAATGCGGAAATTATTGCTACTGTCCCCTCGGGCAACAAAAATACTCGCTGCTCGCTCCCGCAGCGGCGCCACACTCACAATCGCACCAATACAGAGGGCGATCGCCAGCCCCCCCACAGTTGGCACCCCCCAATGCCGCCATTGCAGCGGTAACCTTGGCCAAAACCAAATCCCCAGCAACCCCACCCCAGCGATCGTCGCCGCAACCAACCCCAACCAACCACCACGGCTAAACGTCAATATCAGGCTTGCTGTATTCATCCCCAGCATCACCACCGCCAACAGCTTTGGCAGCCAGCCTCGCCACACCGCGATCGCCGCCGCACTCAACGGCACACTAGGCAACAAATAACCCGCCAACAGATTGGGATTTCCCAAAAAGCTATACACCCGTGTCACATTTGCCAAGGCCGACTCTGGATCTGTCCACGTCGCCAACGGCTCCGCCCCAAAAATCCACTGCCGTATCCCCTCCACACTCACCAGCAACGCCGTCAGCAGATAGACCGTCAGCAAGCGCGATCGCCACCGCTCATTGCGCATCACCCGCTCCGCCAGCGCAAAAAACAGCAAGTACAACGTCAGCTTCGACAACCCCACCATCGCCGCCCGAGGAACCGGCGACAACACCGTTGCCAACAGCGCAATCCCCCAATACAGCAGCACCAGCAAATGTACCCCCGACCAGCGGCCTTCCCGTTCCCCCGCCAGCGTCCACAGCAACCAAAACCCACCCCCTGCTGCCAGCAGCATCCCAATCATTCCCGACGGCATCAACGGCGCCAGTACCAGCACCAAGCCCACCAGCAGCGCCGCACAATGTGGCAGCCATCGCCCCAGCCAACTCTTCTCCTGCCATCCTTGGAGCAAACCCAAAAGCCGCCCCACCCCACTGTGGCTTCGCCACCCCTCCACATCCAACCGCCGCAGCAGCACATCCATAGCACTATCCCTTAAGCACAGGTATCGTCGATCAGCTTACGCCCAAGCACCGTCGCTGAAAATCCTCCCAAGGAATTCCGCGCTCCAAATACACCGGCGCACTAGGCGTGTAGGGACTACGCAGCCGATCCACCGCCACAATCACCGCCTCCTGCGGCAAAAGGGGAACATCCGCATCCACCACCGTTGCTCCCGTCAACGACGACGACACCCCCTTAAAGATCAGCACCACCTCCTCTTGCTCCCCCACCCGTGCCTCCACCAGCAACACCTCCTGCGGATGGGCACGACTATAGGCCTCCAGCAGCGCCAACGCTGACATGCTCACCCTCCTGAAACGAAAATCTGAAAAATTTTTTAGCCCCAAAAGCCGCTTGTAGAGAGCGTTTCAGCCAAATCCAGAAAAAAATCCGAAAAAAATCTCGAAAAAGGGGTTGACACGCCTATGTAGGCTTGTTAGATTGATAAAGCACTCGATGAGGCGCGCAGCCGAAACGAGTCCTGAACCTAGACAAATCAACGTTTGAAAGCCAAAGCGTTAACCCTCGTCAAGGTACTCAAGTAAGTACATTTTCGATGTAGGTTACACCTACTAGAGCAAAAAGTCAAATTCTCTTTCTTCAAAATGGAGAGTTTGATCCTGGCTCAGGATGAACGCTGGCGGTCTGCTTAACACATGCAAGTCGAACGAGCACTTCGGTGCTAGTGGCGGACGGGTGAGTAACACGTGAGAATCTACCCTCAGGAGGGGGATAACGGCTGGAAACGGCCGCTAATACCCCATATGCCGCAAGGTGAAATCTTTTTTGGCCTGAGGATGAGCTCGCGGTGGATTAGCTAGTTGGTGGGGTAATGGCCTACCAAGGCGACGATCCATAGCTGGTCTGAGAGGATGATCAGCCACACTGGGACTGAGACACGGCCCAGACTCCTACGGGAGGCAGCAGTGGGGAATTTTCCGCAATGGGCGAAAGCCTGACGGAGCAAGACCGCGTGAGGGATGAAGGCCTTTGGGTTGTAAACCTCTTTTCTCAGGGAAGAACACAATGACGGTACCTGAGGAATAAGCCTCGGCTAACTCCGTGCCAGCAGCCGCGGTAAGACGGAGGAGGCAAGCGTTATCCGGAATTATTGGGCGTAAAGCGTCCGCAGGTGGCTTTCCAAGTCTGCCGTCAAAGCCCGAGGCTTAACCTCGGATCGGCGGTGGAAACTGGATCGCTAGAGTGCGTCAGGGGTAGGGGGAATTCCCGGTGTAGCGGTGAAATGCGTAGATATCGGGAAGAACACCAGTGACGAAAGTGCCCTACTGGGACGTTACTGACACTCATGGACGAAAGCTAGGGGAGCGAAAGGGATTAGATACCCCTGTAGTCCTAGCCGTAAACGATGGACACTAGGTGTTGCTGGTATCCACTCCAGCAGTGCCGTAGCCAACGCGTTAAGTGTCCCGCCTGGGGAGTACGCACGCAAGTGTGAAACTCAAAGGAATTGACGGGGGCCCGCACAAGCGGTGGAGTATGTGGTTTAATTCGATGCAACGCGAAGAACCTTACCAGGGCTTGACATGTCGCGAATCCTGCGGAAACGTGGGAGTGCCTTCGGGAACGCGAACACAGGTGGTGCATGGCTGTCGTCAGCTCGTGTCGTGAGATGTTGGGTTAAGTCCCGCAACGAGCGCAACCCTCGTCCTTAGTTGCCAGCATTCAGTTGGGCACTCTAGGGAGACCGCCGGTGACAAACCGGAGGAAGGTGGGGATGACGTCAAGTCATCATGCCCCTTACGTCCTGGGCTACACACGTACTACAATGCTGTGGACAGAGAGTTGCCAACCCGCGAGGGCGAGCTAATCTCTTAAACCACGGCTCAGTTCAGATTGCAGGCTGCAACTCGCCTGCATGAAGGCGGAATCGCTAGTAATCGCAGGTCAGCATACTGCGGTGAATACGTTCCCGGGCCTTGTACACACCGCCCGTCACACCATGGGAGTTGGCCACGCCCGAAGTCGTTACTCTAACCCGCAAGGGAGGGGGACGCCTAAGGCAGGGCTGATGACTGGGGTGAAGTCGTAACAAGGTAGCCGTACCGGAAGGTGTGGCTGGATCACCTCCTTTTAAGGAGACCCAATCTGTTCAGGTCGCAACGTCACCTTCTTAGAACAGATTCAATGCGGTCTAAGCACGAGGTTGACCTTGGCTTTCAAACCCTGCTAGGTTAAGCAGACAGGCATGGGCTATTAGCTCAGGTGGTTAGAGCGCACCCCTGATAAGGGTGAGGTCCCTGGTTCGAGTCCAGGATGGCCCATATCACATGCCTGGGGGTATAGCTCAGTTGGTAGAGCACCTGCTTTGCACGCAGGGGGTCAGCGGTTCGAGTCCGCTTACCTCCACGTCATTCCATCAAAGGTTGACGTGTCTGCACATCAAACTTCAGCAACAGAACCTTGAAAACTGAATAGCGATTAGTCAGGTAGTTGTCTTGGATAGGACAATCACTTGTTCTATCTAGAAACACAGACACCAATGTTGACTGTGGTCAAGCTACAAAGAGCCTACGGTGGATACCTAGGCACACAGAGGCGATGAAGGACGTGGATACCGACGATACGCTTCGGGGAGCTGGAAACAAGCTTTGATCCGGAGATTTCCGAATGGGGTAACCCAGTGACTCTAACGCCAATCCATAACGTTAGAGGGCGAACCTGGCGAACTGAAACATCTTAGTAGCCAGAGGAAAAGAAAGAAAACTCGATTCCCTTAGTAGCGGCGAGCGAAAGGGGAACAGCCTAAACCAACGGGCTTGCCTGTTGGGGTCGTGGGACAGCAACGTGGAATTGAGCGGCTAGACGAAGTAGTGGAATGCTACACCAGAGAAGGTGAAAGTCCTGTAGTCAAAAGCTTAACAATCCTAGCTGTATCCCGAGTAGTCCGGAGCACGTGGAATTCCGGATGAATCTGCGAGGACCACCTCGTAAGGCTAAATACTCCTGTGTGACCGATAGCGCATAGTACCGCGAGGGAAAGGTGAAAAGAACCCCGGAAGGGGAGTGAAATAGAACATGAAACCGTAGGCTTACAAGCAGTCGAAGCTCGATTTAACGAGTGACGGCGTGCCTGTTGAAGAATGAGCCGGCGACTTATAGGTACTGGCAGGTTAAGGCAAGAATGCCGAAGCCATAGCGAAAGCGAGTCTGAATAGGGCGTTTGTCAGTATTTATAGACCCGAACCCGGGTGATCTAACCATGGCCAGAATGAAGCTTGGGTAACACCAAGTGAAGGTTCGCACCGACCGATGTTGAAAAATCGGCGGATGAGCTGTGGTTAGGGGTGAAATGCCAATCGAACCCGGAGCTAGCTGGTTCTCCCCGAAATATGTTGAGGCATAGCGGTTGTGATTATAGCAGGGGGGTAAAGCACTGATTCGGTGCGGGCTGCGAGAGCGGTACCAAATCGAGTCAAACTCTGAATACCCTGTGTACACACAGCCAGTCAGACGGTGGGGGATAAGCTTCATCGTCGAGAGGGAAACAGCCCAGACCACCAGCTAAGGTCCCTAAATCATCACTAAGTGGCAAAGGAGGTGGGGATGCTCAGACAACCAGGAGGTTTGCCTAGAAGCAGCCATCCTTAAAAGAGTGCGTAATAGCTCACTGGTCAAGCGTTCCTGCGCCGAAAATGAACGGGACTAAGTGATGTACCGAAGCTGTGGACTTACTACGTAAGTGGTAGGGGAGCGTTCTGCATTAGTTTGAAGCACTAGCGTAAGCAGGTGTGGACGAGGCAGAAGTGAGAATGTCGGCTTGAGTAGCGAAAACATTGGTGAGAATCCAATGCCCCGAAACCCCAAGGGTTCCTTCGGAAGGCTCGTCCGCGAAGGGTTAGTCGGGACCTAAGGCGAGGCCGAAAGGCGTAGTCGATGGACAACTGGTCAATATTCCAGTACTCATCTTGGTTTGTGCAGAGGGACGGAGAAGGCTAGATCAGCCGGATGTTGGTTACCGGTTCAACTGTCCGAGGTGTTGAGGAGCGGTGAAAACGCTCTGAGCTAAGGCAGGAGTACGACCCACTACGGTGGGGAAGTGATTGATGTCATGCTTCCAAGAAAAGCTCTAAGCACGTTAAGCCAAGATACCCGTACCCGAAACCGACACAGGTGGGGGGGTAGAGTATACCAAGGGGCGCGAGATAACTCTCTCTAAGGAACTCGGCAAAATGGCCCCGTAACTTCGGGAGAAGGGGTGCCACCGAGAGGTGGTCGCAGTGAAGAGGCCCAGGCGACTGTTTACCAAAAACACAGGTCTCCGCTAAGTCGTAAGACGATGTATGGGGGCTGACGCCTGCCCAGTGCCGGAAGGTTAAGGAAGCTGGTCAGCGCAAGCGAAGCTGGCGACCGAAGCCCCGGTGAACGGCGGCCGTAACTATAACGGTCCTAAGGTAGCGAAATTCCTTGTCGGGTAAGTTCCGACCCGCACGAAAGGCGTAACGATCTGGGCGCTGTCTCGGAGAGAGGCTCGGCGAAATAGAAGTGTCTGTGAAGATGCGGACTACCTGCACCCGGACAGAAAGACCCTATGAAGCTTTACTGTAGCCTGGAATTGGGTTCGGGCTTTGCTTGCGCAGGATAGGTGGGAGACGTTGAAGTATCCCTTGCGGGGGATATGGAGTCGCCGGTGAGATACCACTCTGGCAAGGCTAGAATTCTAACCTTCTGCTGTTAGCCAGCGAAGGAACAGTTTCAGGTGGGCAGTTTGACTGGGGCGGTCGCCTCCTAAATGGTAACGGAGGCGCGCAAAGGTTCCCTCAGGCTGGTCGGAAATCAGCCGTAGAGTGCAAAGGCATAAGGGAGCTTGACTGCAAGACCTACAAGTCGAGCAGAGACGAAAGTCGGCCTTAGTGATCCGACGGTTCCGCGTGGAAGGGCCGTCGCTCAACGGATAAAAGTTACTCTAGGGATAACAGGCTGATCTCCCCCAAGAGTTCACATCGACGGGGAGGTTTGGCACCTCGATGTCGGCTCATCGCAACCTGGGGCGGTAGTACGTCCCAAGGGTTGGGCTGTTCGCCCATTAAAGCGGTACGTGAGCTGGGTTCAGAACGTAAATCATTGCGTCACTTCACAGTAATGTGGAGCAGCAAACCGACTAAAATCGGTAGAATCTTGATCAGTGACGAACGGCTGATTAAGACAATACCGAGGGTAAGCAAGAGTCTCGTGACAGACGATTTAACGCTGAGTTACATTGCTGGTTTTTTGGATGGTGATGGTTGCATCAATCTTCAACTAGTGCGACGTAAGGATTACATCCTTGGTTATCAAATTCGTGCTAGCATCACCTTCTTTCAGTCTTCTTCGCATCGTTCCTTCTTGGAGTGGTTAAAGTCTATTTTCCAAGCAGGGTTTGTGAGAGACCGAAAGGATGGCTTAAGCGAATATGCAATTGTTGATGCGCCATCTGTCTTAGAAGTGCTGCTAACTCTTCGCAGC
Organism: Thermosynechococcus sp. HY213; assembly: GCF_031460975.1. Classification (NCBI taxonomy): domain Bacteria; kingdom Bacillati; phylum Cyanobacteriota; class Cyanophyceae; order Acaryochloridales; family Thermosynechococcaceae; genus Thermosynechococcus; species Thermosynechococcus sp. HY213. Next base: position 151,740 of record NZ_JAVKVB010000016.1, on the reverse strand, counting down.
TACCTTAAACTCAAGAAGCCACAATGTGATTTAGCAATTACTGTTCTACAGGAAGTTGTTCAATCAAGGCGATTAACGCCAGAACAATTCCTAAAACTTGCTCAGCAGGTGGATCAATTTGGTGAGCTGAATGCTTCCAAAAAGCGTTCGATTCGCTCTGATCAAGTAGAACAGTTCTTGAGATCACGACAACTCTTGATCCCGTAGAGACTGAAGCCTAGGCTTGAGTTAGCCATCAAGCGTAAGCTGAGATGCTCTGAGGTTGTCAGAGACATCAAATGTCGGCTCCTGATTCGTTAATGGCGAGAGTCAGGATGAAGATATAGTCCATGCTCGTAGTGATACGAGAACAACATGCGTGAGACAGTTCGGTCCATATCCGGTGCAGGCGTAGGAGCATTGAGAGGAGTCCTCCTTAGTACGAGAGGACCGGGAGGAACGCACCTCTGGTGTACCTGTTATCGTGCCAACGGTAAACGCAGGGTAGCCATGTGCGGAGTGGATAACCGCTGAAAGCATCTAAGTGGGAAGCCCACCTCAAGATGAGTGCTCCCATGGCGTAAGCCAGTAAGGTCACGGGTAGAACACCCGTTAATAGGCTCTCGATGGAAGTCCAGTAATGGATGAAGTCTAGGAGTACTAATAGACCGAGGGCTTGACCTCATCAATCAACAGGTGTCTGATTCAATTAACTATACTGACAATCGCTATTTAGTTGAAAGGTTATTGATCCTGAATTTATCTAGCAACTCTTTAGTCTAGGTTCTCAATTCAAGAAAAATTCATGTTTCGCCTAGTGCCTATGGCGCGGTGGAACCACGCTGATCCATCCCGAACTCAGAGGTGAAACGCCGCAGCGGTGAAGATAGCCGGAGGGTCGCCTCCTGCAAAAATAGCTCGGTGCTAGGCAAAATATTCAAACCACCCCATCTAGGTTGTCTAGGTGGGGTCTTGATTTTTAAGAAATGTTTAAGGGATGATCGGTTTTGGATAGAGGAGTGACATCGATGGGTAGTTCGGTCTATATTGCATCAAATATCGCTCTCCTCAAAAGGTTTTTAGGGTCATGCCTCAATTCATGCGTTTGATGGGTCTTCAGCACTGGGTGCTGGTGGGTTCCTCGGTGGTGGCAGCGGTGCTGGCGGCGGCGTTACCAAGCTATGGACGAATGCAGGATAGCCCCAAGATGTTGGTGGATGAGGTATGGCAAATTGTGCAGCAGGAATATGTGGATGAGTCGTTTAATCAGGTGGATTGGCTGGCGGTACGGCGGCAACTTTTGGCGCAGCGCTATACGTCGCGGGAGCAGGCCTATGCAGCTATTCGGGGAATGTTGCAGCAGTTGAATGACCCCTATACGCGCTTCATGACTCCAGAGGAGTTTACGGCTTTGCGCACGCAAACGTCGGGGGAAGTTTCGGGGATTGGTATTCGCTTGACGGTGGATGAAAAGACACAACAGTTGACCATTTTGGAGCCGCTGGAAAATTCACCTGCAACTAAGGCGGGAATTCGGGCGGGCGATCGCCTGCTGGCCATTGATGGTCACTCTACTCGGCGGATGTCGATTGAGGAGGCATCGCGGCGGATTCGGGGGCGGGTGGGGACTCCCATTGAACTTCAGTTGTTTCGCCCTAATCGCGGTACCTTTCGCCTGACGCTGACACGGGCATTGATTGAACTCCCTGCGGTGCGATCGCTGGTGAAGGAGGAAGGCGGTGCCCGCATTGGCTATATCTATCTGAGTGAATTTACTGCCCATGCAGCGGATCAGTTGCGCGCGGCGATTCGCAAGCTAGAGGCGGAGAAGGTGGAGGGGTTTGTTTTGGATTTGCGGGGGAATCCAGGAGGACTATTGCAGGCAGGCATTGATATTGCCCGCATGTGGTTGAATCAAGGTTTGATTGTGCGTACGGTCGATCGCAGTGGCCACAGTGAGCAGGCACGGGCGAATCAATCGGCATTGACGAATTTGCCCCTCGTGGTTTTGGTGGATCACCGCTCTGCTAGCAGTAGTGAAATTCTCACAGGGGCATTGCAGGATAACGGTCGTGCGATTGTGGTGGGCACGCCAACCTACGGTAAGGCCTTGGTACAATCCATTCATCAATTGAGTGATGGTTCAGGATTGTCGGTGACGGTTGCCCATTACTACACGCCCAATGGCACAGATATTAACCGCACAGGGATTACGCCGAATGTAATGGTGACGCTGCCGCAAGAGGTGAGTACCAATCCCCGTTTGTGGACGACAGCAGCCGATCGCTTGTACCAAGCAGGGGTGGCTCAATTGCGCCAAGTCATTTATCGCAGTCAAGCGCCTAAGCCTGTGAATACGGCGCAAACAGGGGAGCAGGAGCAGTTTCGCCAGCCCCTTGGTGTCCCTTGTCCGGTGCAGTGATGGTTGTTTCAGAGATTGATCAGGAATACCCCGCTGAGATTCAATTGGCCTTTCATGCCCTTGGGGAGCCGTTGCGGTTGAAGGTGATTGAGATTCTGCATCGGGAGGAGCTGTGTGTCTGTGATCTGTGCGATCGCCTGCACCTGACCCCCTCAAAACTCTCGTTTCATCTGCGGGCACTGCGGCAAGCCAATCTCGTGCTGTCGCGTCAAGAAGGGCGGTGGGTCTATTACCGCCTCAATCGTCCCCAATTTGAAGTCCTAATGGCCTATTTGCAGCAGTTTACGGTGGGGGAAACGGTGCTGGCTCGCATCTGTTCTTAAAAATCAATGCCGCGCTTGAGATCAACGCCTTTTTCAGCATAGTGCTTGTGGCAGATCATCTCCGAGTGGACGCTGGCGAGTTCAAAGTAGGCGGGGGGATATTTGCAGCGACCGGTAATAATGATTTCCGTGGTGCGCGGCTTGCGCAGGAGTGTTTGGACAATCGGTTCGACGGGGAGAAGCTCGAGGTCAACGGTGGGGTTGAGTTCATCGAGAATAATGGTCTTGTAAAGGCCAGAGGCAATGGCGGCTCGAGCAATTTCCCAGCCGCGTTCGGCTTCGATGTAGTCAATTTCCTGCTGCTGACCGCGCCAGACAATGGCATCCCGACCACAGCGGTGATGATCCACTAAATGGGGATAGCTCTCTTTGAGGGCAGCGATCGCGGCATCTTCGGTGTAGCCTTGCCCCCCCTTGAGCCACTGGAGAATGAGCACACGGTGGGATTGATCGCGGCTAATTCCTTTGCCGATCGCCTGAAGGGCTTTACCGAGGGCACTGGTGGACTTGCCTTTGCCGTCACCTGTATAGATTTCAATGCCTTCAATGCCCTGTTCTTGAGCCGTAGGATGCACAAGGGGACGCATCTCGGAGTGGAGGTCAGCAATTTGCAGGAGTTGGGCAGGAGCCCCCCGGCCAGTGGCAATAATTTCTAGGTGTTGGGGCTTGTGGCGGAGGGTGTTGACAACTTCATCAACGGGCAAAAGGCCTAAATCTAGGACGGGGTTGAGTTCATCTAAAACAATGACGGAATAGAGACCAGAGGCGATCGCTCCCTTGGCAATATCCCAACCCCGCTGGGCTTCTTGGCGATCAAATTTGGTAATTTCTTCGGCGGTAAAGTATTCTGCGCGCCCCGTCCGCACTTGATCGATTAAATGGGGAAACCCGCGCTGCAGCGCTTCAATGGCGGCATCTTCGGCATAGGCACGGCCGGGTCCTTTGAGAAAGCGCAACAAGAGTACCCGAGTGGGCCAGGCAGAGGCAATACCCAGACCAATGGAGCGCAGAACAACCCCGAGGGCAGCTTGGGATTTGCCCTTACCGGCACCGTCATAGACGTGGAGTTGACCGCTCACCCGTCCGGGGCGAATCTGAGCGGTTTGAATGCCAATACCTGCACGGGTCATAGGGGTGTGAATCAAAGAACCTAGAGGGATTGTATCAAGGGCGGGGTGGGGTTTTGAGAACAACCGCTTCAACCGTTAGATCTGTGGTAGTGGTGGCGGTAATCGCCCAACGCAGGGGCTGACCATGGGCTTGCAGGGTCTGTTCGATGGCCTCATGGAAAGGCGGGGAGAGGGTATGTCGGGGTAGGGTCAGACGGATAAATTCCGTTTGCATAGGTTTTGCTTGATGGGTTAAACACCAATGACAACGACGGTGACATTGTCACGGCCACCGTGGGTTTTAGCTGCATTGACAAGGGCGGTTGCTGCTTTTTCGACATTGGGTTCACTGAGGTAGATACTGATCACCTCGTCGGTGAGTTCTTCAGTTAAGCCGTCACTGCACAGCAGTAGGCGATCGCCCGGCTCTAGATCAATGGGTTGAATATCAATTTGGGTGAGGTCTTCGCGGCCTAGGCACTGGGAGAGGACATGGCGCCACGGATGCTGCCGCGCCTGCTCAATGGTCAAGCTACCCAGTTGTACGGCTTGGGCAATCCAAGTGTGATCGCTGGTAATTTGCTGGAGTTGGTCTTTGCGCCAGCGGTAGATGCGGGAGTCGCCCACATGGGCGCACCAAGCGCGATCGCCCTTTTCATCAACGAGAACCACCACAGCCGTTGTCCCCATATCAGCACGGGCAGTATTTTGGCGTTGCTGCTCAACAATGGCCTGATTGGCAGCGAGAAAGGCTTGGCGGAGTAGGGTCACAGGGTCATGCTGCAGGTCTTCAAGGTGGGTTTCCAAGAATGCCTGAATATGTTCGACAGCTAAACGACTGGCTTCCTCGCCCCCAGCGTGCCCACCCATGCCATCGGCCACAATAAAAAAACGCTGATGCTTTTCGTCAACATAAAAAGCATCCTGATTGCTTTTGCGAATCAGACCACAATCAGTTAAGCCGGCAACGTCCATGACCCCCCTATGTTGGGCTGCTTGTTAAAACATTTTTTCATACTTATCGAGTTTAAGCATTAGTCGCCAATAGAGGATACCAAACCATACCGCTAATGCGGCTGCCACACCCGCCAAGAGGAGATACTGGTTCACGAGTAAAATTGTCGCCACTAAGGAAAAACTGCCAATAAGGACGACATAATTTAGCCCTAAGTTAATGTTACTCAGGCGCCGCAGAATGCGATCGCTCTCACTGGAACGGACGCGCAAGCGCAAATCACCATTTTCCAGTTTATCGAGCACCTCTTCAAGGCGACGGGGCAAGCCAATGGCACTGCTGCCCACTTGAGCCGCTTGACGACTCAGTTCAGAGAAAAGACTGCCATTACTGGGATCGGGGAAGTTTCCGTTGGTCATAAGTTCGGTCGCAAATGGTTGGGCAACTTGCATGAAGTTAAAGTCTTTGTCGAGTCCTTTGCCTACCCCCTCTAGGGTGGAAAACGCCCGCATCACAAAGGTAAAGGTGGCGGGAAACCGGAAGGGTTGGTCATAGGCAATTTCGTAGAGGTCATCGCTAATTTGAGCCACCGATTGGGCTTCAAAGGACTGGTTCATGAAATTGTCGAGGAGATACTGAATCGAGCGACGTACCGGCCCTAGATCGCCTGTGGGAACCAACGCTCCTAGCTCTACAAGGCACTGTACCACCTGTTCGGCATCCCGTTGGGCAATGCTTAAAAATGTTTTCAGCAATTTATCGCGAGTCACAGGTTGAATGCGCCCCATCATGCCAAAGTCGTAGAAAATCAGTTGGCCGTTGGGGCTGACGGCAATGTTGCCTGGATGGGGGTCAGCGTGGAAAAAGCCGTCATTAAGAACTTGATAGAGGTAGGCCTTGGCACCGAGTTCAGCAAGGCGTTTGCGGTCTAGACCCGCCGCTTCAAGGGCTTCGTAGTGGCTAATTTTAATCCCCGGTAGGTACTCAAGGGTGAGCACACGCCGTGAGGTGTAGCGCCAATAGACGCGAGGAACACAGGCCCAGTCGCGATCGCGAAAGTTGCGGCGGAAGGTGTCGGCATTGCGTCCCTCATTGAGGTAGTCAATTTCTTCGTAGAGAATGCGACAACACTCATCGTAGATGCCCATCCAGTCGCGCCCTTGCCCCCATTTGGGGTGGTTTTGAAAGTATTGGGCAATGCCTTTGAGAATCGCTAGATCAATGTCAAACAACTGCCGCAGGCCGGGGCGTTGGACTTTGACCACCACTTCTTCGCCTGAGAGCAGTTGCGCTTTGTGGACTTGACCCAGACTGGCGGCAGCCATGGGGATGGGATCAAAACTGCGAAACAGTTCAGGGATATGGCGGCCAAAGTCTTCGTGGATGATTTTTTCGACTAGCTCGTAACTAAAGGCGGGGACGCGATCTTGGAGCTTGCTCAGTTCTTCGACGTATTCGCTGGGGAAGAGATCGGCACGGGTGGAAAAGAGTTGCCCCAGTTTAATGAAGGTGGGGCCAAGGTCAAGGAAGGTTTCGCGAATCCAAATCGCTTGGGCACGGCGTCGCGCCGCACGCTTAGCATCGGTCATACCGCCCCAGTAGCTCCAAGATTTGGTGAGGAGCCAACGGCCAAAGAGAAATCGCCAGACAAAAAACCAAATATCAAAGAAGCGCCGCGTTTTTGAGTAACGCTCGCGATTCCAACGGTAGGATTTGCCGGTGGGCGTCAAACTGGCCGAAACTGGTGTGGACACACGCTTTTCCCTAGTGGGTGATCTCAACAAATTGTAACGAATCCCTAACGATACCAAAGAATAATAGGCTACAGGGCATAGCGATCGCGCCCCATGCCGAGGGCAAAACGCAGGGAATCGGGCAGGCTTTTGCTACTAGCGGTTAAAAAGAAGGTTAGCCCCAAGAGGCTAAAGACCGCCGCCATGCGAAAGATGAGGCGATAACCCAAAGGATCAATCAGCCCCCCCAGCACTGGCCCTGCCAAGGCCATCCCCAGATCAAAGCCCCCTAAACTGAGGCTGAGAACCCGTCCCCGCTCATCGGTGGTGGAGCGATCGGCCATCAGGGCAGCGACCATGGGAATCAGGACACCGCCGGCAAGACCTTCAAGAATCGCCGCCCAGAGGATATCCAAGGGGGTTTGGGCTTGAGCGAGGAGCACCATTGAGACCACATAGCAGGCAAGGCTGGCGGAGATAAAAATGCCCCTTCCCCAGCGATCGGAGGCAGAACCCGTGGCCACACGACCGATAAAGCTGGCGATCGCCGCCACGGAGTAAAACAGCCCTGCGGAAATGTCGAGCCGCTCAGCCGCAATAAACAGGGGAATAAAGGTGGCGATCGTGCCAAAGGTCAGCCCTACACTCAGCATCACCAAGCTGGGAATCCGCAGCCGTTCTGAAAGCAAGAGCCGCCAAAAGAGGGCTTTCTCTGGGCGAGACCCTCCACAGTCCTGTGGGATATTCACCGCCCGCACGCCTGCGGCAGCCATGAACCCAAGGGCAGCTAAGCTACTGGCAACCATGAAGACCAAGCTATGACTGTAGTTCATTTGCAGCCAACTGCCGAGACTCGGTCCGAGGGCAACCCCAATGGGATGGACAAGGCTGGTGTAGCCAATGATTTCACCGCGATGCTCAGGTGGGGCAATATCCGTCACCAGTGCCATGTAGCCGGTGGTAAAGCCAGCGATGCTCACGCCATGGAGAAGGCGCACCACAACAAGGAGGGGTAGGTTGTGGCTGACGATATAAAACAGGGGAGCGATCGCGGCCACCGCGAGGCCAATCAGCAGTGTAATTTTGCGTCCCCGGCGATCGGCCAGAGGCCCTAACCACGAACGGGAAGCAATCAGCCCCACAGCAAAGGCACCCATGACAAACCCCACCTGATGGGGCGTGCCCCCTTTCTCAGCAATGTAGAGGGGCAAGGTGGGCAACATTGCCGCAATGCTCGACCAAAACAAAAGGCCGGCTACGATGAGCCTCAACAGGGTTTGCCGCAAGGGTGGGGGTAACTTCAGCAGGAGAACCACGGATCCCCCTTGTTAACAAAACGTTACATTTTCTATTCTAGCCAAGGAATTAAAAGGGTAGCTCGCCCTGATCAATTTCGGGGGTAGTTGGTGTGCCATTCATTTGGCTTTTGCGTAGTCCCACGGCAATTTTGCTGTGCTTCTCAATTTGGCGCATCACTTCACGGGCACGTTGAATCACGATAGGGGGCAATCCGGCAAGGCGTCCCGCTTCAATGCCGTAGGAGCGATCGGCACCGCCGGGCTTGACTTGGTGGAGAAAAATAATCTCGTCGGGGAGTTCTTTGACCACGACTTGAAAGTTGGCCACATTGGGCAGTAGCGTTGCCAGTTGATTCAGTTCGTGGTAGTGGGTGGCAAAAATGGTGCGGGATTTGAGGGTGGTGGCTAGGTATTCTGCCACTGACCAAGCGATCGCCAGCCCATCAAAGGTGGCCGTACCGCGCCCAATTTCATCGAGGAGAACCAGGGAGCGATCGCCCGCATGGTTGAGGATATTGGCCGTTTCATTCATCTCCACCATAAAGGTAGATTGACCCGTGGCGAGATCGTCAACGGCACCCACCCGCGTAAAAATGCGATCGCACACTCCCAAAGTAGCACTGGTGGCGGGCACATAACTGCCCATTTGCGCCAGCAGTTGAATCAAACCCACCTGCCGTAGATAACAACTTTTGCCACTGGCATTGGGGCCTGTCAGCACCATCAAATCAGCGCTTGTACCGAGTTCCGTATCGTTGGGAACGAAAAACCCCGCTGGTAACATCTGCTCGACCACCGGATGGCGCCCGCCGTGAATCTGAAGCTGGCGATCGCGGGTCATTTGCGGTCGGCAATAGCCCTGATACAACGCCACCTCTGCTAACCCCAAAAGGGCATCTACCGCTGCCACCGCTGCCGCAATCTCACGAATCGTTGAGGCCTGAGCGGCCACCTGCTCCCGCAACTGCACAAAATACTGGTACTCCAGTTCAAAAAGATGGCTTTGAGCCGCCAATAGCCGTGCTTCCCGTTCCTTGAGTTCCGCCGTGATAAAGCGTTCCTCATTTGTTAGGGTTTGTTTGCGGATATAGTCATCGGGGACTTGGTTCAGCTTGGCGCGGGAGACACTCAGATAGTAGCCAAAGACTTTGGTATAGCCCACTTTGAGCGTGGTAATGCCTGTGCGTTGCCGTTCTTGGGCTTCTAAATTAAGAATCCACTGCTGATCTTGCTCAATTTGCTGGCGTTGCTGATCTAGTTCGGGGTAGGCACCCGATCGCAGGAGACCCCCTTCGGTGAGACTAATGGGGGGCTGATCCACAAGGGCTGCGCTGAGGGTCTCTGCCAATTGCTCAATCACCGGTGGCAGCTGGGCAAGGGCTTGGAGATAGGGCGATTGGGTTGCCGTCACAACCGCCGCAAGGGAAACTAACGTGCGAAAGGAGTCCCGCAGTGCCGCTAAATCACGGGCATTGGCCGTCCCAGAACCCGCCCGACCCGCTAGGCGTTCAAGGTCATAGATTTCCTGAAGGTGGCGGTGCAGACTCTGACGTAGGCTACTATTGGCCATTAATTCAGCAATAGCCTCTTGGCGCGCCGTGATGTGCTCAATATCAAGGAGGGGTTGCAGGAGCCAGCGGCGTAATAGACGCCCCCCCATGGCGGTTGTGGTGCGATCGATCGCCCACAGGAGCGAGCCTTGGAAGCTGCCATCGCGGACAGTTTGCGTCAGTTCTAGATTGCGGCGGGTTTGCGGGTCGAGAAAGAGATACTGGGCGAGGGAGTAGGTACTGAGGTTTTGCAGGGGCACCGGTTGTTGGCGATGGGTTTCATCCAAGTAGGCCAAGAGGCCACCGGCCGCCCGCATAGCAAGGGGCAGATGCTCACAGCCAAAGCTTTCAAGGGATTTGACCTGAAAACGTTGACACAGGCGTTGGCGTGCTTCCGCTGCCTGAAAATCTTGGGGCGATCGCAGAGTGTAGCACCACTGGGGCGGCAATTCAGGGGGCAATTGATCCTGAGCTTCACCCGGGCGCAAAACGCGATTAATGTCTGGAGCCTGACTAGGCAGGAGAATCTCTGCAGGTTGTAAGCGGTTGAGTTCAGCAATTAACTCGGCGCGATCGCTGCTTTGGGTGGTACAAAACTCCCCCGTCGAAACATCGGCATAGGCCAATCCCCAATGGCTCCCAGAAAGCAGAACAGCAGCTAAAAAATTATTGCGGCGCGGTTGGAGCAGTTCTGTGTCCAACACCGTTCCTGGCGTAAACACTCGGGTCACTTCCCGCTTCACCAGTCCTTGAGCTTGGGCGGGGTCTTCCACTTGATCGCAGATGGCAATGGCGTAGCCCTTTTCAATAAGGGTGCGGCAATAGCGTTCAAGGGCATGGTGGGGAATGCCAGCCATGGCCACCCGGCCAACTTCTTTGCCCCCCTCTTTACCGGTGAGCACCAGTTCCAGCTCGCGGGCAACGGTGCAGGCGTCTTGAAAAAAGGTTTCGTAGAAATCGCCTACGCGGTAGAGCAGCAGCGCTTGGGGATAGGCATCTTTGAGTTCAGCATAGTGCTGCAGCATCGGCGTCAACAGCGATCGCTCCACCTCATCGTGGCGCACCTGTAGACCAGGGTTGCGTCCTAAGCGCAGGGCAGGGGACTCAGTCTCAGAATGGGGCAGCGGGCGATCGTCGGACATAGCAACGTCACAACTTCCTGTGGTGTGCTCCAAAGGGACTTTATATTATAGTTTTCCCTATCGTGGCGTAGCGCACCTAATACTCATCTCCCGTAGTCTCCATGAAGAGCCACTCTGCCAGTCCCGGACTATGTTCCCCAAGGATGGACATTGCCTCTTGAAAGCGGCTACGTTGCACATTGGCCTTGCTGATGCGTTCCGGATACGTAGTCATCAAGAGATAGGGTTGGCTTTCGCTGGATTGGACAAAGGTTTCCACACCAGTAACAAGGGGATGGATTTCAAAAAAATGGTGGAGCGTCATTGCTTGATTCAGCATTTTCGCTTCGACAAGACCCAAATAACGGGTGAGGGTATCCCAAATGGCCTCATCATCGCAGCGGAAGCTGACCTCGACAAAGTAGCGCATCCCCACCTCACACGCCTCTGTGGCTATCTTAACCGTTTGTATTGATCTTATTGTCAAGATGCTTGGGGTGACTGCTGGACAAGCGGCGGCTCTATCCCCTATTGGTCAATGACTCGCAGAATCACCAACGTCATATCATCGCTGCGCCGGCCATTGGCATTGGTAAAGGCATCAACGGCATCGAAGATGTAGTCTAATAAGGCCTGAGCGCCCAAACCCTTGGCACAGCCCTCTTTGAAGACTGCTGCGAGGCGCTCTTCCTCAAAGCGTTTACCTTTCGGATTATCGGCTTCTGTGATGCCATCCGTGTAGTAAACCACCGTGTCGCCGGGTTGCAGTCGCACTTCTGCCTCTTGATATTGGCTGCGAGTATCCAAACCAATAAGCATGCCGTAGGTGTCTAGCCGATGGATAGTCCCCGTTTCAGCCCGCCACAGCAGGGGGGGAAGGTGAGCCGCATTACTGTAGGCCAAGAGCCGGGTTTGGGGATTGTACTCAGAGTAAAAGAGGGTAACAAAGCGATGGGAGCTTTCTAAATCCGGCTGCATCGCCCGATTGAGGTGCTGCAAAATTCGACTGGGACGGTGACCATTGAGGGCTTCTGCCCGCAGCATGCCGCGGGTCATGGTCATGATCAATCCGGCCGGTACCCCCTTACCCATCACATCCCCAATGGCAATGCCCCAACGGCCTTGCTCGATCTCCTTTTGATCACCGAGGCCATAGGTAATGGGGATAAAGTCATAGTAGTCTCCCCCCACCCAACTGGCGGTGCGACACTCGGCGGCTAGCTCGAGGCCGTGGATTTTGGGGCAGCGGTGGGGCAAGAGTCGCCGTTGAATTTCTGCCCCAATTTCCAGTTCCCGATCCAAACGCTGGCGATCGCGCAACTTCAGAGCCAACTCATCATTGGCAATGGCCACGGCTGTTTGATCCGCGATCACCTGCAACAGTTGCTGCCGTGTTTCATTCCACTCGTATTCGGGTTGCTGACTAAAAACGTAGAGCCGCCCCCGCTCCGTGAGTCCCGAATCCTTGACGAGAATCGCCGTGCCGTAGAACTGAATGCCTTGGGGGAGACGTTCTCGCAGTTGCTGATCCAAAAGTTGCTCAAGCCGAGGACGGCTGATCTCGCGATCGCTCCCCGCATCAATTGCAGCCATACCAACGCTATTGGCAAGGGTGCGGGTGGCCGTTTCTAGGGCGGCGCGAATATTGGGACACTGATCGCTGGCGTGACAATGGAGTTGTTCAAGACGAGCCTGACCATCGGCGCGAAATAAAACCAAGGCCGCGGCCTCCGCCTCCGTCACGCGGCAGGTAATCAGTGGGATCAGTTCAAAAAATTGATTCAGGTTGTTGAAACTCCGCAGCGCAAAGCTCAGGGAGGCCAATAGCTCCTGAATTTTACTATTTTCCCGCTGTAACCGCGACACCATTTCCTTGAGGGCGATCACAGGGCTAGAGGAGGTCGTAGAGGATGAGGGGAAGGCAGGTGACATGGCAAGTTACGCCAGCAAAAGCGTCAATTGACTCTACAGCGTAGCGCAAAAAACGTCAAGATGAAAGGATTTAAGATTTTTTATGGAACTTTTAGAGCAGGCCGCCAGTCACCATGCCGTTGCGATGGTTGAGGGTCATCAGCGTCCCACCAAGGGCGATCGCCCCCCCCAAGCCAATGAGTACGGGTTGCAGCCCCCACCACGTCTCCGCTAAACCAACCACCGCCAAGGGCACACTGAGGGCAATATTCACGAGGTTATTTTGCAGGCCAAAAATCGCCCCTCGCTGTTCGGCTGGGGTCATCAGTTGAATTAAGGTTTGCATTGGAATCGCCACAAAGGCGGCAAAGAAGCCCAAACCAATGATGTAGCCCATGCTCCAAGCCAAAGAATCTAGACTCAAGGACAGACCAACAAACATGCCCCCCATACCCCAACAGCCCAATAAACTCGACCAGCCGTAGGCAAAGTGCTTGCCCACTGTATTCAAAAGCAGTGCCCCTAGCCCGAGTCCGCCGGCCGCAGCCGCCAAAAGAAACCCAAATTGATCCGTATCGAGGCTGGGTAAGACCTCCGCAAGGCGCACCACCAAAACCGACATCGCCGCGACAATGGCAAACAGCAGGATGAGTTGCAGCAGGGCAAAACGCAGGGCTGTATATTCCTGCAAAAGCTGAAGGCCTTGGCGGAGTTCTTGCCACACTTGACGATAGCGGCTTGGTGGCAGATGACACTGATCCGGTGGCCGCAGCAGCATGAGTAGGAGTGCTGCCCCGCCATAGCAGGCACTGACAAAGACAGCCCCACCCCACTGGGAGTGCCAGTGGCTCGCAAGATTCAAAAGCGGCTCACCCGCAGCGAACCCCACCACGAGAGCAGCCATCATCGTCAGGGTATAGAGGGAGTTGGCCGACAGCAGATGGGACTTATCCACCAGCAGCGGAATGGCTGCCTGTTCTGCGGGGGCAAAAAATTGGGTTAAACAGGAAATCGTAAACGTGATCAGCAACAGCGCCATAAACCCAAACCATTGCCCGGCGCCAAGGAGAATCGTGATCGGAATCCCTAAGACAAGGAGGGCACGGTAGAGATTGGTCACGATAAGTACCTGTTTTTTCGACCAGCGATCCACCAGCACCCCCGCCACCGATCCGAGGAGAATGGCCGGAATCGTAAAGGCCACCATAATTGCTGACACCCAGCCACTAATACTCTGGTCTGCCGCTTGGAAAAACTCTGTAGTGAGGGCAATTACAAATACAAGGTAAATTTTGTCAGCCAACTGTGAGCAGACCTGCGCCAACCAAAGAGCAATAAAATTGCGGTTTTGCCAGAGGGGAGGCACCGGTGGTAGGGGGAGATCTATGCGAATGTCTTGCTGCTCAATGGTCATGGCTGGGACACCGCAACAGGTGAAAAACAATGATCAAGGAGGGGAGGCACCTGCAGCGTTTGCTCAAGGTGAAATTGCAGGTACTGGCGCAATATGCGTTCAAGGAACAGCCAAACACTGAGGGGATAGGTCTCGGCTTGGGCAAGGAATTCATCCCGTGCCAAGGATGGGGTGGTGGGCAGTGCAAGCCATTGCCCGAGGCGCACTTCACTGGCTGTCAGTTGGCGATCGCCCCCCGAAGATCCCCTGTCGTTCCCTTCTTCTGTAAGGATAAAAACGCCACCGCTGGCAAAACTAAAGCCCACCCGCCAGTCGGTATCCGCTGCAGGCACAGCAATTTCGCAGCCACTTTCATGGCACTGGTACCATTCTGGGGCAATGCCCCCCAATCGCAAGATGCCCCACAGGCCGCGCACCAATAGCGCTAGGGCAGCGCGACTCGAAACCCCCTGAAGTTGGTCTAAGGTGGTACAGAGCCAATCAAAGAGATCCGGTTGAGGCTGCTGCGGATGGACTTGGTAGAGCACCACCTCACCGAGATATTGGGCAGCGGTCAGAGTGGTCAAGTGGCTGTTGAGGCCTTGGTAGGTGGCGACTGTTTCTGCTTGCAGAATGCGATCTAAATTGCGGCCAGGACTAATAAAAAGGTCATTGACGACAAACAAATCCACCCGTCCGCCCAGTTTCGAGCGGCAGCCACGGCTATGGGGGGCGACTAACTTCAACAGCCCGCGATCGCGACTAAAGACACTGAGCAGGCGATCGCTTTCCCCCAGGGGCATGGCCTTGAGGTTAATGCCAATTGTGCGGTAGGTGCGACCCATCCCAAGTATCCAGACAATAGCGGCAGATTGTTCGCCTATCTTTTAGCCTATCGCGGCCTGTCCCCTAAACAGTGATCAACTTGTTGCGGGCAAACCATTCCACCCCATGCTGGTTAATCTCTTCCCGTAGGGTTGCATTCTCAATACTGTGATAGATGAGGAGATCCACCCGTTGGGCAATGGGCAGTTCAGCGATCGCCTCGGCAAGGGCAGCTTGATCACTAAGGGTGAGGTTCTCGCCAAAGAGGGCAATATCAATATCCGAAGTTGTTCTGAAGGTACCGATCGCCCGTGAGCCAAAGAGGACGATTCGTTCTACCTTGGGATTGGCCGTTAGAGTGTCAATGATGGCTTTGCGTTTTTCTGGGGTGAGTCCGTCCGTCATTGTTGATATTTTTCCTGTAAGCAGTTGTACAGTTTCCGAAAAACAGGAGTAAACCTGTGTTTGATCAGTCGTTCCGCCTCTTTTGTCGTTTGCTCTTCGTAGGTATGGCTCAAGAGATTTCGCCTTGCCAAGGCATCTAGCAGTATCTCCGTGTCTTCCTCGGTGAGATAGCCTGTCTCAAAGGCCTTGCGAATAGCTTCTCTGGGAGTTTTCACATCCAGCCCCTCATAAAAAAGAAGGTCTTTCAATGTTTTCCACGCTAGCTCAAGGGTGAACTCAAACATTTGTACCAGACCGGCTCGCTCTAGTTCCGAATACTCCTCCTGAGCACAGGCGGTTTCTAGGCGGATTAGGACACGACCAAAGTTCTGCAACCGCTGTTGCCAACGCATCGCATCTCTATTCGTCATGTTTTATGAACCGTTGTTTCTTCGATTATCGCCAACGAAAGGCGGGGTCTAGCTCATAGCCGAATCGCGTCGCATCTACGGCTGTTAGGTCAATATCGCCAAGGCCATATTCCTGCCAGCGTTCTGTGACTCGCCGTGCCACCTCAGGATCCGATGTGAGGGGATCGCCCCAAGGATGGTCTGTTTCTGGAGGAATTTTCGTGGTGGCATCAATGCCCATGCGTCCCCCAAGGCCGATTTTTTCGCTGGCAAAGTCAAGGGAGTCAAAGGGGGTATCTCCCAAAATAAAGACATCGCGGCTGGGATCCACCTTGGAGCTGATCGCCCACACCACCTGACGCGGATCACGAATATTGATCTCTTTGTCCACAACAATCACAAACTTGGTGTAGGTAAATTGGGGTAGGGCACTCCAAAAGGCGAGGGCAGCGCGGCGTGCTTGGCCAGGATAGGCTTTGTCAATGGAAATAATCGCCGCCTTATAACTGAGGGCTTCCATGGGCAAAAAGAAGTCCACAATCTCCGGTACCTGCTGCCGCAGAATGGGTGTGTAAATGCGGTTGAGGGCAAGGGCAATCATCGCCTCTTCCTTGGGCGGGCGGCCACTAAAGGTGGTGAGATAGATGGGATTGCGGCGATGGGTCAGGCAGTGGAAATGAATGACGGGCGAATCTTCTACACCACCGTAGTAGCCCATGTGATCGCCACAGGGGCCATCGGGCAAAACTTCACCGGGGGTAATGGTGCCCTCAAGGACAAATTCTGCGTGGGCAGGCACCTCCAAATCAACGGTTTTGCACTTGGCCAAATGAATGCCCCCACCGCCATAAAGCCCGGCAAAGAGCCACTCCGACAAATCCACGGGAATTGGCGTTGCCGCCGCCATGATGATTAGAGGATGCACCCCCAAGGCCACAGCCACTTCTAAGTTTTTGCCACGGGCGGCAGCTTTGCGGAGATGGCGTGCCCCTCCCCGCACTGAAAGCCAATGCACGGTCATGGTGGTTGGGGATTGCAGTTGCAAGCGGTAAACCCCGACATTGGGAATGCCCGTCTCACAGTCTTTGGTAATGACGAGACCAAGGGTAATAATTTTGCCTGCATCCTTGGGGTAGGGGCGAATCAGGGGCAGTTGCCGTAGATCCAAATCGGGGGCTTTGATCACCACCTGCTGACACGGGGGTAACAAATCGCGACTCGGCTTGGCACGGACAACATCAAAGAGAATTTTGCCGAAATCAAGGGCTTGACTCAGGGTTTTGGGCGGCTTCGGCTGTTGTAGCTTAGCCAACTTTTCCCCTAGGGTTTCCAGGTCTAGGGGGTGTTCCATTTTCATGGCCCAGCACACCCGCTCTAGGGTTCCCAAGAGATTAATGGCGACGGGATAGGGGGAACCAATAACGTTTTCAAACAGTAACGCTGGCCCGCCGGCAGCCAACAGGCGGTTACAGATTTCCGCCATCTCCAGATCGGGATCAACGGGTACGGTGATGCGTCGCAGTTGTTGCCGCTGTTCTAAAAGCTGGAGATATTGCCGCAGGTCGTTCGTCATCGGGGATCAAAATCGCTTAATCTCTTTTATGTTAAGAATCTTTAGCCAATCGTGCAGGAAGGTCATGGCGGTTCATCCCACGGCGGTGATTGAGGCGGGTGCCCACATTGGGGAAGAGGTAGAAATTGGTCCTTTTTGCTATGTGGCGGCCACGGTGGAGATTGGACGCGGTACGCAGTTGGCTCCCCATGTCACTCTGTTGGGATATACCCGTCTTGGCGAGAACTGCAAAGTGCATAGTGGGGCGGTGATTGGCGATCTCCCCCAAGATGTGGCTTATCAAGGGGGGATTAGCTATGTCCACATTGGCGATCGCTGTACGTTGCGCGAGGGCGTGACCATTCATCGGGGAACTCAACCAGAAACCGTCACCCATGTCGGGCATGATTGTCTACTGATGGCCCACAGTCATCTAGGTCACAATGTTTATGTGGGAAACCATGTGACGATCGCCAATAATACTTTGATTGCCGGGTATGCCCATGTGGGCGATCGCGCCTTTATCAGCGGCAACTGCCTTGTGCATCAATTTACCCGTATTGGTCGCTTGGCCATGCTCTCCGGCGGCACTGCCATTCAAAAAGATGTGCCCCCCTTTTGTATGACCCGTAGTCTGAGTACCAATACGATCATGGGCTTAAATGTGGTGGGTTTGCGACGTGCTGGCTTTTCAGCGCAAGAGCGCCAACTGCTTAAAAAAGCGCTGGATATCCTCTACCGCTCCCAATTCACCACCTCCCAAGCGGTACAGCACCTGCGGGAACAGTTTATCCATCCCCTCATTCAAGAGTTTTGCGATTTCATTAGTACTTCAGAACGGGGCATCTGTCATTTTGTGCGTCGGGAAGAGGAGCCCTCCTGAGCAGGAAGCAACTTTTTGGCTATGATCACCAAGCAGCATCTTACCCCTAGATCCCATGGCTGAAGCGCTGCTATTCTCCCTGCTAAGTGGCAGTATAGGCCTATGGGCGCTGCTTTACCATCAGTGGTGGAGCTGGCAGGAGCAACTCAGCCAACAACGCGATGAAGAAGAGGAACAGTTGACCACCTACCCCTCCAAAGAAGAACAGCGTCAAGTATCCCCCAAGCTGGCAGGTTGGGAATTCAAAATTCTGCGATCGCGCCGCAACCAATTTCATGATCCCGATGTCCTGCGCAAAGTCTGCCAAGAGGAAGCCCAAGGGGGTTGGATTTTATTTGAGAAGCTCGACGATCGCCGATTGCGCTTTAAGCGACCCATGGCCCTGCGGGAAAAAATCAAGCCTAGTGCCAACTACGATCCCTACCGCAGCTACTATGGGTCTCGGTTTGAATGGGAATCTTTGTTGTCCGTGATACTCTTGATGATGATGGCAACCTTACCTGCATATTTGGGCTATCGCTTGGTTATTCTCAGTCAACGCTTAGCCCCACTGCCAACCACTACTCCATCTGCTCCATTGCGTCCCTAAGGTGCCTATGTCCTCCCTCAGTTTGCTTAGTGTGGGCACAACCCTCCAAGGGGGAAAATATCGCCTCGATGCCCTTTTGAGTCAGGGGGGCTTTGGTGTCACCTATCGCGCAACCCACACCCTGCTCCATCAGCCAGTGGTGCTCAAAACATTGAACCTGCAGCAGGAACCCCCGAAGCGGATTCATGATCTGGGGGAGCGGTTTATCCAAGAAGCGCAGCGCCTTGCCCAGTTTAATCATCCCCACATTGTGCGCGTCAGTGATTGCTTTATTGAGGGGGGGCGTCCCTTCATTGTCATGGACTATATCCCCGGACGAACATTGGCCCAAGTGATTCAGGAGGAAGGCCCCCTACCGGAAAAAACGGCTCTCCACTATATTCGCCAGGTGGCTAGCGCCCTTGAATTAGTGCATGAGCATGGGCTGCTGCACCGCGATGTCAAGCCCGATAACATCATGCTGCGGGACGGCACAGATCAAGTGGTGCTGATTGACTTTGGCATTGCCCGTGAATACACTGCTGGGGTGACGGAAACAAATACGGGATTGCTCTCAGCAGGTTATGCGCCGGTGGAGCAGTATTTACCCCGCCACCAATGGACGCCGGCAACGGATGTCTATGCCCTAGCAGCAACGCTCTATGCCCTTTTGGCAGGACGCCCTCCTGTGGCCTCGGTCTTGCGCGATCGCGTGCCTCTCGAGGATTTACGCCAGTTTCAGCCCAATCTTAGTCAGCGCACCATTGATGCCATTGAAGCAGGAATGGCTTTGGATGTCCGCGAACGTCCCCAAACGGTGCGGGCATGGCTGCAACTGCTCATGGGACAGCCCGTGGCGCGTCAAACCACAGCAACGGTAGCGGTGATGCCGCAGTACCGATCCACTATCTTGGCAAATACTCAACCGGAGGGGACAGCCGTCGTTGCTCCCCTCAAACAACGCAATTTTTCGCCGTGGCTATGGCTGTTGGGAACGGCAATCTTTGGCAGCTTAGCAGGCATTGGCCTAGGGCTATTTTTGCGCAACCAACCCGTGGACACAGTCACCCCTCGCCCCCCGCGTCCTCAGGAACAGGAATTTCCACCCACCCTGCCGACCATTGTGCCACCTGTAGAGGTGACGCCCACTCCCACCCCGACACCGACGCCAGAGCCGGAACCCACCCCTACGGAACCGACGCCCACCCCAGAGCCAACGGAAACGCCTACCCCTAGCCCGAGTCCTGAGGAAGCATCCCCAGAACCAACGCCGACTCCTCCTCCATCCCTCTCTCCAAAACCCCCAAAGTCCCCAAAGCCCCCAAAGAACGCAGAGCCTCCCGTCGCCCCCCCCACCACCGTTGAACCATCTCCACCAACACCTACGCCCTCACCGCCACCGACAGACACAATGCCCGAGGTGTCACCCCCGCCAACCAGTAACACTGAACCGGCCACCCCTTAGAGATTGGCTAGTTCTGAAGTGCTCGCAAAAAGGCACCCAAGCGACTAAAGATTCCCTGACCACGGGGTTTGCCTTGGGGCGTCAGGGCACGCTCAATGTCTTCACTACTGGGGCGTTGCTCAAATTCTGCTAGGCAGGTGGGGGCGGTTTTGCCGTATTGCCAAATTTGCCACGGTTGCGGATAACAGCGCCAGAGAATGATGGTTTCTGCGAGGGGACGAAGGTAGTAGCAGGGTTCAAGGGTGTTGAGAAATCGCTCCCGCAGCCGCCGACCGGCGTAGCCAATACCAACGACGGCCACATCCTGAAGCCTTGGGTTCAAAAGGATAAAGGGGCGATCGCCAGCCGTTTCACACATCTGCTCAATGGCATTGACTTCTACAGGGGTTGGGGCAACGATGACAATGGCGCGATCGCTCGCTGCAATGGGTGTCAGTAGTTCATTCACGCCCCGCACACTATAGGCGGTTTCTCCCCATTCGCGACGGGCTAGGGCGGCAGATCCGGCATCGGCAAAAAAGACCTTGAGATCACGACCTAGTTCCTCAAACAAAGGGAGGTAGCCAGCGGCAAAGGCCATCGCATTGAGATCGGGCAACAGGATCTCGATTTGCAGCCGATTTTTCCCCTCTTGAAGCGCAGCTTGGGTGGCCTGTTGGGCTTGGCTAAGGGCAGTCTCCAGACTATCGGGGGGCAGGATCGACATGAGTCTTAAGCGGAGACCTCACTAGCAACGGTGGCAAACAGGCGCTGTAGCTCTTCCACTAGGGCTTTGGCTTGGGCGAGCGTTTGCGGGGTTGTGGATTGTTCCAGTTGGGCGGCGATGGTTTGCATGGCAGTAATGCCGACATTACCACTGGCTCCCTTGAGATGGTGGGCATCCCGCTTAATTTGTTCAATGTTGCCTTGGTTGACAGCGTTAGCCAATGTTTGGAGGCGCTCTTGGGCATCCTCGACAAAGGTTTGCAGCAATTCCATTTCAAACTCGCGATCGCCCCCTGAAAGGGCCGCAAGATAATCCCAGTCAATCGGCGATGTCATCAACTCATTATTCCCGACAGGTTCTTCGTCGCTATTGTAGCCTGTCCCCCGTAGGGCTGTTCAAGGATCAGAGAGGAAAAGCAAGACTAGATTTGTAATAATTCTTAACTTCTTCAGCGTGGTCTGCCCCCTTGGCGAAACAGGGGATTCGATGGCACTATCGCAGTGGTGAGGCCAACAACAGCGGCAGGATTGAGGAACGATGGGCGATCGCGTGACGGTGGGGATTGTGGGGGCCTCTGGCTATGGGGGCGTCCAACTGGTGCGTTTACTCCTTGACCATCCCCAAGTGGAGATTGCATACCTTGGCGGTGAGGGGAGTGCGGGTCGCCCCTACACGGAGCTATATCCCCATTTGCAGGGTCGGGTGAATCTCACGGTGGAACCCGTATCTGTGGAGGTGATTCGCGATCGCGCCCAAGTGGTGTTTCTCTCGCTGCCCAATGGCATTGCCTGTAAGCTTGCCCCGCAACTCCTTGAGCAGGGCTGCAAAGTGCTGGATTTGTCGGCAGACTATCGCTTTCAGGATTTGAAAACCTACACCCAGTGGTACGGTGAACCAAGGGAAGATGAGGCTACGGTCCGACAGGCGGTCTATGGGTTGCCAGAACTCTATCGCGATCGCATTCGCCAAAGTGCCCTCATTGGTTGTCCGGGGTGTTATCCCACCGCTAGCTTGCTGGCTCTAGCACCCCTGATGAAGCAGGGTCTGATTGAACCGAATACGGCAATTATTGATGCTAAGTCCGGTACCTCCGGCGGTGGTCGTCAGGGCAAAATCAATCTCCTGCTTGCGGAAGCTGACAACTCCCTTGCTCCCTACAGTGTTGCTCGACATCGCCACACCCCAGAAATTGAAGCTATTTGTAGCGAATTAGCCGGCCAAAGCGTCCTTGTGCAGTTTACGCCCCACCTCGTGCCCATGCCACGGGGGATTTTGGCCACTGTCTATGCCACGCTGCGGGATCCCGGTCTAGTGCGTGAAGATTTAATCACCATCTACCAAGCTTTTTATCGCCATTCCCCTTGGGTGAATATCCTGCCCCCCGGCCTCTATCCCCAGACGAAATGGGCATGGGGCACCAATGACTGTTTTATTGGCATTGAGGTGGATGAGCGCACCGGCCGGGTGATTGTCATGTCCGCCATTGATAACCTAATGAAGGGACAGGCTTCCCAAGCGGTGCAATGCTTGAATCTAATGATGGGCTGGCCAGAAACGCTGGGCTTACCGCAGGTCGCCTTTTATCCCTAGGACTCAAGTTTCATCCTGTTCGACCAAGGGCAGGCGATCGCCCCGTAATAGCTCAGTGCTGCTTGCACTCAAGGACAATCCCATCTGCCATAATCCCTGCCCTAGGCACAAAGCCGCTAGAAAGGGAGCGGTACTCAAGCTTAACAGTAGTGTTGTCGGTGCTAAGCGAGCCATCAGAACGCATCAAGAACTAATCAACATCTGAACTATCCGTATCCTCCTCAGGAGGAACATTGGCAAAGAGCAAGTCTCGTGATTTCTTCAGTTGCTTCCAAAGTGCCTTAATTTGACTGTAGGCCTCCTCGGTGCTAATTTTGCCGCCGGTTTCCAGACCACAAATATAGCTCACCCGTTGAGCAAATTCCTGCAAATTGGCATTAAAGGCCAAGTTTTGCGGCGTAAATACACCATGGTAGCGGCTGGTGGGGAAGAGGAACTTTTCTTTGTCAAATTCCGGTTTGGGCGATTCAGACACAGGCGTAGCCCTTTGCCAGTGAGGTTACCCCCTATTCTATCGAAAATTTTCAGGTTCCTATGGGCAACAGGCGGCAATTTTTCACAGCAGCCCCAGCATGTGTAATGGCCCTTGACCACTAATCAACTCAATGATCAAGGCTAAAAATCCCAACATTGCTAAGCGACCATTCCAGCGTTCAGCAGCGGAGGTCATCCCCCATTCCCAGCGCTCCTGAGGATAGAGCTTGACGCGCTTGCGAGACTTATTCACTTCGGCAAAGGTGCGGGGTGGAGCAGCAAGGGCGTCCTTCACTAGCTGGGCAAGAGCAGCAATAAACCCCTTGTGATCGTTGAGGGCAGGCACCCGCCGAAAGACTTCAATACCCGCTTCTTCAGCAATCTCGCGGTACTCAATGTCAATTTCTTGAAGCGTTTCAATATGTTCTGAAATAAAGCTAATGGGAACAACAACAAGGGTTTTCACCCCTTGAGCGGCCAACTCAGGAATCACATCTTCGGTGTAGGGTTGCAGCCACTCCACAGGCCCCACCCGACTTTGATAAGCCAACACATGGACATTGGGGCGATTCAGGGCAGCCATGATGAGCTTTACACAGGCTTCGATTTCCTCTTGGTAGGGATCCCCTGCTTCGGTGACATAGCTTTTGGGAACGCCGTGGGCACTAAAGAAAATCACGGCTTCGTCGGGGTTGGGGCATTGGTCGAGTTCTTGGCGAATCAAGTCCGCCATAGCCGCCACATAGCCGGGGTGGTTGTACCAAGAAGGGATCAGCGTATAGCGAATCTTTTGCAATTCAGGGTCTTGGTTCCACAGGCTCTCTAGGAGGCGAAAACTAGAGCCACTGGTGCTAATGGAAAACTGCGGGTAAAGAGGTAAAATCACTAGATCGCGAATTTGATCTGCTTTGATTTGGGCGATCGCCTCCTCGGTAAAGGGGTGCCAGTAGCGCATACCAATGTACAAATTGGCCTCAATGCCAATGCCTCCTAGGGCATCCTTGAGGGCACGGGCTTGCTGTTCAGTCATCCGCCGCAGGGGAGAGCCGCCACCAATTTGGGCATAGTTGGCCTGAGAGCGCCGGGCACGACTGGCGGAGATAAACCAAGCAAGCGGCTTTTGCAGCCAACGGAAGGGTAGGCGAATAATTTCGGGATCAGAGAACAGGTTGTACAAAAAGGGGCGCACATCCTCGGGGCGATCGGGCCCCCCTAAATTGAGAAGTAGTACACCTGTTTGGCTCGCCATTCCCAAAATCACCTAAATCTTTTCGCGATCGCTTTCTTATTGTGACATACTCTCAGGATCTCAGGGGGAGAAAATCTCGCTAAGGTAGGGATGAGAGAATGCGGTTGATGTGTGCAAACGGTGACCTACGCAATTGATTTTGGAACCAGTAATACGTTGGTGGCGCGGTGGAATTATGCCACCCAAGCAGCCGAAGCGGTAACGCTCTCTGGACTCTCGGTGGGGTTTGGTGAGGTACCGGCGCTCATTCCTAGCTTGGCCTATGTGGAGGATGCCAGTGTTCCTCTGGTCGTGGTAGGGCAGCAGGTGCGCGATCGCGGGTTTGATGTCGTGGGCGATCGTCGCTTTTTCTCGCGGTTTAAGCGGGGGATTGGCGCCACCGTACAGGGCTATTTACCCGAGCTGGATGGCTGTTCTTTGAGCTTTGAAACCATTGGCACGTGGTTTTTGCAAGCCCTGTTGAAGGAACTGAAACACACTAGCGGCGGCGATGTCGAACAGGGGTTGATCTTCACCGTGCCGGTGGATAGCTTTGAAACCTATCGCAGTTGGCTGTTGCAGGTGTGTGAGGGGTTTGCCATTGAGCAAATTCGCCTCTTGGATGAACCCACGGCCGCGGCCTTAGGTTATGGCGTGGCCGATCGCCCGCTGATTTTAGTGATTGATTTTGGTGGGGGCACCCTCGATCTCTCCCTTGTGGAACTCAAGACCGATCAACGCCAAAGCCGTCCTTTGGGATTTATTCTCAAGTGGGGCGATCGCCAGTGGGCCTCAAGCGACAACCAACGGCCTCGCACAGCGCGGGTGATTGCCAAAGCGGGCTTAAATTTAGGGGGCACCGATATTGACCACTGGATTGTGGATGAGTGGGTGAAGCGGGGAATGACCGCCAATAGCCTACTCCTGCGCCTTGCCGAGCGCTTAAAAATTCAACTCTCACAGCAGCCCTATGCCCAAGAGGTGTACTTTGACAGCGAAACCTTTACCACCCTTGAACTGCGCCTCGAACGGTCTGAACTGGAGGAGATGCTTCGCCAACAGCAATTTTTCCAACGCCTCGATGATGCCCTCACTCAAGTACTCCAACAGGCTCGCCGCCAAGGGATCACCCCCGACACGATTGATGCGGTGCTCCTAGTGGGGGGGACAACGCAAATTCCAGCGGTGCAAAAATGGGTTGCTGAGTATTTTGAGGCCACAAAGATCAACGCCCAACAGCCTTTTACAGCGGTGGCCATGGGTGCTCTAGCAGTGACCCAAGGGCTGGATCTCAAGGATTTTCTCTACCACAGCTACGGCATTCGCTTCTGGGATGCTAAGCTCAACCGTCATGGCTGGCACCCCATTATCCAGCGGGGACAACCCTACCCCATGGGCGAACCCGTGGAATTGATTTTAGGGGCCTCGACGGAGGGACAGCCCAGTATTGAACTGGTGATTGGTGAATTGGGGGACGAGCAAGGGGGTGTGGAGATCTTTTTTGATGGCGATCGCCTGATTACCCGTAGTGCCGGTGAACGCACGGTGCAGCCCCTCAATGACACCCCCCAAGGCAAAACCCTCGCCAAGCTGGATCCCCCTGGCTATCCGGGGAGCGATCGCATTCGGGTTCTCTTTCAAGTGGATGGCGATCGCCAACTGCGAGTTACCGTTGATGACTTGCTCACCCAAGAGCGTCTCATCAATAATCAAATCGTCACCCAATTGCGTTGACCGAATTGCATTGTGGCTCCCCATTCCCTACCCCAAACTACTGCCTATGTCCGCATCATTGCCCACAGTTGGCAAGAGGGTCACATTCGTGGCCATGTCTGCGCCAGCGAGTACCAGTGGGAATTTTGCTGGCAATTTAAGGCGAAAAAACTGCAAATCTCCCCAGCCCTTGGGCGTGCTCTGATCAAAGAACCCTTGGGGCGGTTTCTGGAAGCCCAAGACTATCAATTGGAGCCGGGGGGCGATTATGAATTTGTTGTCCGTGCCAAGTTTTAGGTGCGTTCCGCTGTGCCTAAGCTACAATCAGTGAGGAAACCTGTGCTGATATTGCCAGATAGCCTATGTTCTTGAGCGAATTAGCGCCCCTTGTCAAAGAGTTGAGCCAAAAACCCGTTGCCTTTATGGGCGGCTTTGTCTCTGGATTGTTGGGGTTGAGCCTTGATCAAAAGCCAGTCAGCGATTGGCTCAAGCAGTACGGCGACTATCAGCCCCCCAGCCCGCCGCCACCCCCCCCCAGTGACTTCAAGAGCATTCGAATTGAGTAAGGACACGAGCCACTGCCTGCCGTTGATCCCGTAGGGTCAGCCAGCGGTGGTAGGTTTGGGTATGAATCGCCACACTGTGTCCCATCATCCGTGCGGCAACGGTATCGGGTAAGCCATAGTGAATTGTGCGCACCGCCCACGCATGGCGCAAGTCATAGGGACGAAAGGGCAAGCCGTAGCGACGGAACTGTTGGTTTACCCGCTGGCCAATGCGTTGGAGGGTTGTTTGGGTCAAATCCGTATTGATCCTTGGCAACTGGGGCGATCGCAAGCCAAACACCTCGACCCACTGGGGAGGAAAGGGCCACACCTGATGGCAGCCAGTTTTTGTCGTTTCCTGCACCTCGATCATCCCTTCCGCGTCACCTGTGACAAGGCCACTTAAATCGCAGAAGAACACTTCATGATTGCGCAGGCCATAGGCCGCCATTAAGCCATAGACATAGCGCCACTGGGGATTGGGAATCTGCTGGTAGGCGGCTAGAATGTCCTCATCACTGGGTAACTCCCGTGGTTGGAGCGATCGCCGCGAATAGGTGCCCCAAAACCGAGCTAGGGGAATCGGTAACTCCACCCCTAGGAACCGACAAAACCCTTGAAAGGCGGTACAGGCCACCTGCCGTTGTCGCTTATCAGCGGGGATTTGCTGCAACAGGCCATAGATCAGTTCTGGTAATGAATGGTCGGGATGGGTAGCGGCGGCTTTGAGCAACTGCCGCAAATAGGGGGCATAGGCCGTTTCCCAAGTGGTGCGGCTGAGATCCCCTTGAGCCAACAGGGCAGTTTCAAAAGCAGTAATTTGTTCCCCCAAGGATAACTCCCCAAGGCGCCCTAAGCCCTTGACCCGTTCATAGTCCTGCCAGCGAAAGGTGTTTTCCAGTAATTTGGCGGCAATAATTTTGGCTTCCTTTTCCGCTGCCTTAAGACCGCTGGGGGTGGCGGGTAACCCTAGACTTAAACGCTGTTGGTGGGGGCGGAGCCGATGACTGCCCGGTCGTGGCGGCAGGGTACCCCGCAGGCTGAGACGTTGGCCGCGTTGTTCAATTTGCAGACCCAACTGCGCCAGTTTGAGGCGTTGATTGACCTGCTGAAGTTGTTGGTCAAGTTTCTGAGGGGACGTGGCCATTGCTGAGGGACTCAGAACTCAACTCGCTGCCGAAATGACCAAAACTGCGGCGCGGACGTTTTTTCCAAGGAATATCGAGAACCCCCGCTTGGGAGCGGCTACGACTGGACTTGTGCTCAACTTTGACGGGGCGATAGTTCGTGAGGAGGCGCAGGCTATTCAGTTCGGCCAAGAGGGTTGCTCCATTGCTAATCAAGACGGCAATCACGGGGTGCAAGCTCAAAAAGACCCCCGCTAAAACCACACTGACATTGGGAATGACCACAAGGGCGATATTTTGATTGATAATGTTCATCACTTCTTGGCTGAGGGCGATCGCCTGCACCAGTCCCTCAAGGCGATTATTCATCAAGAGAAGATCTGCGGTTTGCCGCGCCGCATCACTGCCTTCAGAAAGGGTAATGGAAATATCAGCGTAGGCCATTGCTGCTGTATCATTGAAGCCTTCCCCCACATAGGCCACGACTTTTTCGCCACCATTTTTAAACTTCTCTAGAAGTTCAACTTTGTCCTCTGGCATTTTATTGGTATAGATTTGACCAAGACGAAAGCCAGTGGCATAGCCCACCGCATTGGCGACTTCGTGGTGATCTCCCGTCACCATATAGCACTCAATACCCCGCTGTTGCAGAGCGGCAATCACACTAGCGGCTTCAGAACGCACGGGGTTGCTATAGAACACCAGTGCCACCAGTTCACCATTACAGGCAACACAGACAAGGGAGCGGTTCCAAAGCACGCCTTCATGGGTGCGCAGTTCATCAAGATCAATGGGCACTTGGCGATCGCCCATCCATTGGGGTGTGCCCACCAAAATCTCTTGCCCCTCGACGGTTGCCGCAACTCCCTTACCCGGTTCATAGACCCAGTTGCTATAGGTTCCCCCCTCAATCCCGCGTTCAGCCGCATACTCAAGGATGGCAAGGGCAAAGGGGTGATTGATTGACTGTTCCACAGTTGCCAGCCAATAGAGCAGCGTTTGTTCACTCAGGCCGGGCTTGAGGAGATTGACCCCCACAATGGTTCCCTTCACTTCCGTCAGTGTGCCGGTTTTGTCAAAAACAATGACATTGACTCGTGAGAGGAGTTCGAGGGCGCGGCCATTGCGAAAATACACCCCGACATGGGGCGCATGGGTGAGGGCTGCCAAAATTGCAGTGGGAATAGTAATGCCAATCCCTGAGCCAAAGTCCAATTGCAGAGGGGCGATCGCCCGATGGGCATCCAAGGTGACCCCATAAACAATAGCAGCCACGCCCATTGCGGGCAAAATGGCTTGGTTCGAGATTTCCTCAGCGTAGTTTTCAATGCGAGTATCCAGTTGCGGCGCTTGGCGAGCCAGTTGCAGCGCTTTGCCCACCTGCGTCTCTTCACCAACGGCTTCAGCAACAATGCAAATTTGTCCCCGCACCACAAGGGAAGAGGCCAGCACCGTTTCTTCAGGTTCACAGGGCAATAGATCCGACTCTCCCGTGAGAAACTGCCGCTGAATCACGGCGGATCCCCAGAGCACGGTACCATCCACGGGCACCGCGGATCCGGCGGCCACAATCACGCGATCGCCCACCTGTAGCTCGCGCACAGAGACATTTTGGCGAGTGCCGCCCCGCTCTACCCAATAGGTGCGCTGTTGATCGAGGGGGTCAAAGACTTGGTTTTCCCCCACTTGAGCGGTCATATCCCGCAGTGACCCCCCCACTTGACCCATAAAGGCAGCTAACACCGGCGCCATGTATTCCCCTTGCAGCGTATGCAGAATCGTCCAGAGGGATTCCAGTTGGGTGACGTTGAGATGGCGGTGTTCGAGGCTCTCTAGGGCTTCTTGGAAGGTGGGCAGTGCCACAATCACAATCACAGTGGCGACAATGGCAGGGTAGAAGGGGGTTTGTACTGGTAGTAGCGCCACGATCGCCAGCGCCAAGGTGGGTAGCGCCATTTTCTCGATAAAGTAAGCGGTGTTCCAAGGGGAGTACACCAACTTATCAATGGGCAGCATCCCCGGTAAGGGTAAACGTTCATCTGCTGCGGCCTGAATCAATTGGCCAAAGCGGTGAAGGGGATTGTCAACTTCGGGACTGTATTGAACAATCAGGCTAGCGGCGGGCAAGTTAAGGCGAATTTGTTGCACACTGTCTTCTTGAACAAAGAGAGCTTGCAGTTGCCGCCCATAGCGATCGTCATATTGCAGGCGGGGAATCCGCAACCGCACTCGCCCCGGTAAGTGATGCACCACTTCGTAATGAACCCTTGCTGGCGGCGGGGAAAGCACAGTTGCAGTCATGATCAATTACCCCTAAGGATCGGTTAAGAAAAGGGCTGGGCGGAGCGATGGCCATGGTTCGGCGCACTAATGAGGTCATTGATATTCTGCTGCATGGTTAGGCAAATTGCATCCAAGGGCAGATCATTGAGGTCACGGCCAAAGGGATTTTCGATTTCGATGCCAATTTCTTCAACGCCAAAGAGGGTAAAGGCAATGAGTCCCACCATTAGGCCTGTCCACCATACGAGGTTATCCACCAGTTGAAAGGGTAGCAGCAAGCAATAGAGAAATAATAGCTGCTTGAGATGAATGGCATAGGCAAGGGGCATCGGTGTTTTCAAAATTCGCTCACAGGCACCCATGGCATCCACCAATTGCACCAGCAGTTCATCCATGTAAGTGAGTTGGTACAGGGACAGGGAGCCACAGCGGTGTTGGTGGTGCAGATAGTCCTCAATCCACAGGGCAATGCGCAAGGGGACATTTTGCACCGTTTGTAGCTCTTTGTATTGATGGGGCTTGAGCAGGGGTTCTAATTCGGCAAAGGATTCTCCTCGCAGGTGTTGCTTGGTGGCGATCGCAAACACCCCCACTAAATGAACGGCATCAATTTTGGCTTGGTGATCCTCCGGACTATTTTCGTCAATGGCAGTCCACATCAAGCGGGTTAGGCTGCGGGAATTATTCACAATGTTGCCCCACTGGCGGCGACCTTCCCAAAAGCGCTCATAGGCAGTGTTGGTGCGAAAGACGAGGAGCAACCCCAGCACAATCGAGGGAATGAGACTGCCTAGCACTGGCCAGTGGACATTGATCACATAAAGGTCGATCACCGTCACCAAGACGCCAAAGCCACCGCAAAAGAGCACTTCCGAAAGAATGGCCGGAATGACCGAGCCACGCAAACGCAGCGCCAGACGTAACCATTGCGGCGGTTGCAACAAAAACTTCGCCACGCCCGACCGATCTCGGGGTAATTGGCGTCTGAAGGGGTGAAAACCGAGGAAAGAGAAGCGGCTCATGAATACCAGTGGGCGATTCCCACCCCAATCTTTAGCACACTGGCGTGCTGAAACCGTGTTTTTACCGCAAAGAACAACCGAAGAGACTGCAAATCTTAAGAAAATCCGTTACCCCTTGCCATTCCCCCACAGAAGTGTTAAGTTATATTAAGAACATGAAACACTTTGTAACAAACGGAGGACAAAAATGAGAAGTGGCAGCATTATTGATGAACAAGGCAAAATGAACAACTTTGCCATTGAACCCAAAATGTACGTGATGAGTGAGCCGCAGGCTGGGTTTACTCCCTATGCAGAACTCTTCAATGGTCGCTTGGCCATGATTGGCTTTATCTCCCTGCTGGCCTTGGAAGTGATTACGGGTCACGGTCTGATTGGCTTTTTGAATAGCCTCTAGGTCGTCGCTGCGCTCTTAGGCATATCCGTTCTTCAGCAGCCCTTGTGCGGTTAGAAAGAACAAATAACTCATGGAATGGGTCAGCCTGCCTCTCGGGGTGGGCTTTTTGCTTGTAGTCTTTATTGGAATTAGTCTTTATTGGAATTAGTAAATCATAAATTATTGTTTACATCTTGCTTCTATGGACAGAGCTATGTAAACTAACCAAAGAATTGTCTATTTAACCTATGCTGCGAGAAAAAATTTTGCGCATCCTCGGCTACTCGACCAAATGCCTGTGGGCTGATCTGGCAGTTTTGTTCGGTTTGGGTTGTGCAGGCGTGGGCATTGGCTATGGCAATATGGCTGTAGCCACCGGCGGTGTCTCAATTAGTCTCAGTGCGGCTTGGTTTTCCATTCGCGAGAATCAGCAAGCTCTCCTCAGTCAGCAACCTCAAAGGGCGATCGCCCCAAGGGATCAAACAGATGTCAGTTTAGATCACTTCCAGCGAGAATCCCTAGAGCAAATTCTTGATCTATGTCGCAATTTCTACAGTAGAGCGCATTCACAGCTTCCCAGTAATTTCCAAGAGAAAGATGTGCAAGTTGTCCTTGAAAGGCTCTTGAGAAGTACGTTTCCCAACTCGGATATTAGACGGGAGTACCCTATTCCTCAGCCCTACTCCCATGGTCGATTGATTGACTTTATGCTTGTTGATGAGAAGGTTGCAATTGAGGTCAAGGTAGTCTCAGCACAGGGAGGGCGGAATCGGTTATTTAAAGAATTAGCAATAGACCTTGAAGCGTACCGCCATAGTGAAATGAGTTTTAGAAAATTGATTTGTTTTGTTTACGATCCTAATAATCAATTACCCAATCCGCGTGGCTTTGAAAATCACCTGAGGGGCGATCGCGGGGGATTTGAGGTCATCACAATCGTGGCACAAAATCCTTATCAGGCTAATGGAGTCGCTTCAGCGGGATAGGTGAGTGACAATCACGCAGTTTAAGGCCTTGAAAGGATCGCGAGACAATTGCTTTTCGGGCAACACTTTGCTTAATATCTGTCTCAGGGCATTCAGCACCTTTTCCTGCATATCTTCAACCTTGGCCAGTCCTGCCAGTTGATGGACAACGTTATTGCGTTGCTGATAGTAGGCCTCGATCCGCTGGAAGTGAGGAGCAAGATCCGTTGTTTGGGAGTCATACTCTAAAACTGCTAGCAAAAGCTCCCGCGTCACGACATCAAGGAACAGGCGATCGCCATTTTTGCGCTGGTAGCTTCTGAGGTATTGCCAAAGTCGACCCTGATCGTGGTGTTGCAGCAAGTTCAAGCTGCGTTCTCGCGTTGCCCCATCAGTTGTAATGCCAAGGCCCACCGTCTCTTGTACAAAGTATTGCAATAAGTTTTCGTACAAACTCATGGCCAAGATTAGGGCTTCTGCATAGCGCCCCACCGTAAATAGGCCAACAACTTGAAAGTAAGTGTCCCGAAAGAGAGCATGGCGATTGTTCTGCCGCAGTTGGGCGATTTCCTGAAACCAGAGCTTTTCAATCTCAGTTTTGTAGGGGTTGATGGCATCAAAGGCTTGGTGGTAGTTGCGGGCAAGGCGATATTTACCATAGCGAATCAGTGCTAAGGCCAGAGGAGCCTCAATAGAGCTATGCTTGAGGGAAATTTCAGCCCCTTGGTAGTCATAACTATCCAACTGCTGTTGAATCCCTTGACGATCTAACGCTTGGCGAAAGACATTTAAGTCCACCGCAAATATTCGCTCTTGACCTGGTCGAATTTCTTGGGGATTGCGGGCTTGCCATAGCCGGAGTCGGTGTTGCGTCTCGATCGCCTGTAAAATGCCCCAAGCCGCTTTCATGGCGGGGGTACCAGAGGAACCATTCAGTTCTAGCCAGTCGTTGGAGCCTTGATAATACTTGGCTAGGTGTAGTGCGCGCCTGGCCTCTTGGACGGCGATGACAGGGTTAATTGGGTCTGCGGAGAGTTCCCTGCTGACCACTTTTAGGTGAATTGCCTCCTCGCCAATTTGCAGCTCACTGTGAAGCCAGTCCTTGGTGTCGATCGCCCGTTGTTGAAAGTCTTCTGTGTAGAGCAATAGAACCCGTTTGATCGGCTGCTGTTGGGCTAAAAACTTTGCCAGTGAAACAATGGAGCCTTCTTGGTTGGTTTTCTCAGAGTACGGATCTTGATGACCCACAAAGGAAAGGAGAATGCTACAACCCATAGTGGTTTTCACAGAAGGTCTCTTGTCTATGTTGCCGCAATCATCCCCTATATTTCAGGCTGTGTCGGATGATGAGACAGCGTTTGACTCTCAGGTGTCCTGTGAGTAGGGGCGGTCAGCGCGAGGCTAACGGATTGATGGAGAGTTGGGAAGTGTCAGAAAAGTAGAGCGTTTAGTGGCAAGACGGTATAGACACCAGAAAGACTTTATCGCCCCAATGCTGTTTTCAGGATATTTGAATGGGTGAGGGTTTGTGAGCTGGCTGAGTCAATACTGTTTGCCGGCGTTAGAGAGACCATCGCTGTTGATTAGTTGATTATGGATAATGCACCGATTCATCCCCAAGGGGGGATGCAGGCAGTGGTAAAAGCGGCGGGTCACGCGGTGTTATTTTTACCGAAATCCTCTCCTGATTTGAATGTGGTTGAGCATGACTTTAGTGGGCTGAAGTGAGTGGGCTGAAGCGAGCGCGGAGGTATGCAGGGTCAAACCGTTCTATGGATGAGGTGATTCGCAAGTATTGTGCTGGATAATGTCTCATTCTTGATTGGAATAGCTATATATTGCCACAATCGTGCCTGATCCGTGGCGGTATTGGTGCCATCGCCAAGCGTGATCAATGATTTGCTCGATGTCAGGGTACTGCGGCTGCCAACCTAAAATCTGACGGGCGCGATCGCTATTGGCAACGAGGATTGCGGCGTCTCCTGCTCGGCGATCGCCCTCAACGACTGGAATCGAACAACCTGTGACCCTCTGAGCGGCTTCAATAATTTGCCGCACCGAAAAGCCTTGGCCATTCCCCAAGTTAAAAATTTGCGAGTCGCCGCCACTCAGGAGGTACTTTAATCCCAGCACATGGGCTTGGGCTAGATCCACGACATGGATGTAGTCGCGAATGCAGGTGCCATCGGGAGTAGGGTAATCTGTGCCATAAATGCAGATGTGGGGGCGTCGCCCCATCGCCGCCTGCAACACTAGGGGAATCAAGTGGGTTTCTGGATGGTGATCTTCCCCTAAGCGGGAGTCGGGATCGGCGCCTGCGGCATTGAAATAGCGGAAAATTACCGACTTGAGGCCGTAGGCCCTGCCCATATCGGCAGCAATTTGCTCCACCATCCACTTGGAGCGCCCGTAGGGGTTAATGGGAGCACAGGGACAGGTTTCGCGAATCGGCACCTCTGAGGGCAAGCCATAGACGGCGGCTGTGGAGGAAAAGACAAAATAGGGAATCGCGGCGGCCACCATCGCCTGTAAGAGGGTCAGGGCACCATAAACATTATTTTGATAAAAGCGATCGGGGGAGCGGACAGACTCGCCCACTTCAATATAGGCAGCAAAGTGCATTACTGCCGTCACGGGATAGGTTTGAAAAATCCAATCTAAGAGGGAGCGATCGCCAATATGACCCACAATGAGTTCTGTTTTAAGAACAGACTCGACCAAATCGCGGTGCCCTCGCTCAAGGCTATCTAAAATCAGTACTTGGAAGCCGGCTTGCTGCAGTGCCAAAACGGTATGGCTGCCAATATAGCCCGCGCCCCCGGTGACCAGAATCAGCGGCGAATTATTACCATTATTAATTGTCATTAAAGTCCATCTGTTACACTAGGAAAGCTGCTACAAATTCTGCCATGACCAGTGACTTGCACCATGAAATCACCCAAGAGGTGAAACGACGTCGTAATTTCGCTATTATCTCTCACCCGGATGCCGGGAAAACGACGCTGACGGAAAAGTTACTGCTTTACGGTGGGGCTATTCACGAGGCGGGAGCCGTCAAAGCACGACGGGCACAGCGGCAAGCCACCTCTGACTGGATGGAAATGGAGCAACAACGGGGGATTTCGATTACCTCGACGGTCTTGCAGTTTGAGTACCAAGGCTATCAGATTAACCTCTTGGATACCCCCGGCCACCAAGACTTTAGTGAAGATACCTATCGCACCCTTGCGGCGGCTGATAATGCCGTGATGCTGGTGGATGCGGCCAAGGGTTTAGAACCCCAAACCCGTAAGCTCTTTGAGGTGTGCCAACTGCGGGGTCTGCCGATTTTTACATTCATCAACAAGCTGGATCGGCCGGGGCGGGAACCCCTTGAACTGATTGATGAAATTGAACAGGAGCTGGGGCTGATTCCCTATCCTGTGAACTGGCCGCTGGGGATGGGCGATCGCTTTCGCGGCGTGTATGATCGCGTGCGCCGCAACTTTCACTTTTTTGAGCGCACGACCCACGGTAGCCGTGCTGCGGCGGAAACCATCCTTGCCCTTGGCGATTCGGCCATTGACGCCTACATTGAGCCCTATCGCTTGGAATATCACCAACTCAAGGACGAACTGGAACTGCTAGATGGGGTTGGTGCTGAACTCGACCTCAATTTGGTGCATCAGGGAAAAATGACTCCCGTCTTCTTTGGCAGTGCCATGACCAACTTTGGCGTGCGCCTGTTTCTGGAGCACTTTTTGACCTATGCGTTGCCACCCATGGCCTACAAGAGCGATCGCGGGGCGATTGATCCGACGCAGGAGCATTTCACTGGCTTTGTCTTTAAGCTGCAGGCCAATATGGATCCGAAACATCGCGATCGCGTCGCCTTTGTGCGGGTCTGTAGCGGCAAATTTGAAAAGGACATGACCGTCAACCATGCTCGCACCGGCAAAACCATCCGCCTTTCTCGTCCCCAAAAACTCTTTGCCCAAGGTCGCGAATCCCTTGAAACGGCCTATGCGGGCGATGTGATTGGCCTGAATAATCCAGGCATGTTTGCCATTGGCGACACCCTCTATGTCGGCCCCAAATTGGAATATGAAGGCATTCCCTGTTTTTCCCCAGAACTCTTTGCCTATCTGCGCAACCCCAACCCCTCCAAGTTCAAATCCTTCCAAAAAGGGGTGAATGAGCTACGGGAAGAGGGTGCCGTGCAAATCATGTACTCTACCGATGAATCGAAACGAGAACCGATTCTGGCGGCAGTTGGCCAATTGCAATTTGAAGTGGTGCAGTTTCGCCTATTAAACGAATACGGTGTGGAAACTCGTCTTGACCCTCTCCCCTATACCGTTGCGCGCTGGGTACTGGATGGTTGGGAAGCCCTTGCAGCCATTGGCCGC
Source organism: Thermosynechococcus sp. HY213 (assembly GCF_031460975.1). Classification (NCBI taxonomy): domain Bacteria; kingdom Bacillati; phylum Cyanobacteriota; class Cyanophyceae; order Acaryochloridales; family Thermosynechococcaceae; genus Thermosynechococcus; species Thermosynechococcus sp. HY213. The sequence goes on along the minus strand of NZ_JAVKVB010000016.1, from coordinate 115,442 downwards.
ATCTTTAATGCTGTCACCGTCAAAGACAGTTGGGGACGGCCGGTGCTGCTCTTTAAGAATGAGTGGAATCTGCAACAGACAATGGCAGATCATCCCAAACTGCGCCTGAGCGCGATCGCCCCCCTTGCCGCTGCTGTGTCTGCCTAGCTGCCCCATGAGTAGTGTCTATACCCGTCCCCTTGCTCGTCTCATTGAGCAGTTGCAACGCCTGCCGGGCATTGGCCCCAAAACCGCCCAACGTCTTGCCCTTCACCTGATCAAACGTCCCGAGGCTGATATTCAAGCCTTGGCGCAAGCTCTCCTTGAAGCGAAACAGCAGGTGGGGCTTTGTTCTATCTGTTTCCACCTCTCTGCCGAACCCGTGTGCGACATCTGTGCCTCCCCCCAGCGAGACAATCATCTCCTTTGTGTGGTGGCTGATTCCCGCGATGTCATTGCCATTGAAAAAACCCGCGAATACCACGGCAAGTACCATGTTTTGGGCGGACTCATTTCGCCCCTAGAGGGCATCACCCCCGAACACCTGCACATTCAACCTCTGATTCAGCGCGCCAGCCAACCGCAGGTGCAAGAGGTGATCTTGGCCATCAACCCCAGTATTGAAGGGGAAACAACCACTCTCTATGTGGGGCAGCTGCTGCGGCCTTTTGTGAAGGTCACTCGCATTGCCTTTGGCCTACCGGTGGGCGGTGATCTCGACTATGCCGATGAAATGACCCTTGCCCGTGCCCTTGCCGGTCGCCGGGAAATTGAGTGGCAGTAGCTTAGTGCCCCCCCTGCAATCGCCGCAATGCCGTCACAATTTGGTGAATGGCTCGCTTCAGTTGCTCGACCTCGTGGTGTAACCGCTGGTTTTCCGCTTCCAAAGCGGCGAGGCGATTGTCATCCCCACCACTACCTGTTGCCGCTGGTTGCTGTTGCAGTTGCGCAACCGTTGCTTGGAGTTGAGCAAAGTCATTTGCCTTGACAGATTGTGCCTGCAAAGCTTGAATGGCACCTTCAAGGGCGGCCAGTTTGGCATAGACGGGGGTGAGATCCACAGCAACGGGAGCCGCTACTTCCGCAGGAGCTGCTGCTTTGACGGGTCTGGGCTTACGGGCTTTGCGAAAGGCCTCTTGAATTGCTGCTTCGAGTTGTTCTTTTTCAAAGGGCTTCTCAATGAACTCAAACCACTCAAAGGGTTCTTGGAGCTTTTCGGTGACCTCTTCCTTGCGCCCTGACATAATTACGAGGGGGATAGCGCCAAGGAGATCATTTTTCTCCAATTCTTGATAGACTTCCCAGCCGCTCACCTTCGGCAGCAGAAAATCCAGCATGATCAACGTCGGCTCAGACTGCTCAATGAGTTGCAGACCTTCACGGCCATCCTTGGCCTCAAGGATTTCGTAGTCGCCCTCTGGCAACATCTCGCGGACGCGCATCCGGATTACTTTACTGTCATCAATGACAAGGACTTTGCGGCTAGTCACGGAAACACTCCATTCTATACAAGATTCCTATAGCAAGAGATTGTGAATAGAGGGCGGCAGTGGCATGACCACTACGTGATTTCAACCTTAGCATAGCCCTATCTTTTGGAGTTGGCCACTCGCCTTACACTGCGGCAAAGCGTCCCTGAACCCAAAAATTTGGGGTCAAAGACCCACCCTTGAGGGCAGGAGAATGTCACAATAGAAGTCTCAGCCGGATGAAAGATTTGTTAGATAGATCAGCCCCTATGCCAGAGTTTGCTGCTGCCCCTATCCACCTTCCCAAAACCAGTGAATCGGAGCGGATCAAGCGTATTCGCCACACCACGTCCCATATTTTGGCAATGGCAGTCCAGAAGCTGTTTCCCAAGGCGCAGGTCACAATTGGTCCTTGGACTGAGAGTGGATTTTATTACGATTTTGACCACCCCGAACCCTTCAGCGAAAAAGACTTGAAGCTCATTGAAAAGGAGATGGTCAAGATCATTAAGCGCAAGTTGCCGGTGATCTGCGAGGAAGTGACCCGTGAGGAGGCCGAGCGCCGCATCCGGGAGCTAGGGGAACCCTACAAGCTGGAAATTCTCCAAGACCTCGAGGAGCCAATTACGATTTACCACTTGGGGGATGAGTGGTGGGATCTCTGTGCGGGACCTCACGTTGAAAATACGGGCGAGATTAACCCCAAGGCGATCGCCCTTGAAAGTGTTGCCGGTGCCTACTGGCGCGGCGATGAAACCAAAGCCCAACTGCAGCGCATCTACGGTACTGCTTGGGAAACCCCAGAACAACTGGCGGAATATAAACGCCGCAAAGAAGAAGCCCTGCGCCGTGACCACCGCAAACTGGGCAAAGAGCTGGGTCTCTTTATTTTCGCTGATCCTGTAGGACCAGGGCTACCCCTGTGGACTCCTAAGGGAACGATTCTGCGCTCAACCCTCGAGGAGTTTCTCAAAAAAGAGCAAATGAAGCGGGGATATCTACCGGTGGTGAGTCCGCACATTGCCCGTGTGGATCTATTTAAGACCTCTGGCCACTGGCAAAAGTACAAAGAGGATATGTTTCCCCTGATGGCCGAAGATGCTGAGGCGGCAGCCAACGAGCAGGGCTTTGTCCTCAAGCCAATGAACTGCCCCTTCCACATTCAAATCTATAAAAGTGAGTTGCGCTCCTACCGTGACTTGCCCCTACGGTTGGCGGAGTTTGGTACGGTTTATCGCTATGAGCAGTCCGGGGAATTGGGGGGCTTGACGCGGGTGCGGGGCTTTACCGTTGATGACTCCCACCTTTTTGTCACGCCAGAGCAGTTGGATGCCGAGTTTTTGAATGTGGTTGATCTCATTCTCTCGGTCTTTCGCTGTCTGCGTTTAAATAAATTCAAGGCACGGCTGAGCTTCCGCGATCCCAAATCCGACAAGTACATTGGCTCCGATGAGGCTTGGTCAAAGGCGGAGTCAGCAATTCAGCGAGCGGTAGAACAGTTGGGCATGGAGCATTTCTTGGGGATTGGGGAGGCCGCCTTCTATGGCCCCAAGCTCGACTTTATCTTTGAGGATGCCCTCGGTCGCGAGTGGCAGCTGGGAACGGTTCAGGTGGACTACAATTTGCCTGAGCGCTTTGATTTGGAATACGTTGCTGAGGACAATACCCGCCGCCGACCGGTGATGATTCACCGTGCCCCCTTTGGCTCGCTGGAGCGGCTCATTGGCATTCTCATTGAGGAGTACGCAGGGGATTTCCCCTTCTGGCTGGCACCCGAGCAAGTGCGCCTGTTGCCCGTGGGGGATGAGCAACGCCCCTATGCCGAACGTGTGGCCGCTCAACTGCGAGAGCAGGGCATCCGCGTGAGTGTGGATCGCACGGGCGATCGCCTAGGTAAACAAATCCGCAATGCTGAAACCCAGAAAATTCCTGTGATGGGCATTGTGGGTGCCAAGGAAGTCGAAAGCGAGACCGTGAGTATCCGCACCCGTGCAGCGGGAGATGTCGGCGCCTTGTCTGTTGAACAACTCATCGAGAAACTGACATCGGCAGTGAATGCAATGGATGCCGAGATTCAGTGGCAGTAGGCCGAGCCTTCTGGCGAATAGGGAGTATAAGCAGAAGTGTTAAATCCGCAAACGAAGCTTAATGTCCCCGTTGCGGGGACTGTTGCGTCATCCTACAACTAAAAGATTATCCTCCTTCGTAAGGGTGTTCTCTAGCACCCAGCCCAGCTTTTGCTGCTGTAGTCCCATCAGCTGAGATTTTTAAGTGTGACACGAAGTCTCGGCCAAGTGATAGGCTAGGGCTTGCTGTTGCATCGTTCGAAAAATGTTGTAAAAGCCATTGGCTCGCGAGGGGGTTAAGCTGACATTCAGTCCGGTTTGCTGAATAAAGTCAGGTTTTAACTGGAGGATTTCTGCAGGTGTCAACCCACTCAACCCTTCAACCAATAGCCCCACTAATCCCTTCGTCACTTGAGCGTCAGAATCCCCCTGAAAAATCACCTTGCCCTGCTCTAAAGAGGCCATCACGTACACTTGGGAGACACAGCCGGGTACGCGGTTGGCGGCAACCTTCTGCTCCTCAGGAAATGGCGGCAGGCGCTTTGCAAAGCTCAGTAAGTATTCATAGCGCCGCTTTGGATCTGAGATCTGTTGGAACCGCTGAACAATGCGATCGAGGGAAGCCGGTAAAGGCTGGCAGGCGGAGGGCATATTTACCTAGAAGAACGCTGCTGAGAAAAATGATAACTATTTCTCATTTTAGCCTCAGCAGTTGCACAATAACGGCAGCAGTCAACCTAGGGGCAGCTTTTCATACCAATAGACCGCCGTGCTCTTACCCTTAACTCATAACTTGTGTTAGCCTTGAATGTACTCACTCGGTTCTGGTGGGGATCAGCCATCAGACGCAAGGGGGAAAGTGCAGTGCAAATCTGCCGCTGTCCCGCAGCTGTGATGAGAGGCACTACTCTCTCAGTCAGAATGCCCGCCGAGTTGTGAATGTCGTTATGCCAACATCTGCGAGGTACAGATGATGTTCTTCATGCTTCAATTTTCATTAATTTGCCTAGGTAAAGAACCCCCCTACCGCCCTTTTCTCGCAACGTTGCTGCCGTTACTGTAGCACAAGTGATTTTGGAGATTTTCAAGCACCTACAAGCACTTAGACAAGGGGTTGCTCTTGCAGTGACCCACGTTAGGTTCTGCTGATGATGCTGGAAGTGTACTGCTTGTTGGGCTGAAAACAGCTATCTTTCTTTGTCTATTGAGAGAACTGTCAAAACTCAGGGTACTGCAACAATGACCATTCAAACTGCAACGCTAGGCTACCCCCGTATTGGTAAAAATCGTGAGCTGAAAAAGGCATTGGAAGCCTTTTGGAATGGCAAATACAATCAAGAAAATTTGCTACAAACAGTTCAAGAGATTGAATTGGCAAATTGGCAAACGCAACTAAAGGCTGGCATTGATCGCATTGGCGTTGGCGATACCAGTTTTTACGATCCCGTCCTTGACTGGAGTGTCCGCCTCGGTCTCATCCCACAGCGGTATCAAGCCTTTACAGGGCTGGAGCAATACTTTGCAATGGCTCGTGGCAAAGAGGGGATTCCAGCTCTTGAGATGACCAAATGGTTTGACACCAACTATCACTACTTGGTTCCCGAAATGAGTCAGCCTCTTCAGGCAGCGGACTTTAGTGATTTTCTGGGGATCATCGGTCGTGCCCAAAGGGTCTTGGGCGATCGCGCCGTTCCCATGGTGCTAGGGCCTTTAACCCTGCTACGGCTGAGTCGGCTGCAGATGAATCTAGAGGAAGCGTTGTCTTGCCTAGTGGAGCGCTATCTTATCCTGTTGGCTGAATTGAAGAACCTAGGGGTGGTTGAGGTACAAATCCACGAACCTGCCTTGGTTTTTGGGGACACCAACAACTTCAGGGAATTGTATGAATCAACGTTTGATGCGCTCTGTCAAGTTGGCTTGCCGATTTACCTAGTGACCTACTTTGATGATCTCGGCGCTGCCTATCCTTGGGTGGTGACGTTGCCCGTAGCCGGCATTAGTCTAGATTTTACCCGTGGGCAGAACTTGGCATTATTGCAGCAGTATGGTTTCCCAAGGGATAAACAGCTGGGAGTGGGTATTGTGGATGCCCGAAACATTTGGAAAATTTGCCCAGAACCTGTCGTGTCAACCTTAGCAGCGATTCAGGGTATCACAACTAATATCCGGTTGCACCCCTCAGCCTCTTTACAATTCGTCCCCTACGATGCAGCACGAGAAGTGAAGTTACCAGAGCCATTGCGGCGGGTGTTGAGTTTTGCCGAACAAAAGTTGGATGAGGTGGTGCTATTGGCACAGACCCTGCAGGAGAGTCCCAAAGCCCTTGCCCAGCACCCCCAATTGGCAGAGATTGAAGCCCAGTGGCAGGCCTTTAAGGAATTTAGGCCTGTGAATCCAGTGGTACAACAGCGGTTGCGCAATTTAACCGTCAACGATCTGGAACGGGCTATGCCCTATAAACAACGCCGCCAACTGCAGCCCACCTTACCGCTCTTTCCGACAACTACCATTGGTTCTTTTCCGCAAACCCCAGAAGTGCGGCAATTGCGGGTGAAGCTCAAGCGCGGAGAAATCACCCTTGCTGAGTACCAAGCAGCAATTGATGCTGAAATTGCCAAATGCATTCGATTGCAGGAAGAAATTGGCCTAGATGTATTGGTGCATGGCGAGTTTGAACGCACCGACATGGTGGAATTCTTTGGCCAGAAGCTCACTGGTTTTGTCTTTACTGAACACGGCTGGGTGCAAAGCTATGGCAGTCGCTGTGTGCGTCCACCCATTATTTATGGGGATGTAGCGCGAACCGAGCCAATGACGGTGCGAGAGTTTAAGGTGGCGCAATCGTTGACACAAAAAATCGTCAAGGGTATGCTGACGGGGCCGGTAACAATGATTAACTGGTCTTTTACCCGCACCGATATTCCGCGTAGCGAACAGGCGATGCAGATTGCCTTGGCTCTACGGGATGAAGTGGCCGATTTAGAAGCTGCTGGGGCAAAGATTATCCAGATTGATGAACCCGCTTTACGGGAAGGATTACCCCTCAAGCCGGAACGTTGGCAGGAGTACTTGGCTTGGGCCGTCGATGCGTTTCGGTTGGCGGCTGGTGTGGCTAAGCCAGAAACCCAAATTCATACCCACATGTGCTATTCGGAGTTTGGCGACATTATTCAACATATCGAGCGCCTAGATGCAGATGTGTTGTCCATTGAAAATAGCCGCAGTAACAATGAAACGCTGTTTGAAATTACTGATGCCGGCTATCAACAGCAGGTGGGCAATGGTGTTTATGATGTTCATAGTCCGGCAGTTCCCACTGTTGAGCAGATGGTTCAGCAGCTGGAGACTGCGATCGCCCATCTACCCAGTGACCAGATTTGGGTTAACCCAGACTGCGGTCTGAAAACCCGTCGCTGGGAGGAAGTGATTCCCTCACTGAAAAACATGGTGGCCGCCGCCCAGCAATTGCGAGGGGCTCGTCTTACCAACTGAGGATCTGTTGTCGCTGCCAGCGCACCGTTGCCCCCTTAAAATCGCAGGATTTTTCCACCACTCAAAACTGCGTTTCCATTCCTGCGATTAGCGGGGCAATGCTTGTAAGCAGGCTGCCCCATGCCTAAAGACCTGCTCCATGATTGGTAGGGGCACCTGACCTCGGCTGATGGGACATCCGCATGAGTGTGGATCGTACGGGCGATCGCTAGGTCAACAAATCCGCAATGCTGAAACCTAGAAAATTCCTGTGATGGGCATTGTGGGTGCCAAGGAAGTCGAAAGCGAGACCGTGAGTATCCGCACCCGTGCAGCGGGAGATGTCGGCGCTTTCCCTGTTAAGGAACTGGTTGAAAAACTCACCTCTGCCATGACTGCGATCGATGCCGATATTCAGTGGCAATAGTGGGCAATTGATCTACAGGGCAGTTGACCTCACCTTTAATAGTTTGTCAAAATGAGCGGCGAGTGGTTCTCGCGATCGCGTAGCGTACCCTTTGGGTAATCGCTCTAATCAATTCTCTAGGGAACAGAATGACTGAAACACCGATTTCACCAACAACGGTTTTGCAACAACTGCAATGGCGCTACGCCACGAAGAAATTTGACCCCAATCGCAAAATTCCTGTGGATCTGTGGCAAACACTTCTACAAAGTCTGGTACTGGCTCCTTCTTCCTTTGGCCTGCAACCGTGGAAGTTTTACGTCATTGAGACGCCTGCGCTACGCCAAGCCCTGCTCCCCCACACTTGGAATCAACGGCAGGTGGTGGATGCCTCCCACTTAGTGGTATTTGCCATTAAAACCAATCTCAATGCTACGGACGTCGATCGCTACCTTGCACGGCAAGCGGAAGTCCACCAAACCGCAGTGGAAAATCTGCAAAAGTATGGGGACTTGGTCAAGGGCTTTTTGCAGTCACCCCCCTACCCCCTCAATGTTGATGAATGGTCAACCCGCCAAGTCTATATTGCTTTGGGTCAGTTTATGGTGACGGCGGCGCTGCTGGGCATTGACACCTGCCCGATGGAGGGTTTCTTGCCCCAAGAATATGATCGCCTTCTCGGTCTACCTGCCCAGGGTTATCATGCCGTCGTTCTATGTGCAGCGGGCTATCGAGCGGCCGATGACAACTATGCGACTTTGCCCAAGGTACGCTATCCCCTAGAGGCAGTTGTGGAAGTGCGCTAAGGTTCACGAATTGACCCCGCTGGACATAGGCTAAGCTAGAAATAGCTCGGTACAAACGTTTGTATGTCTTTGCACACCGATGATCCCATTGACCACAATTTAGTTGATTTAGAAATCGTTCCCGCCAAAGAAGAAGAGCGCTCTGAACCCACCAACATTATTATTCGCGAGATGGGCATTGACGACATTGCCCCTGTATTTCACCTTGGTGAGGAACTCTTCACCAGTGATCTGTATCCCTCGCTGTATCGCATCTGGGATGAGTGGGAGGTTATTGGTTTCTACAACACCGATCCCGAATACTGTCTGGTGGCCGAAGCCGACTCGCAAGTGGCAGGGTTTATCTTAGGCACAATTATTAGCAAAGCCCCTTGGGTCTATGGCTACATTAACTGGCTGGGGGTACATCCGCAGTATCAACGGCGGGGGATTGCCGATAAGCTCGTAGATAAGCTCATTGAACGCATGATTGAGGAGGGGGCGCGATTTATGCTGGTGGATACCGATCCGGCCAACACGCCCGCAGTGAAGTTCTTTACGCGTAAGGGCTTTGGCAATCCGCGGCGGCATGTCTTTTTTTCGTTAAACTTAACCAAGCACGAAATCTATGGCCGGCTGATTGCCTACGAGCGCGATCGCTCCGAGCGGTTGACCTATCGCCGTCCCCGCCGCCGCTAGAAAGCGGAAATCTAGATAGTCGTTCCTTGGAGGTGTCTGCCCCGGTGACTCTTTCTTCTGCCCCCTCAGATGAGATTCCTGTTCCTGCCCACATCCATTACGAGTTAGCGCTGCAAATTTTGGAACAGGTCTCGTTGCCCGCCCTCCCTCCCCACTCCAGTGGTTACCAGCAACTCCATAGTGCGGTCATTCATCTGCGCAAAGCCCTGCGGCTGCAAAAGCAGTTTGAGGAGGAATGGCAATTGAGAGGCGGCAGTGTGGAGTACCAATGGTCGCTGAATCGCGATCGCCCCCCAGCTCAGAGCAAGTAACCCAATCCCAAGAGCAAGCTACTCCAAAAATGCAGTTGCACCGCAATAAATTTCGAGTTCTTGATCTGCTCAGGGACACTGTGAAATTGCGCCATCCGCTGGCACAAATAAATCGCCCAAGGCAGTGAACTCAAAGCCAGCAGTGTTGGCCATGGCAGGATTCCCCATGCGACACTGGCCAGCAACACCCCATAAAAAAGACCACAGGCACCATAGACCAGTTGAGCACTGCGAGCCGTCCCTAAGCGCACGACCGGTGAACGTTTGCCAGCGGCTAGATCATCGGCCACTTGGTGAAAGTGGGAGCAAAAAAGAATCAGTGTTGTCGTTAGACCATTGAGGATAGCCACTGGCCAAATACTAGGGCTAAAGGTTTGCACTTGGCTATAGTAGGCAGCAGCGATCGCCAAAGGTCCAAAGCAGATAAAACAAATCGGCTCCCCCAAGCCCAAATAGCCCAAACGAAAGGGCGGGCCTTGGTAGCTATAGCCTAGGGCACAGCAGAGCAATACCAACCCTAAAACCGTTGCATCCTGTTGCAACCAACTAATGGCCGCAATCCCCAGTAGCCCCAAGAGTAAGCAGAGGTTGCTCAGCCAGAAGATGAGTTGCTTTTTGCCCGTGAGATTGACGACCGAATGGTACTTGCGGCGATCGATCCCCGTTTCGGCATCAAACACATCATTACTGAGATTCAGCCAAACCAAAATCAGCACTGCCGCTGTCAGAAACAACCCAAAAGGCCACCAGTGCACCCTTCCCGTTTCGGCGATCGCCACCGCCGTGCCCAACCAAATGGGCATCACTGCCACACTGTACATGGGCAGTTTAATCGCCGCCAACCACAAACGGGAGCGATCTATCGATTCTGACGGACTAGCCATCTCACCCATACTTGAGTCACCTTCGTCAGCATATCATTGCCGCTCCTGTCCATAGATCGCTTGTTTCGCTGCCCAAATGGCCTGCCGCAACGCTGGATTATTCAGCTTATAGCTATAGATGCCCAAGTCCCGCGCTAAGGCCACCAGTTGTGGGCGAGTCAGCCGCTCTAGCTCCGCGATCGTCAGCGTTTCGATAGTGGGTTGAGGCGGACACAGTCGGCGTTCAAGGGCGGCCACTTGCCGTTCTAGGGCACTCAGTCGCTGCAAAACTGTGGGACAGGCCATCTCCGTCGGCTGAAGAGATTGTTGCAAAATTTTACGAATTGCCTTACTAAGGGAACCGCATCCCTGCTGGACTTGCCAGCGTTGGAGTTGGCCATAGAGTTCAGCATCTAAACGAACCGTGATCTTTTTGTGGGGCATGCCTGAAATTCTAAAAAAAAACCGACAAACTTACCTACAGTCTGTCGGCTCGTTGTGTGTTCCCTGTTGATGACTCGGATAGTACTGAGTCACTATTTAGTATGACCCATCCCCCGATAGAATGACTGTGACGATGATCACAATTTAGCCGCCTTTTATTGCGTTTCACCAAATTCTCTCATTAGACTTTCCAAATTCCCTATGACCTCTCCCCTAGACGGTACGATTATTTTGCCCGGCAACCCCCTGAGCGTCCCCCTACGGCGGCGTTTACTCCATGTGAATGGGATAGGGAGCGATGCTGCCAAGCAACGGCGGGATTTGAACCGCCTTGCCGAACTCACAGCGACTTATCCTTTAGAAATTCGGGGCATTCACAATCAGACCCATGGCTTCCAAGCGGATCTCTTGGAAAGTTTCCTCGGTAAGGCAGAACTCTACCGTTTTTGGCTCCAGACCCCAGCCCCAGACCCCAGCAAAGATCGCCGCTATGAGTATGCCAAACTCCTTAGCCAACTGGTGACTCAAGATCTGACCGATGATGCCGATATTCTAGCGATCGCCCAACCGAGCCAACTGCAACAGCGCCCCCTCGATATCAATAGCACCGCTGACTTAACGAAACTCCTTGACCTCTCGTTCCTACAAAAATTAGGCTGGGGGGATTTTGTCCAGTATCTCTACGGTGCCTTTCCAGCCGGCGCGCCGCGTCCCACCCTGCGGTTGGCCTATGAAATCGTCAAGGGGTTACAAGCGGGAGCCGAATTGTACCTTGTCGCCCATAGTCAAGGGTTAATTATTACTGCCCTTGCCTGCCACATTGTCCGCCAATTGCTGCTGCCACAAACGAAATGGATGGAGATGGTTCATCTCATTGGCTATGGCCCGGCCATTTTCTTTGCGGATTTACCGCCAGAGCTACAGCCGCGAACCATCCTAATTCAACACCGTCAAGATGTGGTGGCCGAAACCCTGAGCAATCTTCGCAATGTCGATCTGTGGACTAACTTGCAAACCCAGATGGAAAAAGCCATTCACTACGCTGATGATCTGTTGAAAGTGCTCGGTCAAGATAGCCACCACTCTGCCAGTTTCTATTTGGGGTTACAGGACAGCCCCAGCAGCCGGCGATCGGCAGAACTGATACAAATTTTATTAACCCAAAGCTGGACAGCGACCCCCAGTCTTGCCGTCCTTGGGGGCACACGGCTGATCCTTGAACTTTAGCGGATGAGTGGCAGAAGCGGCTATCCTAGTAGAGAGAAAGAAATAGGAAGAAGGAAAAAATAGAACGCCAATGAAGGGTCTAGAAAAGATTATCCCCCTAGATGGGCGGGATATTAAGGTAGTATTGCAAAAATTTGCCCCCCAAGCTGCCGGTTCCATTCTCATTAGTTCGGGAGAAACGGCTGTACTCGTGACGGCGAATCGTGCCGCCGCTCGCGAAGGCATTGATTTTTTACCCCTTGTGGTGGATTACGAAGAGCGCCTCTATGCCGCTGGGCGGATTCCCGGCGGTTTTTTACGGCGTGAGGGTCGCCCCCCCGAAAAAGCGATTCTCATTGGTCGCCTGATTGACCGGCCGCTGCGCCCCCTCTTTCCCCAATGGTTGCGCGATGATCTGCAAGTAGTAGCCACGACGGTTTCCTTGGATGAAAATGTTCCCCCCGATGTATTGGCGGTAACGGGAGCCTCGATCGCTGTTCTTTTGGCGCAAATTCCCTTTAATGGTCCAATGGCAGCAGTGCGGGTGGGCCTTGTGGGGGATGAGTTTATTATCAACCCCACCTACAAAGAAATTGAGCGCGGTGGCTTAGATCTGGTCGTGGCCGGCTCTCCCGATGGCGTGGTGATGGTGGAGGCCGGTGCCAATGAGCTGCCCGAAGCCGACATGATTGAAGCCATTGACTTTGGCTATGAGGTGATCCAAGACCTGATTCAAGCGCAGCGGGATCTCCTCAAGGAATTGGGCATTGACATTGTCCACGCGGAACCGCCGGCGATCGACCCCACCTTGGAAAACTTCATCTACGATCGCGCTGTTGAACCGGTCAAAGCCATTCTCAAACGCTTTGAAAAGGACAAAAATGTTCGCGATGCTGCCCTCGATGAGGTGCAAGGGGCGATCGCCCAAGAAATTGCTGCCCTGCCAGCGGATCACCCGGTCGCAGTGGCGGCAGCGGAAAACCCGAAAGCCCTGCCTACCCTCTTTAAGGCCGTGACGAAGAAACTCATGCGGCAGCAAATTATTGAAAAAGGGGTGCGAGTGGATGGCCGCCGTCTCGATGAAGTGCGTCCCATTTGGTGTGAGGTGGGGGTTCTGCCAGAGCGGGTTCATGGCAGTGCCCTCTTTAATCGCGGCTTGACGCAGGTGATGTCTGTGACCACCCTCGGTTCTCCTGCCGATGCCCAAGCCCTCGATGATCTGCATCCGGAGGACAGCAAACGTTATCTGCACCACTACAACTTTCCCCCCTACTCTGTGGGTGAAGTCAAACCCCTGCGATCGCCCGGGCGGCGGGAAATTGGCCATGGTGCCCTCGCCGAGCGTGCCCTCGAACCGGTCATTCCTCCCAAAGAGGAGTTTCCCTATGTGATTCGCGTCGTGTCGGAGGTGCTCTCTTCCGATGGTTCTACCTCCATGGGATCCGTTTGTGGTTCCACCCTCTCCTTGATGGATGCCGGGGTACCGATCCGTAAACCCGTCAGTGGGGCGGCCATGGGGCTGATCAAGGAGGGCAATGAGGTGCGCATCCTCACCGACATTCAGGGGATTGAAGACTTCCTTGGCGACATGGACTTCAAGGTAGCCGGCACCGATAGCGGTATTACCGCCCTGCAAATGGATATGAAAATTACTGGCTTGCCCGTTGCCGTGATCAAGCAGGCGATCGAACAGGCACGTCCGGCACGGCTCCATATCCTTGAGAAAATGCTGGCGGTGCTGGACAAACCCCGTCCACAACTGCCCCCCAGTGCGCCACGACTGCTGACGTTGCAAATTCCCCCCGATATGATTGGCCTTGTCATTGGTCCCGGTGGTAAAACCGTGCGCGGTATCTCCGAGCAATACAACGTCAAGGTGGATATTAGTGAAGAAGGGCTGGTCACCATTACTGCCCCCAATGAAACCAACGCCAAGCAAGCACGGGCGGCCATTGAGGGTCTGACGCGAAAGCTCAACGCCGGTGATGTCTATCTGGGCAAGGTGACGCGGATTATTCCCATTGGCGCTTTTGTCGAGTTTCTCCCCGGCAAGGAGGGGATGATCCACATTTCCCAGTTGGCGGAATATCGCGTTGGCAAAGTCGAGGACGAAGTGAAAATTGGCGATGAAATTGTCGTCAAAATCCGTGAGGTGGACAGCAAAGGTCGCATTAACTTGACCCGCCTTGGTATTCATCCCGACGAGGCCGAAGCCGCCCGCAGTAGCTCCGTTATCTAGCCCATGGTCACCATGCCCAAGTCATCACCGCATACGTTCCTCCTAGAGGTGGGAACCGAGGATCTCCCCGCCCGCTTTGTCAGTAGTGCCCTGCGCCAGTGGCACACCCTGATTCCCCAAACCCTCAAGGAACAGGGACTGGAGGGGGAAGTCAAAGTCTGGGCAACCCCGCGCCGCTTAGCGGTACTGATTGAGGGGTTGCCGCCCCAGCAACCCGATCAAGCAATTGAAATCAAAGGGCCAGCGGCCAGCGTGGCCTTTCGCGAGGGGGAACCTACCCCTGCCCTATTGGGGTTCTTGCGATCGCGCCAAGGTCGTCTTGAGGAAATTGAAATCCGTCCCACGGAAAAAGGGGAGGTGGTCTATCTCAAGCAAGTTCGCCCCGGCCAACCGACGCCCCAACGATTGACCGAGTTGGCACCACAGTGGATTGCCGCCCTTGAGGGTGCCCGCTTCATGCGCTGGGGGGATGGGGATTTGCGGTTTTCGCGTCCCATTCGGTGGCTAGTGCTGCTGTGGGAGGATCAGGTGCTGCCCTTGGTCTTGGAGAGCCATTCCGTGCGCATTGCCAGCGATCGCACCACCTATGGCCATCGCGTCCTTTCTCAAGGGGCTATTGTCCTCAAGCATGCCCAAGACTATGAAGCTGCCCTTGAAACGGCGGGAGTCTTGGTGGATCCAGAGGTTCGCCAGCAACGGATTCGCGAGCAAATTGCTGCCCTTGCTGCGGAAGCGGGGGGATGGGTGGATTTAGAGGTGCCCCTTTTGGAGGAAGTCACCCACCTCGTGGAATGGCCAACGGCGGTTTTGGGAAGTTTTGAAGCGCGGTTTCTTGCCCTGCCCCTTGAGGTGATTACCACCGTATTGGTGTCCCATCAGCGGTATTTTCCCGTGTACACCGATGCCACTCGCCAAGCGCTACTCCCTGTATTCATCACGATTAGCAATGGCGACCCGGCGGCCACCCCCTTGATTCGTGCTGGGAATGAGCGGGTGATTCGTGCTCGCCTAGCGGATGCCGAGTTCTTCTACAAGGCGGATACGGCACAGCCCCTAGAGCACTACCGCGACAAACTAGCCACGGTTACCTTCCAAGATGAATTGGGATCCATGGCCGACAAAGTGGAGCGGCTAACTGTGCTGGCTCGCCAAATTGCCACCGCCTTAAATTGTGCGGCTGCGGACGTTGCTGCCATTGAACGCACGGCCTGCCTGTGCAAAGCGGATCTAGTGACGCAGATGGTAGGGGAATTTCCGGAACTGCAGGGCTACATGGGGCAAGTGTATGCCACGGTCTCCGGGGAAGCGCCAGCGGTGGCGACGGGGATTTTTGAGCATTATCTGCCGCGTTTTGCTGGCGATCGCCCGCCCCAAAGTCTCACGGGTCAGGTGGTGGGACTCGCCGATCGCTTGGATACTCTTGTCTGCCTTTTTGGTATCGGCCTGTGTCCCACGGGGTCATCAGATCCCTTTGCCCTACGGCGGGCTGCCAATGCCGTGATCACCATTCTCTGGCAGGGGGAACATCACTTGGATTTCCTCGCTTTGCTACAGGAGTCTGCCCAAGCCTTTTGTCGCCAATTTGCCGCCAAGCTCAGTGCCGCTGACTTAGAGCAGCAACTGCGGCAGTTTTTTAGCCAACGGCTGCGAACCCTACTGCAAGAAGAACTCGGCATTGAGTATGACTTGGTGAATGCCGTCATTCCAGAGGATCAGCCGGGGTTGCAGACGCGTGCCCTCAGGGATGTGGTGGATGCCCGCGATCGCGCCCAATTTCTCCAAAAACTGCGCCAATCCGGTGAACTGATGACGATTTACCCCACGGTAAACCGGGCAACTCGCTTGGCACGCCAAGGCACCCTAGGGACAGACTGCCTGAATATCCGTGCCGTCAAGGCCAAGCACCTCGCAGCCCCCATTGAAAAGGAATTCTATGCCGCCCTCAAGGACATCTTGCCCACCGTCCAGCAAGCTCAAGTGCAGCGCGCCTATGGCGAGATTGTTCGTGCCCTAGCCTCCTTGGCTCCGATTGTCAGTCGCTTCTTCGATGGCGAGGAAAGTGTACTGGTGATGGCAGAGGATGCAACGGTACGTGCCAATCGCTTAGCGCTCCTTGGTCTATTGCGCAATTGTGCGGCAATTATTGGCGATTTTGGGGCGATCGTCCAAATCGAGAGCGTTGCATCCAGCTCATAGTTCTCACAACTTTTGGCAGGAACAAAAGTGTTGCTTAGCTCACAGCGGCAACGCATAATTGAGAGTACCCCAATTGAGAATTGCCGTGGCCTGTTCATCTGAACAGGTGCTCAGTTGGTGTTTAGACTGTTTGCGAGAATTGCCATGACTGCTGAACCCCCGGCCAAGCGCCCCCGCGCCAAGAAGACCCCAGCGACTCCGCCAACGCCTTCCCCTGAGTTAGAAACCAAATCTCGCCCAGAAATTCTCGGTGTTGCGGTAGCGGGTAGCTCACCGCCCAAGGTCAATACTGCTCCTGAAGAAGCGATTTCTGAGCAAGAAGATCTTCCTTCCCGTCCCCAGCCGATCCCGCCCCCCAGTGAACGGATGCAATATCGGGCGATCGGGGTTGTGCGCGGTCGCTATGTACCCGCTTCGGAGGAGGAGTTCAACCGCGGGGTGATGATGACCGAGGATGGCGTGGAAATTGAAACCGTCCTCTTGGGGCAGGTGATGAACCTGATTAAAAAATATCTCGACCTGAATGAACCCCACCTCTGGGTGGTCTATCCCCGCACCCGCGACGTTGACAAAGAAGCGGTGAAGCTGCACCTGCAAATTGTGGGTGTATGGGAACCGGAACGCCTGCAACAGGCCAATGCCGCAGCAGCGGATCCCGGCGTCAATGACGGCTACTTTTCTGTACGCGGAGAAGTGATCTTCAACTCCCAAGAAAAGAACTTTGTCGTCGTTAAAATTCAACAGTTGCCGCGTCGGCGGGGCGAGAAACCCAAAGCTTTCAAACTGAAACTCACAGGAACCGTGCCTATGAAGTCACCCGGATACTTTTGGGACTTTCAGGTACAGCGACAGGGCACAAGTCTAGTGGTTCAGGAGGCAGCCACGGTGGGTATTTTGCCCCCCCGCAAAATCAAGAAGCCCAAGAAAGCCAAGGCACGGCCAGCCCGTCCCCAGCGCCCTCAGCGTCCCGGTTCATCGCCCACATCGCCGCGTCCGACCTCCTTTCGCCCGGTTCGGCGATCGCCCAATCCCCCATTGAACTAGCGCCAAGGCATGGCTTGTCGAAGTGTTGTAAATTTTTGTAAATTTGTTGCACTGTCAACAACAACTTAGACACCGTACTTGATCCTTTAGCCCACCTACTGCGAGGAACACCATGACGATTCAACTAGGGGGACATCGCACCGCCCGTCGCGCCTACGGTATTGATGAAATTGCCCTTGTCCCCGGCAACCGCACTCTTGATCCCCAGCTGGCCGATACCCGCTGGCGCCTTGGTTCCATTGAACGGGAAATTCCGATTATTGCCAGTGCCATGGATGGGGTCGTGGATGTTACGATGGCCGTCAAACTCAGCCAAATGGGGGCACTGGGCGTCCTCAACCTTGAGGGGATTCAAACCCGCTACGAAGATCCAGCACCGATTCTCGAACGCATTGCCAGCGTCAGTGTTGATGAATTTGTGCCCCTGATGCAGCAGTTGTATGCCCAGCCGATTCAGCCCCACCTCATTGAAAAACGCATTCAAGAAATCAAATCCCAAGGGGGGATTGCTGCCGTCAGTTTAACCCCAGCGGGGGCTAGTCGTTTTGGCGATGTTGTGGCAGCGGCGGGGGCCGATTTGCTCTTTGTCCAAGCCACGGTCGTCTCACCGGCTCACCTTGCCCCTGAGGGGACAGAACCACTCGATCTTGCTGCTTTTTGTGAACGGATGCCAATGCCCGTCATTTTGGGGAATTGCGTCACCTATGAGGTGGCCCTCAGTCTCATGCACTGTGGTGCAGCAGCGATTCTGGTGGGGATTGGGCCGGGGGCAGCCTGTACTTCCCGGGGCGTGCTTGGGGTGGGGGTGCCTCAGGTCACGGCGATCGCTGACTGTGCAGCGGCACGGGATGCCTATTTTGAAGAGACGCAACGCTATGTGCCTGTGATTGCCGATGGGGGCCTTGTCACGGGTGGCGATGTCTGCAAGTGTATTGCCTGCGGCGCAGATGCGGTGATGATGGGATCCCCCTTTGCCCGTGCCAAAGAAGCCCCCGGTCGCGGTTATCACTGGGGGATGGCCACGCCTAGTCCGGTGCTGCCTCGGGGGACGCGCATTCATGTCGGCACCACTGGCACCCTTGAGCAGATTCTGCGGGGACCGGCTCAGTTGGATGATGGTACCCACAACTTTCTTGGGGCATTGCAAACCAGTATGGGCACCCTTGGCGCCAAGGATCTGCGGGAAATGCAGCAGGTGGAGATTGTCATTGCTCCTTCCCTGCTCACGGAAGGCAAGGTCTATCAAAAAGCGCAAAAACTGGGGATGGGGCGCTAGCCTAGGGGCAGATAGCTATAGTCAATGCGGCCACCGCCGCGAAACTGCTGCTGATAGGCGATGCTGACGGGATCTTCACTGGGGTAGAGGGTATCAATGCCAATGCCATTGCGGCCATATTCTTTGCCAGAGCTATGGATATACTGTCCCTGCCCCAGATAGAGACCCACATGGGTCGCCTTTTCACGCGTACCGAAAAACACCAGATCACCCCGCTGAAGCTGGGGTAAGGTTTCCTCAATGGAGTTGCTCCCTAGGGGCGTGGCAAAGGCCTCCTGCTGATAGGCATCACGGGGCAGCCAAATGCCTTGACTGGCAAAACTGGCCTGTATCAAGCCAGAACAGTCGTAGTTGGGAGCAACGGTTCCGCCCCAGAGATATTCATGGGGAACCTGCTGTGCCGCGCAGCAAAAGGCAATCACCTCTTCAAGGACAGCCTCGATGTAGGCGCGATCGCGGGCAATGGGTTGATAGGACTGAGTGGCGGGTGTGAGATGGCGGTAATCCTGTGGATCCAGCCAGCCCCAGTATTCATCCTCAGCAAGTTGCACGTAGGTACGTTCAGCCCCCAAAGCAGGTGCCCAGAGCAAGCGTCCTGCTGCCCCTTGGGTCGCCAAGCGATCGCCCGTGGGGGCATCATAGAGGTTGACGGTTGCCGTCAGTTGATGAAGTTGCATCGCCTCCAAAGACGAAAACACCTCTAAACCTCAGCCGCAGCCATCAAAAGCGATTTGAACAATTGCAGGCCATCCAACGTGTGATCACTGGGGGAGTGGCTCAAGGCGGGGTCAGCGGCGCGCTCAGGGTGGGGCATCATTCCTAACACATTGCCAGCAGCATTGCAAATACCCGCGATATTGTTGAGCGAACCATTGGGATTACTCTCAGGGGTGACGTTCCCTTGGGCATCGGCATAGCGAAAGAGGACTTGGCGGTTGGCTTCCAGTTCAGCGAGGGTGGCGGCATCGGCGTAGTAGCAGCCCTCACCGTGGGCAATGGGCAAGCGAATCACCGTTTTATCGCCATAGGCCTGTAGCCACGGGCGTTCCTTGGCTTCTAAGCGCAAATACACGCGATCGCAAATAAAATGCAAGTCCCGATTGCGCACTAGAGCACCGGGGAGCAGTTTGGCCTCGGTCAGGATTTGAAACCCATTACAAATGCCCAGCACCCATTTGCCAGCGGCGGCATGGTCTTTGACGGCGGACATAATTGGTGAGAAGTGGGCGATCGCCCCACAGCGCAAATAATCACCAAAACTGAAGCCCCCCGGTAGCACAATCAAATCATAGTCACTCAGATGGGTCTCTTCGTGCCACAGCAGTTGAGTGGGCCAGCCGAGAATCTCACTCGTGACGTAGGCCACATCGCGATCGCAATTGGATCCGGGAAAAACCACAATCCCCACGTTTAGGGCATGACTCACAGCAATCCATCCATCACGTCAGTAATCGGCTTTAACTTGGCAGGGGCATGGAGTAGCTCAATATCCCGTAGCCAGACCACACCGCGTCCCATGAATTCCACCCCAATTTTAATCAAGCCGGGGGTCTGGGGTTCTGGTTTCAGGTGAAAAGGCACTTCACACAGATGCCAATCGCGATCGCCCACGAGGGAAACCGTGCGCGAAAATGTCCAACCAAAGGGTTGACTGCGGCTGAGAACCAGTTGCCCTCCCTCAGGCAGCATCCCGGTTTTCACTAGGGCGCGACACAGGAGCAACTGATCTCCCCCTTGGGCAGAAGGCACTTCCAACCACAGGTGGGCTTCCGGCAGTTCAAAGAGGGGAATTGTTTGCGGCCAGTGGGACTCCAGATACCAAGCGGCGCCTTCAACCCTGAGACCAGAGCCAGCAATGGGTTGATCGACACCCGCCCGAAAAAGGGCAATGCGTTGGAACGGGGCTGCAGGTTCCGGTACCTGAAGCAAGGGGGCAAGGGTCTCCGCCAAGGACTGTAATCCCGATTCAATCCCGGCCTTGATGCCCGCCTCGATACTGGCTAATAGATCATCCCACCAGTTGAACATCGTGCCTATCCTGCGGCAGTTGCCAGCTCCTGCAATTCAATGCGAAAGGTTTCAATCACGGGGTTGGCCAACAGTTGATCGGCAATGTGGGTGAGTTGTGCCTCGGCAGTGGCGCGATCGCTGGCCTCTAGGGTGAGTTCCACCAGTTTGCCAATGCGCACCGATTGCACATTTGTATAGCCGAGATGATGAATTCCCGCCTGTACTGCCACTCCTGCCGGATCTAACACCGATGGTCGCAGGGTCACAAAAACCTGTGCCTGAAATTGTGTCATGGGTTATACCTCACGGGAGGGCTGTTCAATGAGGGATTTTACACCCTCAATTGTGGCCGGGATATTGCTGGGATCCATAAATAGTACTTTACTGCTATTACTATGGCCAATGGTGCGTCCCATATCTAAATAGCCCTGAGCAAGGAGAAACTGGAGCGCTTCCTTCGCCTTCGGATCTTCACGCAGTGCTGCGGCAATAATCTTCATTGCTTCTGCAGTTCCTTGGGCACGCAAAATCTGATCTTGGCGCTCCGCTTGGGCACGCAACACCACCACTTTTTGTTCTGCTTCCGCTGCCAGAATAGCGGCTTTTTGTTCGGCCTCGGCGGCTAACACTTGAGCTTCCGCTTTACCTCGAGCCGAGTTGATCGCTGCTTCCCGTTCCCCTTCAGAGGTGAGAATCGCAGCGCGTTTTTTGCGCTCAGCGGACATTTGCAGTTCCATCGACTCTTGAACCGCCTTCGAGGGGGCAATATCCCGCAGCTCCACACGGGTCACCTTCACCCCCCAAGGATCGGTAGCAATATCCAGATCCCGCAGGAGATTCTCGTTCACCTGAGTGCGGGCGGTAAAGGTTTCATCCAGCTCTAGCTTCCCCATTTCTGCTCGAATCTGCGTTTGCACCAGATTCACCATTGCCATCGTCAGGTTTTCCACCTTGTAGTAGGCGCGCTCCATATCAATAATCCGCCAATAGACAACGGCATCCACGGTAATCGTCACATTGTCACGGGTGATACACTGCTGCGGCGGAATATCTAAGACCTTTTCCCGAATCGTTTGCTCAAAGACCACGCGATCAAGGAACGGCACTGTAAAATTTAGCCCCGGTTCCAAGCGACGGCTATAGCTGCCTAACCGCTCCACCAAGGCCATATTGCCCTGATTGACAATGCGCACAGAGTTAGCGATACCCCAGCCTCCAAACCCCAGTAGAAACAGCAGGCCAAAGAGTTCACCCATAGTTTCCGTTCCCGAATCAGTTCACTACTACTCTAGTAGCTGGCGGCCTAGGTTGGGCTACAGCAGCGACTAATTCATAATCTGTTACTCGCCTTTAGCTGACCTAGGAGTGCTGATTCTGGCACCATGGAGCAAGGATTTCGGTTAATACCATCATGCAGCTCATGGAAAAAAATGGGTTAAGCGGTAGCTTACTTTAAGCTGACCAAGAACATAGCGCAAGTCTTAAACGGTAAAAGATGGTTTATCTTCTTATCGATCTAGACAATACACTGCTGAAGACGGATATTTTGCTGGAATTAATCTGTTCTTCTTTGGCTCAGTCTCTAGTTATATTCTTTCAAATAAGAAGCTTTCATCGCGCCCAAATCAAAAGAAAATTAGCTAAACTCTCTGAAATAGATGTTACAGCACTGCCCTATAACTCGGAGGTTATTCAGTATATCCAAGCTTGGAAAGCAAAGGGGGGTAAGGTTGCTCTCATCACTGCCACTGATCAACTCATTGCTGATAAGATTGCTGCCCATTTAGGGCTTTTTGATGAGGTTTATGGGTCTGATGGCCAGCTTAATTTGAAGGGAGAGCATAAAGCAAGGTTTATCGTAGAGCGTTTTGGTGAGAAAAATTTTATCTACATGGGGGATTCTGAGGCTGATTTGCCTGTGTGGGCAGTTGCGGCCAAAGCAATTACCGTCAATGCCTCACCTCGGCTGCGCAAGAAAGTAGAGCAAGTTAATTCTAATGTTGAACATCTAGGTACTGCAAAACGAAGCATTCAACCCTACCTGAAAGAAATCCGCCCCCATCAATGGGTGAAAAATAGTTTGGTCTTTGTGCCAATGCTCGCGGCACATCAATTTGATTTACCAACCTTTTGGATTTCGCTGGTGGCAGCGGCTACTTTTAGTCTGACGGCGTCCAGTGTCTATGTCTTAAATGATCTTTTGGATTTGCAGGTCGATCGCGCCCATCCCCGCAAGCGTCATCGTCCCTTTGCTGCTGGAGATCTTCCCCTCTGTCATGGCATCTGGATGATTTTGGTGCTTTTAGGACTGGGGATGGCGATCGCCACCACCATTAGTTGGCCATTTCTGGGCATTCTGCTGGCCTATTATGGTCTCACAACTGCCTACTCCTTTTACCTAAAGCGACGGATTATTATTGACATTTGCACGCTGGCTGGTCTTTACACCATTCGCATCTTTGCGGGTGCGGTTGCCACAGGAATTTCCCTCAGTGTCTGGCTTTTGGCCTTCTCCATCTTTTTCTTCTTTTGCCTAGCAACAGTCAAGCGGCAAGCAGAACTGGTGGATCATCGTCACCGCAAACAACTCAAGGCCAGTGGTCGGGGCTACCACATTGACGATTTGCCGATTATTAGCATGATGGCCATTGGGGCGGGTTATGTCTCAATTTTGGTGCTGGCGCTCTATATCAACTCTCCCCAAGTGCAGCTTCTTTACACAAGACCACAGGTGCTCTGGGGCATTTGCTGTGTGCTTCTATACTGGATTACAAGAACCATTATGATTACCCATCGGGGTTTGATGCACGATGATCCAATTGTTTATGCAATTAAAGATCGCCAAAGTCAAATTTGTTTCTTGATCTGCCTAGTTCTTTTTATTCTTGGTGGGATTCTATGAGTTTGCAAACTCTGATTATTCGCTATACAGTTTTTGCGGTTATTGCCACCTTTATGAATTTATTTTTTCAAAGGGTGATATTACTCATTGATAATAGTTTCCCTTATTTTATAACCGCAGTGGCAGTGGGTACCCTCGTGGGTTTGGTAGTGAAATACTATCTGGATAAGCGCTGGATTTTTTTTGATCATAAAAAGGGTGTGCATCACTATAGCCGTCAATTTAGTCTGTATGCTTCGATGGGGATTTTCACAACCGCCATCTTTTGGGGATTTGAAACTGTCTTTTGGTTGATTTGGCAAAGCCATTTCATGCGCGAAATTGGCGCCATTATTGGTCTAGCCATTGGCTACGTGGTCAAGTATCACTTAGATAAACGATATGTCTTTTCCCATCACCCATAGGAGCTATCTACAACCGCTCTGCGGCTGGGGACGTTATCCTGTGCAGACCTGTCATGTGTATTGTCCGCGCTCAGAATCCGAAATTCTGCAGCTGCTCAACAGTGGCTTGTCGCTCATTGCCCGCGGTAATGGCCGCGCCTACGGCGATAGCGCCCTCAATAGCGAAGCAACGCTGCAAATGCGCCACTTCAATCGCCTATTGGGGTTTAATCCGCACACGGGTCAATTGATTGCTGAGGCGGGGGTGCTGCTGGCGGAGATTTTAGAGATCTTTGTGCCTCGCGGTTGGTTTCCCTTGATTACCCCCGGTACAAAGTTTGTCACCGTGGGGGGCATGATTGCGGCTGATGTTCATGGCAAGAATCACCACAAAGAGGGCAGTTTTGTTCACAGTTTGGACTGGCTGGATCTCCTCACCAGCGAGGGGCAAATTTATCGCTGCTCCCCTTCCGAAAATCAGGATTTGTTTTACTGGACGGTGGGGGGAATGGGCTTGACGGGGGTGATCCTCAGGGCAGCCTTTCGCTTGCGCCCCATTGAAACCGCTTGGATTCGCCAAACCACCCGCATCGCCAAGCATTTAGACGAGGTCATTGATCTCTTTGAGGCGGCTCAGGACGTGACCTACTCCGTGGCTTGGATTGATTGTCTGGCGACTGGTTCGCAGTTAGGACGGTCTGTGCTCATGCTGGGCGAACACGCCACACGGGAGGAGTTGCCAGCCAAATATCGCCAAAGGCCACTGCGGACTCCGCAACGACGCAAACTCTCGATTCCCGTGGATTTTCCCAATGGTGCCTTGAATTCATTGACCGTGCGTGCCTTTAATCAACTGTATTTCCTCAACAGTCAACGCAAAGCGGGTCAGTCCTTTGTGGATTGGGATTGCTTCTTCTATCCCCTTGATAGCTTATTGGGATGGAATCGCATCTATGGGCGGCGCGGTTTTGTCCAGTTCCAATGTGTCTTGCCCCTGAGCACTGCCCGTGAAGGTTTATCGGCCTTACTGCATTGCACGTCAGCTGCAGGAGCGGGATCCTTTCTGGCGGTCTTGAAGAAGTTGGGGGATCAACAGGGTTATTTTTCATTTCCCATGGCGGGTTATACCTTGGCCTTGGACTTTCCGATGTCGCAACGCACCCTCAAGGTTTTGGATCAACTGGAGGAGATCACCCTACACTATGGGGGTCGCTTTTACCTTGCCAAGGATAGCCATTTAACGCCGATGCGCTTGCGCCAGTCCGATGCTCGGGTAGAGAGGTTTGTTCAAGTTAGGAATGCCCATCAGTGGCAGGTCAACTTTGCGTCGGAACAGTCGAAGAGGTTACATCTATGAGGGCGCCTGTGCTGATTTTGGGGGCAACTTCCGATATGGGGCGGGCGATCGCCCACCGCTTTGCAGCTAAAGGCTATCCGATTCAATTGGCGGCACGGCAGGTGAGTCGCCTAGAACCAGATAAAGCAGATCTGGAAATACGCTACGGCGTGGCCGTCAGTGTCCATGAATTTGATGTTTTAGCGGTGGAGACCCATGCAAGTTTTATCCAGCAACTCCCGGAGCAACCAGCGATCGTGATCTGCGTTGTTGGCTTCATGCCAGACCAAAAGGCATGTGAGCAAGATTTATCCCTTACCCTTGAAGTGATGCGCACCAATTATGAGGGGCCAGCCGTTATTTTGAGTCTCTTTGCTAATGTGTTTGAGCAGCGGGGGTTTGGGACGTTAGTGGGGATTTCCTCGGTGGCGGGGGAACGGGGGCGGGCAAAGAATTACTGCTATGGCTCTGCCAAGGCGGGGTTTACAGCCTTTTTGTCGGGGTTGCGGCAGCGCTTAGCCAAATCGGGGGTTCGAGTCTTAACGGTTTTGCCGGGCTATGTGAGGACACGGATGACCGAGGGCACAAAACTGCCCCCCTTGCTGACGGCGGAGCCTGAGGAAGTGGCCACTGCTATCTACACAGCCATAGAAAAAAAGAAAGATGTGATCTATGTGCGACCCATTTGGCGCTGGGTCATGGTGATCATTCGTTGGGTTCCTGAACCCTTGTTTAAGCGACTGTCTCTGTAAACCGCCCATGGCTTGCTGCATTACCCTGCTGACGGACTTTGGCCATCAGGATGTTTATGTCGGTGTGATGAAGGGGGTGATTTTAAGTCTTTATCCCCAAGCCCAAGTGATTGACCTGTGCCATGAAATTCCGCCGCAGGATTGTCGCACGGCCAGTTTTCAACTGCTGCAAGCGGTGCCCTATTTTCCCCCGCAAACGGTGCATGTCGTGGTGGTGGATCCGGGGGTGGGAACCCGTCGGCGGGCGATCGCCCTTGATCTGGGGATCGGGTATTGTGTGGGGCCCGATAATGGTGTCTTTAGTCAAGTGTGCGATCGCTATCCTCCTCAGCGAGTGGTTGAACTCACCCAGCCGCAGTTTTGGCGCACCCCCAACCCCAGTGCTACCTTCCATGGGCGGGATATTTTTGCCCCCGTGGCCGCCCATTTAGCTGCAGGAACCGATTTGGCGCGCCTTGGCTCTGCCATTGAGCCAGACAGTTTGGTGCGCTTGCCCCATCTCACCTATGAGATTACCCCCCAAGGCATCCAAGGTTGGATTCAAGCGATTGATCACTTTGGGAATGTGATCACCACACTCCCTGCGGCGCTTTTAGCCAAGGACTACCACCACATTCAGATTCAGGGGCAGCAGATTCCCCTCGTCCACACCTATGGTGATGTTCCACCTCAACATCTGATGGCATTAGTAGGCAGTCATGGGTTTATTGAGCTAGCCATTAATGGTGGCAATGCCCAGTCGCTCTTAGGCTGCCAGAATGGCGATGCTGTGTGGCTAGTTTGAGGGGGGATTGCTCAGGACGGTTTTTGAAGCAATGCGGGTGCGCTTGAGGGCGGCTTCACTGAGGGTAGATTGTTGCTGTAGCTCTTGAGCCGAGGCTTCAAGGACTTTTGCTGCTTCCGTATCTCCCATTTGCAGAGCCGTTTTGGCAGCACTTTGCAAAAAGGTGGCAGCGCCCGCGGTATCTCCCGCTTGCAGCTTTGTTTCTGCCAACTGGGTTTTGCGGTATTTTTCGAGGGTGAGTATACTCTGCTGTACTTCTGGATCCACTTGGGCGATGTGATCGGGTTCTGCCGTGAGCGTCAGGGGAATCCTCTCGGAGAAAAGGCCAGTGGCTTGCTGCACGGGGTCATCGTAGCGGACTTGGACAAAACCAATGAGGTGAGAGCCTGGGGGCAAGGGTTGGGTACTCAGGGTGATCAGGAGTGTGCGTTTGACGGTAGCGGAAACATCGCCAACCCGAATCACATACTCGTGGGGGGTGGGGCTGTCGTAGGTGAGTTCAATCGTATCGGGAGCCACTTGGTTGACTGGTTTGAAGTTCCCTAGTTGTGCCGCCTCGCTCAGGGTCAATAGGACATGGGCATTGGTGTAGTCCACGCTGCTAATGTGGCTAAAGAGCGCTTGAAAACAGGCGATCGCCTGCTCCGCATATTCAATAAAGACTAAACGCCCTGCTGCCGCATCAGCAATCTGCTCAAGGACATCCTGATTCCAGTGAACGCCGAACCCCAAGGTATTAAACGTAATGTTGTACTCTGCTGCCAGCTTGGCCAGTTCAAGGCAGCGTTGGTTATCGCCGTGTTCATTCTCCCCATCGGTGAGCAAAAAGGCTTGGGAGATGGTTCCCTGTTTGCCTTTGGCCAACTCTGTCAGAGCCAGTTTCATCCCCAGATCAATGGCAGTGCCACCACTTGGCTCAAGGGTTGCAATTTGCTCCTTGATTGCAGTTTTATCCTGCACAAATTGATTGGGCACTAACACCTGAGCTTTGTGATCAAAGGCCACGATACTCAGGCGATCCGTCGGCAGTAACCGATCCACCAAGGACTGCGCGGCTCGCTTGACCATTGCCAAAGGTTGCCATGCCATTGAGCCACTGTGATCCAAAATCAGGCAGAGATTGAGAGGAGCGCGCTGCTGTTGTTGTCGCTGTGCCGCTAACGTTAGTTCCAGTTGGCGCTGTGCCCCCTGTCCGGCACTGACAATGGGATCGCTGAGTTTGGCAATAAGTTCAACCGTCATCGTGGCAAAGTGTGCTGTTGCTGACCCTACTCTACCATTTTGCCGATATTGTGCCGCAAGCTGCTACCCCTGTCCTAGGTAATGATGCTGAGTTGGGAGGCTCCCCCTATTTTGGTGACTTCGATACGGGTTTGAAAAGCTTCTTTGAGGGCAGGCACATGGGTAATGGCGAGGATGCAGTGAAATTCAGGGGCGATCGCGTTCAGGGCGGCAATCAGCCGTTCACAGCCCTGGGCATCTTGAGTACCAAACCCCTCATCAATAATGAGAAACTGAACATCACTGCCGGATCGCTGTGCCAACAGTCGGGCCAAGGCTAAACGCAACGCAAAATTGATGCGAAAGGCTTCACCCCCCGAATAACTTTCGTAAGGTCGAGTCCCTTGGCAATCGGCAATGAGAATATCGAGGGTCTCAATGGGCTTAGTATCAGCGCCACTGCGCCGCCGACTGCGTTGGGTAATGAATTGGACATGGAGTTGATGGTTACTCAGGCGGCCTAGGATATGGTTGGTTTCTGCCTCCAGATGGGGCAAGACGGTTTCAATGAGCATGGCAGGAATGCCATTTTTGCCTAGGGCTTGGGCTAGTTCGCAGTAGAGGCGGTATTGATGGCGGAGGTGGGCAAGGGTTTGCTGTCCCTGTTCGTATTCCTGGGCTAGGCGATGGAGTTGCTCTAATTCAGCGGTGAGTTTGCCCTGCTGGGCAAGGTTAGCTTCGAGGGTCTGCTGCTGCTTCAGGAGTTCCTGTTGACGTTGGTTCAGCTCGGCGGCAAGGCGGCTGGCGGCGCGTGCAGTGTCCTCAAGGGTAGCAAGTTTGTCAGTAATGCGTTGCAGTTGTTCCCGTTGTTGGTGCAGCGTTTCCTCTAGGTGCTGGAGGTCTTGGCGGAGTTGGGGTTGGCGCGATCGCCCCCGTTGCAGGGTCTGATAGGCCTCATAGTCCGGTTCTAATGCCGCCAGTTGTGCCTGAATTTGGGCATGCTGCTCAGGATCGTAGGCTAAGGCCGCCAACTGCTGATCAATGGTGGCCAAGGTTTGTGACAAGGGGGAGAGGGTTTCAAGGGCATTGAGTTGGCGTTGCAGTTCTTCCTGTTGTGCCACTAGGGCCGGCAGTTGTTGCTGAATTTGGCGGTATTGCCGCTGCGCTTGGCGGAGTTCCTGTTCCTTGGCTTCGGCCCAACGCCATTTTTCCACTTGCCCGCGGGCGATCGCCAAATTTTTCTCGTCATAGTTCAGGCGTTTCAGTTCCGCCTCAATGGCTTGCAGTTCCCCAAGGGTTTCCTGATGGCCGTTCCTCAGCTGCCGCTCAATCTGCTGAATTTCTGCGGCCAAGCGATCCAATTGCGGTTCTAAATCCTGTGTGCTCTGGAGTTGCTGCTGGAGTTGCCCCCGTTGCTCAAACAGTTGCGTCAGTTGCGAGATCTCATAGCCCACGGTAATATATTCCCGCCGTAGGACTTGAATTTCCCGCTCGGTGACCGCCAATTGCTCACGAATCACCCACAACTGATTCAGCAGATCCTCTTTTTCGGCGGCATTGCGGCGCAGGACAGCTTCGTGGTGCTCGGCATCGAGGGGACGTTGACACAGGGGGCAAATCGCTCCCGGCTGATTCAGCAGTTCTAAGCGCTGCTCCAGTTGATTAATTTGCCGCTCATATTCCCGCTGGCGGGCTTGCAGTTGCTCTAGGAAGCGGCGGCGCTCTAGTCCCTTTTCCCGCACATGGTCTTGATAGATGCGCTGTTTTTCAAGGGTTTCAATCTGGGCAGTAATCAATGTCACTGCCTCTTGGAGAGCGGGTTGTCGTTCCACCTGTTGATGGAGATGCCGCCACAACTGTTGCAATTCATCGCGCCGGCTGCGGAGGCGTTGTTCCTGCTGTTGCCGTTCCAGTTCAAGGCGCTGTTTGGCTTGCAGAAGGGGAAAGACTTTTTGTTGAAGCTCTTCCTGGGCTTGGAGCTGAGCGCGCGATCGCTGTAACTGTTCAAAGGCAGCGACAATCTGATTTTCTTGCTTGAGGAGCTTTTCCAACTGCTGGCATTGTTCCAGAAGAAATTGCTGCTGGCTCTCCAATCCATGCAGGGTGCGCAGAAGGTCTTGGCGCTGCTGGTCGAGGTTCTGCTGGTAGCGATCGCGCTCTTGGCGCAGCCGTTGATAGTTAGCAAAACACTGCTGCAATTGCGCTTCAGCGGTTTTCAGGCGCTGCCATTGGCTAACGGCGGCTTCCAAGAGGGGGGCACGGGCTTCTAGATCCGCAATCGCGGCCTGTTCTTGGCGGAGCGTCTGGCACTGCTGCTCGAGATGGGCGATTGTTGTCCCGAGGGTGTCTCGCTGCTGTTGCAGGTGTTCATAGTCCCGCTGTTGCAGCTGATAGACGTGGTAGGCGGCCTGTTGCTCTTGGAGCCGTTGTTGACACTGCTCGACTTGCTGCCGTTGCTGTTGAATCTGCTGGCTCACCGCTGCCTGTTGGGCGCGTAACTGCGGTTCTTGGGCGAGTTGCTCCCCTAGGCTCTGGAGGCGTTGTTCCAGAACGCTGATTTGGGCTTTGTAGTCACGGGCGCGATCGCGAGCCGCCTCCGCTAGGGTCTCGTATTGATCCAAGCCTAAAAGGGTGGCCAAGAGTTGCTTGCGCTCACTGGGGCGTTTGGCCATAAATTCATCGGCACGGCCTTGGCGCAGATAGGCACTGTTGACGAACGTGGCGTAGTCAAGGCGCAGAATTTGAATGATTTTTTCCTGTGTTGCTCGTAGCGATCGCCCCGTTAGCGAGGTATAGCCCGCTACTGTTTGAATCTGCAACTCTAAAACCGTATGTTGCTCGCGGCGCCGCAACCGTACCACCCGATAGGTCTGCCCCTGAACGCTAAACTCAAACGTCACTTGGGCTTCCATTTCGCCGTAGTAGATCACATCATCCTCACGGCTAGCGCGGCTTTGCCCCCACAGTGCCCAAGCGATCGCCTCAAGAAGCGAGGACTTGCCCGCCCCATTAGCACCACAAATACAGGCCAGATGTAACCCCGCAAAGGGAAGAGTGGCTTGGCGATAGCTGAGGAAATTGCGCAATACCAGTTGACGTGGAATCATAGGGCACCACACCCTTGATGTTTCCACAGTTTAGGGCATTCTCTAGCGAGGAATGCGTCACTTCTGAGACTCTGCCTAAAATTAAGATCATGATCACTACTACTTGCCAACCCACTCCAACCCCCCAACCAGTGCGATTTACGGTGCAGGACTACCACCGTTTACTGGAACTTGGGTTTCTGAGGGAAGATGACCACATTGAGCTAATTCGGGGGGAACTGGTGCGCATGGCGGCAAAGGGAACAGCGCACGAAAGCTGTCTGCGGCGATTATTGCGAATTTTACCGAAGATTGTGGGCGATCGCGCCACGCTTCAGTGCCAGTCGCCGATTACGATTGCCTTTGATGGTGAGCCAGAACCCGATGTGGCGATCGTGAAAAACCAAGAAGATGACTATGCCTCAGCCCATCCCACACCTGCGGACACGCTCCTAGTGATAGAAGTGGCGGATTCATCCCTAGAGTACGATCGCACAGTGAAACTATCGCTTTATGCCGAAGCCAAGATTCCCTATTATTGGCTGTTCAATGTCAGCGATCGCACACTGGAAGTCTATAGCGAACCTGCTGAAATTACACCGCGGCAGTTTGGCTACCTCAGCAAGAGAATTATTCCGACCAGTGGCGTTGTGCAATTGCCGCAGTTCCCCGAACAAGTGCTTGAGCTTGCTTCTATTTTCCCAAATAATTCACAATGATCAGCAGGCCAACTCGGGTTTGACACTCTTGGGCTTTTCCACCTCACACTGAAGCGACTGTTGTGAGCGTATTCAATTCTTGCAAAAAGTGCCGTAAGTTTGATTAGCGTCATTGTTTTGAAGGATAGAGCATCTACCGCCCTTATCTTAAACAGGGGACACATAAACGCTGATAGAAATCTCTTTCGTCGTGACTTTTGTAGTGTTGAGTCTGTGGACACCTGTGAAAAGGGCTGTAAAAGAGGTGGCGTACTTTCTACACTAGCCCTCACCTTTTTTGAGCCTCTTGCGTCCCTGCGAAAAGAGTGTCAATGTAACTCGTCTAAAGGAAATGTAAAACCCTGACTCAAGGGCGATCGCAACTTGAATTCTGAAAAAAATTATGGTTTGCTAAAAATAGACACTCATTCATTACGAGTCCGCTGTCAGACTTTGGCACTCTTTGATTGAATCGCCAATGAATAGACAGTATTTGATCATTGAAAAGGTAGGTTAAAATGGGACGCAAACAAGTAGAACCCTTGACAGGTGCTGCTTTATTAGAGAAGTACAAACAATTGGAACATCTCAGCCACGAGGAAAAAGCAAAGGCCTGTGGCTACTATACGATCACCCAAAGTGGTAAGGAGCGCATCAGCAAAATGAAGTTTAATAAGGCGCTTCTTGAAGCCTTGGGGATGAATCTTGATACGAAGTCAGGACGTGGTGGTAGCCGAGGTGGTCGCAGTGCTAGTTATCGAATCACGGTACAAGCCAATGGTAATTTGCTCATTGGTTCAGCTTATACCAAGCAAATGAATCTCAAGCCGGGGGATGAATTTGAAATTACCCTTGGCCGTAAGCACATTCACCTTAGACAAGTGAGCAGCAACGGTCAACCCACCGACGATGAAGATTAATTTGATATATCTAATCTGAGAGTTGAGGTACCCCAAAGCCACCACCACCTGGGGTACAAATGCGCAGGCGATCGCCCGCTTGGACATTGATTGTGGCGGTTCCTGCTAAGGGATGGGGGATTTGGCCGAGTTTCAGCCATTGATTTTCACCTACCGCACCGCATTCACCTCCAAAAAGCCCGAAGGGGGGAATTTTGCGCGACTGGCTGAGGAGGCTGACGGTCATGGGTTCACGAAACTCAAGGACACGAATTGCCCCATCTCCTCCCGGTTGCTGCCCTTTGCCCCCACTGCCCCGGCGACGGCAAAACTCCCAAACAATCACGGGGTAGCGGTTTTCTAACACTTCGACATCGGTGAGTCGAGAGTTGGTCATGTGGGTTTGCACGGTACTGGCTCCGGCAAAGGTGGCTCCTGCCCCAGCGCCGCCACAGATGGTTTCGTAGTATTGATAGCGATCGCTGCCAAAGCTGAGGTTGTTCATCGTTCCCTGAGCCGCTGCCATAATGCCGAGGGCACCGTAGAGGGCATTGGTAAGGGTTTGCGAGGTTTCGACATTGCCAGCAACCACCGCCGCCGGAAACTGGGGGTTCAACAGTGAGCCTTGCGGCACCCGCAGTTCAATGGGACGCAAACAGCCCGCATTCAGGGGAATGTCCTCCTGTACGAGGGTTCGGAAGACATACAGCACAGCTGCCTTGGTAATGGCAAGGGGAGCATTGAAATTGTCATTGGTTTGCGGGGAGGTGCCCTCAAAGTCGAGGCAAGCGGTGCCTTCGGTGCTATCAATGGTAATTTGCACCTGAATTTGGCTGCCGTTGTCCATGGCCACGCAAAAGCGACCCCCTTGGAGCGATCGCAGGCATTGGCGCACACACTCAGCGGCATTGGCTTGGCTAAATTCCATGTAGGCAGCCACAACCTCGCGACTATAGCGATCGCACAGGGTAATCAGTTCTTGTACCCCCCGCTGATTGGCGGCTATTTGGGCTTGCAGATCCGCCAGATTCTGCTCAGGATAGCGAGCCGGCCAAGGGGCTTGGCTCAACAGTTGATAAATCGCCGCCTCTTGAAACTCCCCGCCCTCCACCAGCAGCACATTATCAAAGAGAATTCCCTCTTGACGGACATCGGTACTATTGGCCGGCATGGATCCGGGGCTGATCCCCCCAATGTCAGCATGGTGCCCCCGTGAGGCAACAAAGAAGGCAGGTTGCGCTTCCCCCTTGAGAAACACCGGTGTAATCACGGTAATATCCGGCAGATGGGTGCCACCGCGATAGGGATTATTTGTGGCAAACACTTGACCCGCCCGGAGGGTGTTGCCTTTCTCAGCCAGCAGTGCCTTGACACTTTCGCTCATTGACCCCAAATGGACGGGGATATGAGGGGCATTGGCCACAAGGTTGCCGGCAGCATCAAACAGAGCACAGGAAAAATCCAACCGTTCCTTAATATTCACCGAGGCACTGGTTTGCTGGAGTGTTACCCCCATCTGCTCAGCAATGGCGCGAAATAACTGTTGAAAAATTGCAAGCTGCACTGGATCCGCAACGGTGGCGGCAATCTGCTTTGATGGTTTCGGAGATTCCTGCAGGGGACGCAGCCACAGCCCCCCTTGATCATCCACTTCGGCCTGCCAGCCTGCCTCAACCACATTGGTACCCGTAGCATCTAAGATCAAGGCCACCCCTGCAATGATCTGATGGGCAGGGAGGCGATCGCGCTCATAGACGGGTGCTTTGTGCCATTGGCCTTTGCTGTAAACCGACACATGGGCAAGGGGCGTGAGTTCTGTGGCGGCATGGGGCATCGTGACCGCTGGAACTGCTTGAACAGCAACGGCTTCAACTGCGACTTGACCGATGCGGAGCGATCGCCCCCGTATAGTAAACCCATAGCGATCGCGATGGGCTTGGGCAAATGCGGCTGCCATCCTTTCCAAATCTGCCCAGGGCACCCAGAGGATTGTATCTGTCCCCACATAACCTAAGCCGATGCGCACTTGACTTTGAATCTGCGGGCGATCGACCCCTTGGGCAACAAGTTCATCTATTGCTTGCCCTTTTAGCTGCTCAATTTGGCCTTGCAGCTCCCCCAGAACAGCGGCGGTGAGGGGTTGTTCAATCGTTTGCTCCTTGAGTACCCGCAGCTCCGCCTGACCAATGCCGTAGGCCGAGAGCACCCCCGCATAGGGATGGAGATACACCTGCGGCATTCCCAACACCTCGGCAATCAAACAGGCGTGTTGGCCGCCGGCACCGCCAAAACAGCAGAGGGTATAGTCGCGCACATCGTGCCCCTGCTCTAGGGAAATTTTCTTAATTGCCTGTGCCATGGTATTCACGGCCACTTCAATAAAACCAGCCGCCACATCGGCAACACTGCGGGCATCTCCGGTGCTCTCGTAGATCTCTTGGCGCAGTTGAGCAAATTGCTGTTCCACCGTCTCGCGATCCAAGGGCTGTTGACCATCGGCGCCAAAGACAGCGGGGAAATAGGCGGGCTGAATTTTCCCCAAGAGGAGATTGGCATCGGTCACCGTGAGAGGTCCGCCGCGACGATAGGCAGCAGGTCCGGGATTGGCACCGGCAGAGTCTGGCCCCACTTGGTAGCACCCCTTATCAAATCGCAAAATCGAGCCACCGCCGGCAGCGACGGTATGCACGGCTAGGAGGGGCGATCGCAGCCGCACACCCGCAATGGTCGTTTCCTGCCACCGCTCATACTCTGGCCAAGGGGCATCCGGATTGTGACGATAGTGGCAGACATCTGTCGAGGTGCCCCCCATATCTAAACCAATCAGCCGCTCAATCCCTGCGGCTAAAGCGGTGCGCACCACCCCCACCATCCCCCCAGCAGGGCCTGAAAGCAGACTATCCTTACCGCGCAAGCAGGCCGCCGCCACCACACCGCCATTGGACTGCATACAGTAGAGGGGAATCTCCCCCAGCTCCCCCTGCACCCCCTGTAGATAGCGATGCAGCACCGGCGACAAATAAGCATCCACAACAGTCGTATCGCCCCGGCTGACCAGCTTGATCAGGCCACTTACCTCGTGGGACACCGACACTTGGCTAAACCCCATCTCCCTTGCCAAGGCTGCCACCTGTTGTTCATGGTCAGGGTAGCGGTAGCCATGCACGAGCACAATGGCGCAACTGCGGATGCCTTGGTCATAGACCGCTGCCAATTGGGGCTTCAGGGCTTCTAAGTCAAGGGGGACGAGAATTTCCCCTTGGGCACTCACCCGTTCTTTGACTTCAATGACATGGCTGTAGAGGGGCGGCGGTTGCTGAATCGCTAAGCCAAACAGATCCGGGCGGTTTTGGTAGCCAATGGCTAGAGCATCCCCAAAGCCTTGGGTAATCAGGAGCACCGTTGGCTCGCCTTTGCGTTCTAAAAGGGCATTGGTGGCTACCGTTGTCCCCAGTTTCACAATTTCAATGGCTTCACTGGGAATGGGGGCATCCGGCGCCAACCCCATGAGAGTACGAATTCCCGCTACTGCTGCATCGCGATACTGCTCTGGATTCTCTGAGAGCAGCTTGTGCACCACCATTTGACCATCGGGACGGCGGGCGACAATATCCGTAAACGTGCCCCCGCGATCGATCCAAAATTGCCATTTGGCTTTCATTGCAACCGCATTGTTCATGATCACTCTATATCAGGAATGACAACGTGAACCATACCACTTTCATCAATTTTTTGCATCGCCCAAAGTTAGATGACAAGCTGGGTGTGTCTTATTGATAGCCGCTTGCTGATCAAAGTCAAACCGCAAAGGAAAAGCAATAGTACGTCTATTAATAATCTAAAGGAAGTGCGTGTCTTCAAAATAAGATGCTGGATCTTCTTGAAATGGCAGTAATTGAGAAGATAGATAATAAGCAAGGCGATGCTGAATGAGAGTATTTCTTTGGAACCGATAAATAAGTTGAAGCAATCCACCATCAATCATTTTTACACTATAGTATCTATTATTTTTAAGTATTTGGTGAATTACTGAATAATCCGTTTCACTTATTACTAATGCAATGTTTTCACAGTGATCAAATTTGACATCCCATATGGATTTGGGGTGCCTAACTATCTTAGGAAAGTTTTGATCATTAATTATACTAGTACCAAATAGCATCATAAATTTCTGGCACTTTTGTGGCTGTATCAAGTGCTAGCTGGCAAGCACTGTCAAAAGCTTTTTCACCACTATCAAAACGACTCCTAGCTGTTGAAAAATCAAGAAACTCACTACCCGTAACTCTACAAAATTCATAATAAAGTCCATCCCGTTCTTCATCCCCCTTAGCTCCCCATGCGTTAACTATCCGCACTTTTATCCAGTCTGGTTCCTCATTGGTTTGCGATATACAGAACTGATTAATTAGGCGCTTGAATTGTCCTTTTAAGGCTCTCGTCTGGAAGGTTACTGCAATGTACCAATCAGGGTGTTGACTATGTAAATAAGCAGCCTTTAGAGCAAGGATAATAGTTTTACCGGAGCCTGCTAAGCCACGAATCCGTTGGACGCTATCAATGGTTTCAATCACCGCCCGATGTTGCTGATGGTCGAGGGTAGCAATTGAATCTTCTAGTTGCTTAAGCTTTGCTCCACGAGAATTCGGTCTATTAATTTGGCGTTGCTGAGACTTTTTCCGTAAAGAGGAGAGATTCTCAATGGCTGAAAGTCCTTCTGGTGTCGGTAGAAGATATCCCAGAAAACACTCTCTGTGGATGTTTGAGATTGCTTGAAGTGCATGTTCAAGTGCTTTAGAAGCAACTGGCTTATTGTTAATGCCGTGGATGCAATGAATCTCATTCATAATTGATTATTTATGAATTTAAAGCAAAAAGGGTTGTAATAAAAAGACAACATCCTCGGCACTGAGAGAACTTCACTCGGATAATACAGCATTCTTTTTCTAATATAAAGGGAGTACGTAAAAGCGGTGAGATCCTCCAACCTTTTTGAAAAGGCCTATACTGTGCTTCTCGCTGTTGATCAGAGTGACTTGATCAGATCAGCGTTGCTAGTGGTCGAAAAACTGCCTAATGGGAGATGGAGGGATTGAGATCACCACTGGTGAGAATTCCCTCACTATGAAAGCCATTGGTCGTTTCCCCTTGGAGTCGTTGATGATGCTGGTGAATCAGTTGAATGGTGCGGCTGACTTCCGCTGGAAAGATCACCACTAGGGAGCCTTGGGGGGCGCGATCGAGGGCAAATTGAATCGCTGCCACCTCGTCATGGATGATGTTGTATTGGCGTTGGACACTGTGGTGATGTACTCCCCGTTCAATCCAATAGGCAGCATCGCCACGCGGTCGGCCACGGGTATCGTCATCTTCTTTAATGATGATCCAATCAAAGATTTTCGCTGAAAGTTCACCCAGTTGTTCTAAGTCTTGATCACGGCGATCGCCCGGTCCGCCAACGACACCAATGCGCTGCCCTGGCCATTTTTGGACAAATTCACCAATGGCCTCATACCCTGCTGGATTGTGGGCATAGTCCACCAAGACACTAAATTGCCCCAAATCAAAGAGGTTCATCCGCCCGGGGGTTTGCTCCACTGAAGTTCGGAAGGTGGTCAAGGCAGCGCGAATATGCTCAATACTGATGCCTTGGGCAAAGGCGGCTAGACTGGCAGCGAGGGCATTGGCAATCATAAAACCGGCTCGACCGCCAAGGGTAATGGGCACATTTTCTGCCTGCTCAATCCGTAGCGTCCAGTCCCCTTTCAAAATCGAGAGATAGCCATTTTCATAAACAGCGGCGAGGCCCCCCTGCTGAATGTGCTGCCGAATAATCGGATTGTGGGGATTCATCGAGAAATAGGCCACTTGGGCTTTGACTTGGCGTGCCATTCCCGCCACGAGGGGATCATCGGCATTCAAGACAGCATAGCCATTCGGCCAAGCGGATTCCACCACCACGGCCTTTAAGTCCGCCAACTGTTCAACGGTGTCAATATCACCAAGGCCAAGATGGTCAGCCTGCACATTCAGCACCACCCCGACATCACAGTGGTCAAAGCCCAAGCCGGAGCGGAGAATACCACCGCGCGCTGTTTCTAGGACAGCAATCTCAACCGTGGGGTCTTGCAGGATCAGTTGGGCACTTTGAGGCCCCGTGGTGTCCCCTTTTTCCACCAGATAATCGCCAATATAGATGCCGTCTGTGGTGGTGTAGCCAACGGTTTGCCCCGTTTGTTTGCAGATATGGGCAATGAGACGGGTGGTGGTGGTTTTACCGTTGGTGCCCGTAATCGCAAAGATCGGGATGCGGCAGGGCGTTCCCGGTGGAAAGAGCATATTCAACACCGGTTCGGCGACATTGCGGGCAATCCCTTGGCTGGGGTTCGTGTGCATGCGAAAGCCGGGAGCAGCATTGACCTCGACAATCACACCGCCAACTTTAGGCAGGGGCTGACTAATATCGGGGCTGACAACATCAATCCCCGCAATATCGAGGCCAATGATCCGAGCCGCCCGCTGGCAAATCCAAACATTTTCCGGGTGAATTTCATCGGTGCGATCGACGGCAATGCCACCGGTACTCAGGTTTGCCGTGGCGCGTAGATAACAAATTTCCCCCGGTTGCAAGACTGTATTTAGGGTATAGCCCTGCTTTTCCAAGAGTGTCCATGTGTCGTGATTCACCTCAATGCGAGTGAGGATATTATCGTGACCGTCTCCCCGCTGCGGGTCTTGGTTGGTTTTCTCAATGAGTTCTTCGATAGTGGAGCGGCCATCGCCAATAACATGGGCTGGCACCCGTTCAGCAACGGCGACTACTTTGCCATTGACCACTAGAACCCGAAAGTCGCGACCCGCATGATAGCGTTCCACAATCACTGATTTGGAGACACTGCTGGCAATTTCAAAGGCTTCTTCGGCCTCTTCTAGGCTGTTGATGTCAATCGTAATCCCCCGACCGTGGTTGCCGTTGAGGGGCTTAATGACAATCGGGTAGCCGCCGATGTCCTCAATGGCTTCAGGGAGGTCTTCAATGTAGCGGACGACGGTTCCCTTGGGCACAGGAATTCCGGCATCCTGAAGCAGTCGCTTTGCCCCTTCTTTGTCCCCTGCGAGTTCCACGGCCAAGATGCCACTGCGATCGCTCAAGGTGGCCTGCATGCGATGACTGCGGGCACCATAACCCAATTGAATAATCGAGCGACTGCTCAACTCAAACCAAGGAATATTACGGGCTTCCGCCTCGCGGACAATCGCTTCCGTGCTTGGGCCTAGGGAGGCTTTGGCTTTTAACTCGCGGAGATCGGCGAGATCCTGATCCAGTTCGCGCTGGGGATAGGTGCCCGTATCAATAATGCTTTGACAAAGTCGTACCGCTGCGCGGCCGGCATAGCGACCCGCTTCTTCCACTTGGTATTCATAGACGACTTGATACACCCCCGGCGTTGAGGTCTCCCGCGTGCGGCCAAAACCAACGGTCATCCCTGCTAGTTCTTGGAGTTCGAGGGCGACATGCTCAACCACATGACCGAGGTAGGTTCCTTCGCGAAGGCGGGTGAGAAAGCCCCCCTCATGGCCGAGGGAACAAAAATGATTGTAGAGACTGGGTAAAACCCGCACCAACCCATCCACAAAGCCGGGAATCTGATTGGAGGGGGTGTTGGCCACCTCTTCTAGATCTAAACGCATGACAATCAGCTTATGACGCCGAATGCTCCAATAATTGGGACCCCGCAGCGTTTGTAATTTGAGAATCTTCATAGAAGAGTGGCTTTTTTAAGGACAGCTTACCATTTTTAGTTTTGAGGCGAGTGACGCAATAGACTGTATCTTAAGCAACACTTTCCTGAAAACTTAATTTAGGGGAGGCAAAATACATTTGTGCTGCACTTGATGGGTGCGGAGATTGTAGCAGTCACCATCACTGAGGATGTGCAGGCGCAAGTTGTAGATACTCAAGGGTTCGTTAACATCCACATGGGCATAGCTCGTGTAGCTGACATCCCGAGGATCAACAATGGTGACAGAGCCACGACCAAGAACCCGCAGCATACCATCAGCTTCAAACATGGCACAGGTATCTTCATCAATGCCGACTCCCAGCTTGTCGGGGTGAGCAGAAATGGCGCTGATCAGGCGCGCGAGGCGATTGCGATTGTGGAAATGCTGATCCACTAAAACATCGGGAAGAATACCCAAGCCTGTGGCCAAATCGACTAAGGAGCGGTTTGGAGCTTCATTGCTGCCCCCACTAGCAATCATGCACTCACCCATGACAGCGGCACCGGCACTCGTGCCCCCAAGAATTGATTTGCCTTCCCAGACTTGATGGCGCAATTGGTAGAGGAGGGGGGTTTCATCCAGCAGCGCCGACAAACGCAGTTGATCGCCCCCGGACATAAAAATGCCAGTACAGCGACTCAAGCGAGCTAGCATCTCTTCCTGTTCGGCATCAGCGCGATCGCCCACCAATAGAACGTCCACTTCGCGCACACCAATTTCGCGGAAAATATCGTGGTAGAGCCGCCCCATGGCATCGGGTTCACGGGAAGCAGAGGGAATGACGCCAATGATGGCATCTAGGCCGCCAGCGCGTTGGCAGAAGGTGGTGAGAATTTGTCGCCCACGTACTTTGTCTTCCGCTCCCCCGATCGCCATCACTAAGCCTTTGTGACCAGAATGTTGATTGGTCGTTTTGGAAATGGGGTCTAATTGCAACATAGGGCTACGGTGAATGAAACGGTCAATCGGCAGACAGAATCAATGCATTTGGCAAGGGCGATGCCAATACCCCCCTATTGACACGGGGATTCTATACAGCATAATGCCAGATTAGGGAAATTTTTTAAGTTTCGGTCAAGATTTGCACAAACGCTTGATGTTCGGGGGTGGCAATTCCCTGTTGGAGTACCTGCAAAACCGTACCCAGATCATGGGTCAGTAATGCCTCAGGGGCAAGCCAGAGTCCGGGAAATTGACGACTGCGAATCATCGCCTCAGTATCGGCAACAAGTGGTTGGTATTCCCCCGCTTCAAGGGAGAACCAGTGGATCTGGCGATCGTAGGTACACCAGACGAGGTATTCCTGAATGCCATTGCGGCGATACACCCTGAGCTTATCGTGCAGGTCGTAGGCAGCACTGCTGGCGGCAATTTCAACCACGAGTTCCGGTGCCCCCTCGATATAACCATCCTCACTAATGCGGGAGTTGCCCCCGCTTTCAAGGCGGAGCACAGCATCGGGCTGCGGTTCATTATCGCCATCTAGGCGAACGGTCGGATTGTCATAGACAAGAACGCCCGGCGTAACTGCTTTGTAAAAACCCAGCCAAGCCATGATCTCGGCATGGGGCTGACTGTGACTGACACGAACGGGAGAAGCCACGTAAACAATTCCCTCAATCAGTTCTGCTTTCTTCAGGTGGGGCATGGCCGCGTAGCGCCGCTCAAATTCGTCCCGCGTCAGGCGATCGCCATTTTCAAGGGGCGGCAGAGAATACTTTAGTGTCATGGCTCTCTCTCCTCAGAACCTCTCTATCGCTGCTGGCGAGCCACAAACGCTTGATGTTCGGGGGTGGCAATTCCCTGTTGGAGTACCTGCAAAACCGTACCCAGATCATGGGTCAGTAATGCCTCAGGGGCAAGCCAGAGTCCGGGAAATTGACGACTGCGAATTATCGCCTCAGTATCGGCAGTGAGTGGCTGGTATTCTCCTGCTTCAAGCGAGAACCAGTGGATCTGGCGATCGTAGGTACACCAGACAAGATATTCCTGAACGCCATTGCGGCGGTACACCCTGAGCTTATCGTGCAGGTCGTAGGCAGCACTGCTGGCGGCAATTTCAACTACGAGTTCCGGCGCGCCCTCAATATAGTCATCGGCAGTAATTCGCGATCGCCCCCCGTGGCTGAGGCGTAAAATTGCATCGGGTTGCGGTTCATTATCGGCATCTAGGCGAATAGTCGGGGCATCTGCCGCTTCGACCCCCGGTGTGGCTGCACAGTAGGTGCCGAGCCAAGTGATTAGGAATAGGTGAGGTTGACCGTGACTGCGGTAGCGTAGGGGAGAAGCCACGTAAACAATTCCCTCAATCAGTTCTGCTTTTTTCAGCTGAGGCATGGCGGCGTAGCGGCGCTCAAATTCGTCCCGCGTCAGGCGATCGCCACTTTCAAGGGGCGGCAGTTGCACTGGGTGTTCAATTGTCATGGCAGGCTGTTGGGGATTCGCGTGCTGCCTTTATTTTAGTTGGTGCATTCTGCGGCTATATTGTCGTTGCTTGATCCGGGCAAGGGGGGCAACAAAGGCCGTGTTGGGAATGGTGTCTAGGGTGGCGATCGCCCGCTGCCACAAGATTTTGGCCACTGATGATTGTTGTGCCTTAGCGGCAAGCGTCGCCTGCTCCGCCAGTTTGAGAGCCGCTTGATATTGACCTGCAGCAGCTTGTTCAAAGGCCAGCCGTTGTTGCACCCAAGACAGGGCTGCCTGTTGCTCCCGTAGGGTGGCTGCTAGGTATTCCCGTTCGGCGATCGCCCATGGGGGTGTGGTCCTTAAATCTTTTTCTAAAGCTTGAATGCGGGTCTCCAGTTGCAGAACCAACTGCTGAAGCTGCGCCGTTTCTTGAATCGTTAGCCAAGAAGGGGGTTCTGGTAGACTTGTTGGCTCTTGAGCCGCAATCAACTCAGGGACAGTGACAAATTGATAGCCTTTAGCCCGCAGTTCGGCAATGATGCTGGGCAAGGCCGCAACCGTGGCTCGCCGCGAGCCACCCCCATCATGGAGCAGGACAATGGCACCGGCATGCGCCTGCTGAACAACTGTGTTGACAATGCGATCGCTCGTTTGGCGAGGTAACCAATCCTGTGGATCCACTGACCACATCACCACACCGTAACCCTGTTGGCTGGCGCGACTCACCAGACCATTATGGAGATTTCCCCCCGGTGGTCGAAAGAGCTTGATATTTGCCCCGCTGATGTCTTCAATCAATTGTTGACTTTGATCCACCTCGTGCTGGGCAGCGGCAGGATTAAAGTAATGGTAGCCGTGGCTCCAAGAGTGGTTGGCCAAGACATGACCTTCCCTAACAATGCGCTGCGCTAATTTTGGGCGCGCTGCAACGGCTCTGGCAATAGCAAAAAATGTCCCTTTGACCTTTTCTTGGGCAAGAATGTC
Organism: Thermosynechococcus sp. HY213; assembly: GCF_031460975.1. NCBI lineage: Bacteria > Bacillati > Cyanobacteriota > Cyanophyceae > Acaryochloridales > Thermosynechococcaceae > Thermosynechococcus > Thermosynechococcus sp. HY213. The sequence goes on along the minus strand of NZ_JAVKVB010000016.1, from coordinate 71,742 downwards.
GAGAACTTGGGGCGTGTAGGTCGGATCAGGGCCATCATCAAAGGTCAGTGCCACCAACTTTTGCTCAGGGGGTAAGGTAACCTGATTAAACACACGGCCACGGAAGGCCTCAGGGGGTGAGTAGTGGTACCACAGGGGTGGGCGGGCGGGAGCCAGAGTGGGCGCAGCATTGAGAATGACCGATCGCACTTGTTCAACGCTGGGTTCTGGTGCTGCTGCCAACCAAACACTGGGAGACTGCCATTGGCCGACGGCTCCTAAACCAAAAATCCCTAAGACACTGGCCGCTAAAGCTAAGGGTTCAAGCTGGCGATCGCGAACTGTTGTGGGTGTGGGGGTTGCAACCGGCCGAGGCCGCAGACGTACTCCCCATGCAGGGCGCTGCCCCCCCAACTGTCGCCCATAGACATCAATGGATTGGGGGAGGACAGGACTTAAAAAAGCAACCAAGACATCAAGGCAGGTGCGTTGATTGGGAATTTGCTCTGCCTCTAGGAGAATTTTCCAGCCTTCGGCGGAGTGAGCGACACGCACATAGGTGGCCTGCGGCGCAAGGCGGAGCGCTAATTCACGGGCGATCGCCTGAGGTGAAATCTCCCTGACCGTTGACTCCAGCGATGCCACCATAACTGCGCTCCTAGAGCGAGAACAAATAACTACTAGCCCTAGGGTAGCGATCGATTCACAACCACACCTTACCTCTTAGACCACATTCTCAAGCGGACTTGACGCAGCGATCAACCAAAGCGACCACTCACGTAATCGGCAGTCTTCTGTTCCACTGGCTTCGTGAAGATGGACATGGTTTCGTTGTACTCAACGATTTCGCCCAAATACATAAAGGCGGTGAACTGGGAAATACGAATCGCCTGCTGCATGTTATGGGTCACAATCAGAATCGTCACTTGCTCCTTGAGTTCGCTAATCAGGTTCTCAATACTGACCGTGGCAATCGGATCCAATGCCGATGTTGGCTCGTCAAAGAGAATAATCTCTGGATCAGTGGCTAGGGCACGGGCAATACAGAGCCGCTGCTGCTGACCGCCCGACAGAGACGTGCCCGGTTCCTTCTGACGATCTTTGACTTCATCCCACAGGGCAGCACGACGGAGCGATCGCTCCACCACCTCATCGAGGATCGCACGGTTATTGATGCCGCGCACCCGCAATCCATAGGCAACGTTTTCGTAAATCGACTTGGGGAAAGGATTGGGCTTTTGGAAGACCATGCCAATCTGCATCCGCACTTCGATTGGATCCATTTGCAGGAGGTTACGCGGTTGCTCATCCCCCAACCAAATTTCCCCCTCGTAGCGATTGCCGGGATACAGATCATGCATGCGGTTAAAGCAACGCAGCAACGTGGTCTTGCCACAACCTGAAGGCCCAATCAGTGCCGTAACTTTCTTTTCATAGACCGGCAAGTTGATGTTTTTCAGAGCCTGCTTGCCACCGTAGTAAAAGTTCAAGTCCCGAACTTCTGCCAGCTTTTTCAGTGGCTCGTTCTCGGTAGTCACGACCCGATCTGTAGGTTTTACCATTTGATACTCTTCCTAAAACGATAGCGTAGATAAATAGCTGTTGCATTCACCGCCAGCGTCAACACCAGCAGGACAATCCCAGCCGCTGCAGCATTCACTTGAAAGGCCTCTTGCGGACGGGAAACCCAGTTAAACATTTGAATCGGCAGCACCGTAAAGGGAGACCAAATCCACTTAAACGAAATGTAGGGAAACTCGCTTTGAATCGGTGGATCTGGCAAGAACGTGATAAACGTCAAAGCACCAATGGTGATCAGGGGCGCCGTCTCGCCAATCGCGCGGGAGATACCCACAATAATCCCCGTAAGAATCCCCCCCATTGAGTAGGGCAGCACATGATCAGCAATCACCTGCCAGCGACTCGAACCAACCGCATAGGCGGCTTCCCGAATCCCCTGGGGAATGGCGCGCAAGGATTCACGGGTGGTCACAATCACCACGGGTAAAATCAACAATGCCAGTGTAAACCCGGCAGTCAGAATGCTTTCGCCCCAGTTGAGGATATAGACAAAGAAACCGAGAGCCAGTAGGCCATAAATAATTGAGGGCACACCCGCCAGATTGGTAATGTTCACCTCAATGAAATCCAACAGCCAGTTTTTGGGAGCATATTCTTCGAGGTAAATGCCCGCCGCAATGCCCAAAGGAATAGCCACAAACGCCGTTACAAGAATGACCAATAAACTACCCACCCATGCCGTGAGGATACCTGCCTCTTCGGGGTCACTACTCGGCGGTGAAGTAAAAAACTTCCAGTTCAGCATGGGTAAGCCGCGCAGGAAGAGGTCACCCACAAGAAAAACAAGGGTGAGTAAGGCGACTAGCAGGGAGAACCAACCTAAAACGATAAAAAACTGTTCCCAGCGCTTGCGCTCCCGAATCGAGGCCGCGATCGCGATCGAATTGCGGAGGTTATTGAGAATCGTTCGTTGGCTACGCATGGCTAGTACACCTCACGATAACGGCGACTCAAGAAGTAGCCCAGCACGTTTAAGATCAAGGTTGCAAAAAACAGCATGATCCCTGCGGCAAAAATCGACTGATACTCTAGTGATCCGTGGGGCAAGTCCCCCAAACTCACTGACACAATGAAAGCAGTTGTGGTTGAAGCCCCCTCTAGAGGATTAAACGTAAACTTCGGCTGTAACCCCGCGGCCACGGCCACAATCATTGTTTCGCCAATTGCCCGTGCCAGCCCCAAAATATAGGCGGCCATAATGCCAGAGATAGCAGCCGGCATGAGAACCTTGATTGCTGTTTGCAAACGCGTTGCCCCCATTGCATAGGATCCCTCCCGCAGTTGCAAAGGAACAGCTTGGAGGGCATCTTCTGTCAAGCTGGCAATATAGGGCAGCACCATTAGCCCCACCACAATACCTGCCCCCAACATATTAAAACCAGGCAGCTCAAAGTATTCCCAAGGTTCTTTACCAGGATTAAAGAATTGCTGAACGCCAAGAATGATTTTCTGGAGAAAGGGAGTGACCACCAAAAGGGCAAAGTAGCCGTAAACCACAGTGGGAATACCCGCCAAGATTTCAAGGATAGGCTTGAGGATCTCCCGCGTTTTGGCAGGTGCAAACTCACTCAGATAGATGGCCGCAATCGTGCCAAGGGGAATAGCCACACAACTGGCCACAAAGCAGGTCGTGAAGGTTCCGGAGAGCAAGGGTAAGATACCAATTCCCACCGGCTCAATTAGAGGTGACCAGTCCGTGCTCGTAAAGAACTCCAGCAGAGCCTCAAAGAGAGATTCTTGGTGCACTTCCATCACCTTTTCAAAAAAGATGACTGTCTCGGCAAAAAGGATATAGATGATGACCAGTGTTGTTACGACCGATGAGATCGCTGCCAAAAAAAGAATGCTAGCAATGATCCGTTCGCGCCAAATCCTCACAGTACGGGATGGCAAGGCGACGGGGAGCTTCGTTGAGTAGGGTAGGGGCTGTTCTACCATGGGTATTATTCCAGCAAGCAAAAATCTTTTAGTTGGAATTTATCTTTTCAGAGAATCAACGACTGAGGTTGACAAAATGGGAAAAAAGGGTGGAGGGCTGATACCTCACACCCTTCATTAAATCAAAATATTAATCTATTGGGGTTGCATCCTCAGCAGTTGGTTGATTGTCAAGCCAATAGCCTCTTTGCCCCCAAAGATCGTACCCACACGGTTGCGGTTGAAGTTAGCCAGAATCGTGCGGTAGGCACTAGCCGGCAGAGGCACATACTTCACCTTTTTCACCATGGCCGGGGCATTATTTAGGTAGTAGGTGACAAACTGCCGTACTTCAGGCCGCTGCGCTGACTTAGCGTTGACGTAGATAAAGATGGGACGGGAGAGGGGCTGGTATGTCCCATTCAGCACGTTTTGCTCGGAAGGTGGAACAGGGCCTTTGCCGCTGTCAATGGCAACCGCTTTGAGCCGATTGCGGTTTTCCGCATAGTAGGCAAAACCAAAGTATCCAAGCGCACCGCGATCGCGAGCGATACCTTGGACTAACACATTATCATCCTCGCTGGCAGTGAAATCCTTGCGACTGACTTTTGATTTACCATTGATGGCCTCAGTGAAATAGTCAAAGGTTCCAGAGTCAGCACCTGGCCCAAAGAGTTTCAAAGGAACATTGGGGAAGCCTTGGCGCACTTGGCTCCAGTTATTGATTTTAGAATCGGGTTCCCACATCCGCTTCAATTCAGCAACCGTTAAGCTTGTTGCCCAAGTATTTTGAGGATGAACCACCACGGTGATGGCATCGTAGGCGATTGGCAGTTCAATAAAGTTGATACCAGCAGCGCGGCAGTCGGCAATTTCTTTGGCCAGAATGGGGCGTGAGGCGTTGGAAATATCCGTTTCACCGCGGCAGAACTTCTTGAAGCCACCGCCTGAACCGGACACACCTACCGTAACGCGGACTTTGCCCCCTTGGGCTTTTTGGAAGGCTTCAGCAACAGCTTCGGTAATGGGGAAAACAGTGCTGGAGCCATCAATGCGAATCGTAGGTGTCCCTTGGGAAAAAGCAGCGGGAATCAGGCTACCCGACAGAGCCGCGATGGCTGCAACTACCCCTAGGCGGGCATAGCTTTTTGCAGATGTAAACATGGTGATGTTTCCTAGCGGAGTAAACAACGTTTTGCAAGTAAAGTACCTTCGGGGTGACGGTTGCCCACACATTTCAAAAAGGCGAACCGATCAAACTACCCTTTCGTCAGAATAAGCAACAGATTCAAGGGATTAGGTTAAGGCAAGGGAAAAATTTGGTTAAAATTTCTACTGAATGTTAGGGTTCAGTCATATTGTTGAGAGGAGTAACAACTTTACCGTTGATCGCGTTACATAGAGTTTTTTCAGGCAATTTGCAGGAGCGTTAGGAATGCCGTCATTGGCCTCTAGAACTTATCAGTGGCAGGGTCTTTCCTGCGCCTATCGCTTGAGTTCGGAAGAAGGGCAAACACCGATTCTTTTTATCCATCCAGTGGGGGTTGGCCTCTCTGGGCGGTTCTGGGATCGCTGTGTGGGTCATTGGCAGTTCCAAGGGGAAGGTTACTCATTTTATATCCCTGACTTGCTCGGCTGTGGCCAGAGCGCCCTACCCCACATTGCCTATTACCCCGAAGATTGGGCGGCTCAGTTACAGGTCTTTATCGCCTCTGAGATTCGCCAAGCGGTGATTCTTGTTGTCCAAGGGGCATTGTTTCCCGTAGCGATGGAGCTAGTGCACCTTGATCCCCAAGTCGTTCGAGCCATGATCCTCAGTGGCCCTCCAGCGGCTTCTCTCGTTTCTGAAAACACTGATCCTAGGTGGCAAAAGGTGCGCTGGAATCTCTTTGACTCCCCCTTGGGTTGGGGCTTTTATCTCTATGCCCGCCAAGAACGTTTCCTGCGGCAGTTTTCAATCAAGCAGCTTTTTGCCAAGCCTGAGGATGTGGATGATGAGTGGCTAAAGATGCTGGCCGCTGGTTGTGCTGACCTTGAGAGTCGCCATGGCGTGTATTCATTCCTGTCGGGTTTTTGGCGGCGAGACTATCGTCAGAAAATGCGGCAGACTCAGCAGCCAGTGCTTGTGGTGATGGGAGACCAAGCCTCGAGTATCAGTCGGGAGGGTGGGGCTGAATTGCCTGAAGAACGGTTGCAGTTTTATACCAAGACATTTCCCAATGCTGAGGGAGTGGTGATTGCGGGGCGCAATGTCTTGCCCTATGAGTCAGCCCCTGCTTTTGTGGAGGCCTGTCAAGGGTTTCTGCGTGCTCAGGGTCTCTAAAGCCAACCTCTAAGTTTGTAAACGAGCAGACCTTGGTATTCCCGTAGGGCGATCGTGGTGATGTCCACGTTGTAGGGATTGGGGATCAGGCTGAGCAGCAGGTTTTGCCAAGTGGGCGATCGCGCGATCGACAGGTACCGATAGTCCGTGGGTGCCGGGATCACCTTCATTCCCAAACGGCGAAAAATAGCCACGGAGCGGGGCATGTGGTAAGCAGAGGTCACCAGCAGCAGATCCCCCTGAATTTGATGCTGCTCCAGAAGCGCTTTGACATTCACGGCATTTTCATAGGTGTTCAGTGAGGTGGTGTCTAGCAGCATCTTGTCTGTCGGCACACCGCAGGTGGCAGCAATTTCCGCCATGTCTGCTGCTTCGCCCCGCTGAAAGGCTTCGCCCAGCCAGTCAATACGCCCTCCACTGAGGATGAGATAGGGGGCATAGCCTTGGCGAAAGAGGTGGGCACCGTAGAGGATGCGATCGCCCCCTTCCGTGACTTCTACCCACGGCCTCGGCGCCGTTTGCGGGACAACCGCCCCACCGAGAACCACGATCGCGGCAGCTTTGGGCATGGGATCAGGGGGTAAATACTGCCGCTCTAGGGAAGCAATAAGCGCTGTTGCCACATAGTCATTGCCGCTCAGGAGTAAAATACTCAGGGCAATCACAAGGGCGATCGCTGCCTGTTGGGGAGCACGCCAAAAGCGAACAATGGCAAAAACCAATGCCCAACAGGCCAAGGACAATGGATACAGCAGTGGCGGCAGTAATTTCGACAGCAGCAGAGCCATAGTGTTAGCGAATGCGCTCCATCTGGATGCGGTAGCGTTCTTTCTTTGTCACTTGAATCTCTTGAATCCGCAATCGCCCTTTGCCGCGAATGGCAATGAGGTCATTCACCTTGAGCAGATAGCGCGGTTGTTGCACCACTTGCCAGTTGACCCGCACTAGCCCTTGGCTAATCCACTCGCTCATTTTACTGCGGGAGACGCCAAAGCCGGCTGAGGCCACTGCATCTAAGCGCAATGATGCTTCGACGGTACTGAGGGATTTCCGTTGGGGGGGCGCTACGGCCAGTTCTGACCAGTCACAGAGATCGACGGTCACCGCTACAGTCCGCACTTGTTTTAAGTGTTCTTGTAAAGTAGGGACTTTTTCAGGGATGAGAATGACCTGTGCCCCCCGTTCCCCAAGGAGAATCACATCCCCATAATCGCCGTCATCAAGACCGGCATTGGCGATCGCTCGCTCAAAATCACTGTAGGTGGCGGGATCAAAGAGAAAGTTGCCTGTGATTCGCACCAAAGCAAGGGGCGGCTGTTGCTCCTCAAGACTGAGTTCAGTGGGGGCGATCGCCAGCCGACAGCGTTCCGCTTGCGGGTACCCCCCCCAGGCGAGACCATGAACATCGGCTCGTTGCTCAAGGGTGCGGAGTGCCTGCACTACCTGATCTGGCGGCAAAAAGAGAGTATGCACCACCGACCAAGTTTTAATGGCTCTCTCAAGGGCGGTCCCTAGGTCAAACATTTAGGCCTCAAGAAATTCGGGTAATTCCAGCCACTGGGCTAAGTGGGCTTTCACCTGTTGGCAAAATTGGGAGCGATCGCCAAATTTCTCGGTGCGGATTGTTTTGCGCTGCGCATCCAATGTCCAGCCATAGTCACTGCTGAGGCGGATTTTTCCCTGCCAGTCAGCGATCGAAAGCATTAACTGCGGGGCGGGGCTATTGTCCACCCCCTTGACGCGAAAGACATAGTTAAAGGTGTTTTGCTTGCCGGCAGCAACCGTTGAGGCTTGACCAAACCGCTCCTGCAAGCGCGATCGCACCCGCTCCACAAATGCCGCATCGCCTAAATCTTCTAGGGTGCGCATGGCCAAGGTAAGGGCAAAATAAAACTCTTCGACAGGAATGAACTCCAGTTCCATGCAGCTTGCCAAGACTCTCTTCAAAATAGTACACTAGTAAGCTGTGTCTAAAATAGGGCAAGGCTATGCCAAAGCTAAAAACACGTCGTGCTGCTGCCAAACGATTTCGGACGACGGGCAGTGGTAAGTTTGTCCGCCGTAAGGCCAACAAAAATCACTTACTCGAACATAAGGGGAGCGATCGCAAGAATCGTCTTTCCCACAAAGCCCTCGTCGATCCACGGGATTTTGAGCGAGTATCGCTGATGCTGCCCTACGCTTAATTGATAAATTTTTAGTTTTTGATCAAGGGTGAAATTGAACTATGGCAAGGGTCAAACGGGGTAACGTTGCCCGCAAACGGCGTAAAAAAATTCTCAAGCTCGCCAAGGGCTATCGTGCGGCGCACTCCAAGCTCTTCCGCACCGCCAATCAGGTGGTCATGAAGGCACTGTGCAATGCCTATCGCGATCGCCGGCGGCGCAAACGGGACTTTCGGCGGCTCTGGATTGCGCGGATTAACGCTGCTGCGCGTCAACATGGCATGAGCTACAGTCAACTCATGGGCGCCCTCAAAAAAGCCGATATTCAACTCAATCGCAAGATGCTGGCTCAATTGGCCGTGTTGGATACGGACGCCTTTGCCACTGTCATTCAGACTGCTCGCGCTGTTTAGAACCTATTCTAGGCATGATCGCCACTTTCCAATCCCCCGGTGCCACCCTTGAGCTAGGGTTCATCACCCTACGGTGGTACGGTCTACTCATTGCTGCCGCCGTCTTTATTGGCATTTGGCTGAGTCAACGCTTGGCACGCCAGCGGCAGATTGATCCTGATCTGATTGCGGATCTGTCGATTTGGCTTGTGGTTGCCGCTATTCCCGCTGCCCGGCTCTATTACGTCGCCTTTCACTGGGGCTTTTACCAAAAGCACTTAGATCAAGTGGTGCAAATTTGGAAAGGCGGCATTGCCATTCACGGTGCCATCCTCGGCGGTATGCTAGCGATGGCGATCTTTACCTATGTGCAGCGGCTTTCCTTTTGGCAAGTGGCGGATGTCATTGCCCCTTCACTAATTTTGGGACAGGCCATTGGACGCTGGGGCAATTTCTTTAACTCTGAGGCCTTTGGTGCCCCTACGGATTTGCCGTGGAAACTCTATATCCCTGCGCCGCAGCGTCCCCCGGCGCTAATCAACGAAGCCTATTACCACCCCACGTTTCTCTATGAGTCCCTTTGGAACCTAGGAGTCTTTGTTCTCCTGCTGTGGCTCTTTCGTCAACCTCGCTATCAAAAACCGGGAACGCTCCTGATGGTTTATGCCATTGCCTACAGCTTGGGTCGCTTCTGGATTGAAGGACTGCGCATGGACAGCCTGATGTTGGGGCTGCTGCGAATTGCCCAAGTGGTTAGCTTGGTTGCGATCGCCCTAGGGGCTTGGGGACTCTTTCGCCTTTATTACCAAGGCAAACCGTTACCCGATTGGCAAACCGCCTAGGCAATAATTTCATCAGCAAAGCTCTGCCAGCGCACAAAGTGAAAGGGACCTGCCACGGAGCCCCAAACGTGCTCATCGGTTTCGGGATCCCGTCCGCGATCGTGGCTAATGAAGCGATCGCCATCAATTTCAAACGTGCTATCAAGATAGGTTTCCCGTCCTTTACGCACGACTTTACAGGCTTTGCCCGGCTCCACTTCACCGCGAAAGCTGTGCCCTGTCCAGTAGGTGAGCATATTGCAGCCACAGAGGAGTTCCAAATCATCGGCTGTCATCGCCTGAAGCCGCTGGCGATCGCGAGCTGCGCCAAAGAAGCGTTTTTCATCCTTGAGTACGTAATTTTTAATCACAATGTGATCATTGGCGGGCACCAGTTCTAAAACCCGTGTGCGGTAGGGCACCCCTAGCAAATAGTCGTAGGCCTGTTCCACATAAAGGGCAATGCCCTCCAAAAGACCACTGGGCAGGGGGCGCATACACACCCGAATATGGGCATAGAAGGGGGGATTCTCAAAGGCTTGGGCTTGGTTACTAAAATCCGCCGCCATCCAACGGCCAAGGGTCAGCACATCGGTTGCGTGTGTCATGCTCCACAATTGCCTTACAACAGTCCTTTTTTCACACTAGCGGATTGGTGCACCCAAAGCACTAAGTGATCCGTAATAATGCCTGAAGGAGTCCCTCAAGGGTATGCTCTGTGGCTTCAGTATCCACCCGTCCCAAGAGTTCGCGACAAGTTTGCGAGGTTTGCGGGCCAATACTGGCAATCTGCACAGTCTGAAGTAACTCTGCCGCCTGCGCACCCACCAATTGGCAAAAGTGTTTCACCGTCTTAGAACTGGTAAACGTGATCATATCCACTTGACCCCCTTGCAGCGCCCCTAAGACTTGGGCATCAACAGTTTGGGGACAGCGGGAATCGTAGGCGGGCACCTCAACAACCTCAGCCCCGGCCGCTGTAAAGGTCTCTACTAGCACGGGTCGCCCACCCTTTTCAACCCGTGGGAAGAGAAAACGCAACCCCGCTACAGGTTCTGGGAATTCTGCCACTAGGGCATCGGCGACAAATTCACTGGGGGTGAAGTCAGCCACTAAGCCGTAACTGCTGAGGGTTTGGGCGGTTTTTTCGCCAACAACAGCAATCTTGAGACCCGCGAGGGTACGACTATCCTTGCCATGATGCTGCAACCGTTCCATAAAAAAGCTAACGGCATTGTGGGACGTGAGAATGAGCCAGTCAAAGGTATTGAGTTGCGCCAAAGCCTGATCGAGGGGCTGCCAAGAACTGGGGGGAACGATTTCCAGTGTCGGCATTTCTAAAACGGTGGCACCGGCGGCTGTCAGTTGCTGCGTAAAGTCACTCGCTTGCGCTGCTGCCCGGGTGACGAGAATGGTTTTGCCGTGGAGCGGAGACATGGCTGATGGGGAAATCTTCAAAAATTCAGGGAAGACCAGATCTAGACTAGCCAAAGGGTAGCGTTTTTGGGCGATCGCCCCCACAACCACGACGGCTGGTGCCCTGTCTGGAACGTGAGGCGTATTTAGATAGCTCTCCAACGTGCCGAACCAAAACTGTTGCTGCGGCTGGCCGGCCCATTGCAAAATTGCCAGTCCCTCAGCGGGCGATCGCCCCTGCCTCAACAATTGCTCGGCAATATATCGCAGGGAACGGGTGGCCATCAAAAAAATCAGCGTCTCCATTTGGGCGATCGCTGCCCAAGGAAGGGTTTCTGGCGCATGTCCCGACAGAATCGCTACGGACTGGCTCACATCCTTTGCCGTCAGACACAATCCCGCCAGCAGTGGTGCCGCCAGCGCTGACGATAGACCCGGAATCACCACCGCCTCTAGACCTGCCCCTAGGACAGCATCCAGTTCCTGATGCAAACGGCCAAACAGCCCCGGATCGCCACTTTTGAGGCGGACAACCCGCTGGTACTGCTGGCCATAGGCCACTAAAAGGCGGTTGATTTCTGATTGGGGAACTGCCTCAGCCCCTGCCCGTTTGCCCACCGCGACTCGCAAACAATCGGGGGGTGTGAGTTCGAGGAGGCGAGGGGAGAGCAGGGCATCGTAAAGTACCACCTGCGCCTGCTGCAGGCAAATCCATGCTTCGAGCGTGAGAGAGCGAGGGGTACCTAACCCCGCACCCACAAAATAAACCGCCAATGACTAGCCTTGGGTACGTTGCAGGAAGATCATTGGGTTGACCGCACCCCGCCCTGGGGGATGTATCTCAAAGTGAACGTGGGGCCCTGTGCTGCGACCGGTGCTGCCCATTTCGGCTATCTGCTGACCCTGCTCAACGTATTGGCCCACGCGCACCAAGTTGCGATGGTTATGGGCATAGAGCGTCAGGGTGCCATCGGCGTGGCGAATTTCCACCAGGTTGCCGAAACCACCAGAATTCCATTGGGAGTAGGTAACGACACCGGCGGCAGCAGCATAGATGGGCGTGCCAATGGGAGCAGCAATATCAATCCCGCGGTGCATCCGTCCCCAGCGCGGACCAAAGCCAGAGGTCAACACACCACGCGCCGGCCAAATAAAGTTGGTGGTTAGGCTAGGTAGAAAGCGATCGGAGTTGGGCAGAGGGGGTAGGTCGAGATTACTGGGTAAAGGGGGAGCCACAATTGAGCGTGCCACTTTGACGGGCACAGGGGGGGCAATGGGCTGTACAGCGGCAGGTGTCGGTGCTGCTACTGTTGTTGTTTGCGGGCGATTTGCAACAGTGGGCTGGGGTAGCGCTGGGCGAGCAGGCGGTTGTTGGACTGAAACTAGGGCAGGGGTGGTACGCCGCCGCCGCTCAGCAGCCCGCCCAAAGGGAACAGGCTCTAGGGTTGCAGTTGAGGTCGATGCGGCTGGAGAGTGCACAACTGCCACCCGCTGCGAGAGTTGAGTCGTTTCCCCCGCGGCGGACTGTGGTTCAACTGCCGTCGTAGTTTGCTCCAAAGAGCCACCCATCGCAAAGGGGGTATCAATGGCCAAAGTGGCCATGGCAGTGGTGGTGGCTTGTGTCACTAGATCCGCCAAGCTATCGGTGCGAACCCGCCGATCCACCACTTTGAAGGTCGGCTCAGAAGGACGGCTGAGACGGTCAAAGGAAGCAAAGGCAGAGAGGGTCAGCGCCGGTCTTCTGAGGGTGAGGGGGGCAAAACTGACTTGGGGCTGGATGGTGCGTTGCCATGCCGTTTGGGTGACGCCCAAGAGTAGGTCGGTTTTGTCGGCGGATAAAAGATTTTCAAATTCAGCAAGCGGGTCTTGGGTTTCAGTGCTGAAGAGGGAGGGGAGGTTGAGAGATTCGGGGCGAATGTCCTTTGAACCCAGATCGCGATCGCCCGCAAGAGTGGTCAAATCAAGGGCTTGCGTAGGCTGAATCAGAACAAAGGTACCCAGCAGGGGCAGACAGGAACAAAGGGAGCGCAGCGAACGACCAAGCATAGCAGCAGACGCAAGGGGTGCATCCTGAGAGGCGGTAGGGGTACGACTATCGTTGCTCAAGGTAATCCTCCTCGCACACAAAATTGACAGTGATTCGACAAAGCGGTGAACCGAGAACACACATCATGAGCAATCGTCCAAGGTAGCCAGAGGCCACTCGCCGCATCTATGCCTAAAACTGTCCCAATCTGTTGTTTATGCAAAGGGTGTTTTGGCACCACGACGAAACTTCTAGGTGACTTTACCCAATCCACAACCAAATGACAAGCCACCCCCTTGCCTCGTCCTGCCCTCTCTGGGGGGGTGAATTACTTGCTGCAAAATAAAAATACGAATTTTCTACCTACTGGTCAATAATCAAAAAAACCTGAATTCATCACGACTTGGGCTTAATTACTACCCATGAAAGAAAAATCATTATTTCCAATAAATAAATAAGTAGAGTAAAGTTAGCTAATCAGTGTGTATAGTTTTTTTTAATAATGTAAGTCAGTTGACATCCTTCTCAGCGTTGGTCGTTCAATCAAAATTGTCCTATAACACTTGTGCCAAATTGCGCTAAAAGTGGCACATATTCATCTTCGCTCTTAGGAACAATTAGAGCAAGCTTGCTTGGTAAAATAAACCAGTTTGTAACGATTTTTGGCGATCGCCTTTTTGATGGAGCGTTGTCCCCATGACTTACCACAAGCTGTGGTTTCAACAAACAGCAAGCCGCCTCAAAGTCTTGCGTCCTTTTCCTCCCTTTAGTGTTGTCCAAAACTTTATTCGCGAATATCTTCCCAACCTCATTGACTATATGGATGGCCAAGGATTGGATCTGCGGGATCCACAGCACTGGTGGGAGAGTATCCACATTGACGGCATTTTGGAATTAGAAAATAGCGAGGGGGAAACCCTGCGGGTGGCGGCTGGGATTATTGAGCAGTGGCGCAATGCCAACGCTGCTCTGCGCCTGATTACAACCCCGGCAATGGCCAAGCTGCGGCGCGAGTCCCTCAATGTCAGCCAGCATTGGCTTTTTTATGTCTCTAGTCGCAAGCCCTACCCGGAGTCACTGTGGATTGATTTGCTCTATGAGCAGGCGGATACGCCCCCCACAGAAACGGGCTGTACCATTATTGAATTGACGGAACCCGAGGCCTAGGCGGTAGGTAGCCCACCACGAGAATGTCCTCGCCCACGGTTTGCCAAGTCACGTCCTCGAGGCACAAGGCCTCATTCATCTTGGTTAAGCCGAGATCGGCCACTGGGGCGGGGGCATCGGAGCCACCAATAATTTTTGGCGCAATAAATGCCCACACTTTCTGTACCATGCCTTCGGCGATCGCTGCCGCTGCAAGGGAACCGCCGCACTCCCAAAGCACCGTCATAATGCCCCGTTGATGCAGCTCTGCCATAACGGTGGTCGGTGTTAGCGGCTCTCGGTGCACCACCTCCACGCCCCGTGCCTGCAATTGGGGAATGAGGGGATGTTGGGGTGAAGCAGCGGTAACCACCAATGTTGGAGCCGTGGTCGTTTCCCACAAAGAGGCATTCGGCGGTAGATCAAGGGTACGACTCATCACCACCCGTAGGGGATTGCGCTCATGGCGCGAGGTCAAAAGGGGATTATCCAGACGCACGGTATTGCCCCCCACAATCACGGCATCGCATTCAGAGCGCAGTTGATGCACCATGGCGCGTGCGGCTTCACCACTCACCCAGAGACTGTGGCCGGCACTGGAGGCAATTTTGCCATCGAGGGTCATGGCGTATTTGAAAATGCCAAAGGGACGCTGATAGCGCACCCGATGCACAAACGCTTCGTTCAGGCGTTGACACTCTGCTTCCCGCACGCCGACGGTGACTTCTATGCCTGCTGAGCGCAGCCGTTCTACCCCCGCCCCGGCCACTTGGGGATTCGGATCAATCATGCCCACCACCACCCTGGGAATACCCGCCGCTATAATCGCCTCGGTACAGGGGGGCGTGCGGCCATAGTGGTTGCAGGGTTCAAGATTGACGTAGAGGGTGGCCTTGCTGAGGAGGGGGCGATCGCTCTCGCTGACGCTGCGCAGGGCAAACACCTCGGCATGGGGTTCCCCTGCCTTGGGATGAAACCCCTCCCCAATCACCCGTCCCTCCGCCACAATCACACAGCCCACGAGGGGATTTGGAGCCGTACAGCCTTTGGCACGAGCGGCTAACTCAAGGCAGCGCCCCATGTACTGGGCATCAATCGTGGCTATCTCCTCCACAACGGGGGCTGAGCGCATGGGTAAGAATCAACGCTCGTGTTCGGTTTCCGAGGAATGCTTCGGCAGTTGCTCCGCCTCTGGACACTCATCCGCAATGGGTAACTCCGCATAACCCCGCGGAACTGCTGCGAGCCGCCGTGAAATCGAGCCAATGCTTTCGATATTGACGATCTCTTCCCAAGCACACACTTCGTCGTCTTCCTCCGTTTCGTAGCGGATGGTAACAACATTCCCTTCGATGTCCACAATGCGTGCCCGGTCAATCAGGCGTTGTTGATCCCGCAAGTAAATCCAGACTTCTTGGCCGTCGGTATAGAGTTGATAAAGCTTGCGGTGTAGCATAGAACGGTCTCCTTCTCGGAATTGGGCGTAGCAACAGTTGATAAGCTGTGCTGCAACCTCTTGCCTGTCATCTTACCGCTAGACTTCAAAAGATGAGCAGCGGTGAATGGGAGGTGTGGGGACTGAGGTTGTTCATATCGTTGTAGCGATCGCGCAGCACAGGGGAAAGAGTGATTCTCTGACGGTCTGGGGCAGATCTCGTACAATCGAATAAGCGTAACAAAGGGTAAATAATCCGTTACTATAACGCTATTCATTTATTCTAACCAGTGCGGAGTCGTTCAAACGGCATGGGCAAAATTGTTGGCATTGATTTGGGGACAACCAATTCCGTCATTGCTGTGTTGGAAGGGGGAAAACCCGTTGTGATTGCCAATGCAGAAGGCTCCCGCACCACCCCCTCTGTGGTGGCCTTTGGCAAAGATGGCGAGCGCCTTGTGGGTCAGTTGGCGCGGCGACAGGCGGTGCTCAATCCCCAAAACACCTTCTATGCCGTGAAGCGGTTTATTGGCCGCGAATACAGTGAACTGACGGCTGAATCCAAGCGGGTACCCTATACGATTCGCCGCGATGAATCGGGTAAAGTGCGCATCAAGTGCCCACGCTTGCAACGGGAATTTGCCCCCGAAGAAATTTCAGCCATGGTCTTGCGCAAGCTGGTGGAGGATGCCAGCCGCTATCTAGGGGAACCCGTCACCGATGCGGTGATTACTGTCCCCGCCTACTTTAATGATTCACAGCGGCAAGCCACCCGTGATGCTGGGCGGATTGCGGGTCTGAATGTGCGGCGGATTATTAATGAACCGACGGCAGCAGCCCTTGCCTATGGCCTCGATCGCCAGAAGGAGCAGACGATTCTCGTTTTTGACCTTGGCGGTGGCACCTTTGATGTCTCCATTCTCGATGTTGGCGATGGCGTGTTTGAGGTGAAGGCCACCAGCGGCGATACCCAACTGGGGGGCAATGACTTTGATAAGTTGATTGTGGACTGGCTAGCCGAAGACTTCCTCGCCAAAGAGGGCATTGATTTACGGCGCGATCGCCAGTCGCTACAACGGCTCACCGATGCTGCCGAAAAAGCCAAAATTGAACTTTCAGGCTTACTGGAAACCAATATCGATCTGCCCTTTGTCACCGCCACAGCGGATGGGCCAAAACACATTGAAACCACCCTCAGTCGTCGCCAATTTGAAGACCTGAGCCAAGACCTGCTGCAACGGCTGCGCTATCCGGTCGAACAGGCACTGATGGATGCCCATTTAACCCCCGCTCAAATTGATGCCGTGGTGCTAGTGGGTGGTGCGACGCGGATGCCCATGGTGCAGGATCTGGTGCGGCAGATGATTGGCCGTGAACCCAACCAAAATGTCAACCCCGATGAGGTGGTGGCTGTTGGTGCCGCCATTCAAGCAGGCATTCTCGCCGGGGATATGAAGGATATCCTGCTGCTGGATGTAACCCCCCTTTCCTTGGGTGTGGAAACCATTGGCGGCGTCACGAAGGTGCTGATTCCCCGCAATACAACGATTCCGGTGCGCCGCTCCGATATTTTCTCAACCTCAGAAAATAACCAAAGCCAAGTGGAAATCCACGTCGTTCAAGGGGAGCGGGAACTGGCAGAACACAATAAGTCCTTGGGACGCTTTAAGTTAACGGGAATTCCGCCAGCGCCTCGGGGGGTGCCCCAAATTCAAGTATCCTTTGACTTGGATGCCAATGGCCTGCTCCAAGTGGTGGCCTTGGATCGCTTTAGCGGTCGTGAGCAAAGTGTGGTGATTCAGGGGGCATCAACCCTCAGTGAAGAGGAAATTCAGCAGATGCTCTTGGATGCCGAGACCAACGCTGCCAGCGATCGCCAGCGGCGGGCACGCATTGAGAAGCGCAACCGTGCTCAAGATTTGATTCACCGCGCTGAACGTCAATTGCGGGAAGCGGCTCAGGAATTTGGCTATCAATTTGCCGCTGATCAGCGCCGGAGTATTGAGGCCCTAGTGCGGCAATTGCAGGAGGCCATTCGCAATGAGGACGATCGCCAGATTGACCTCACCTATGCGGCTCTTGAAGAGCGGCTCTACGACTTTGTCCGCCAACTGCGCCTCAGCGAAGAAGCATTGGAAGACGATGAGGATGTCTTTAAGCTGCCCAACCTCAAGGAAGCAGTCAATAAAGGCCTTGATGCGGTGCGGGGTCGAGAGCGGCGGCGTGACGATTATGAGGATGAGTGGGATGAGCCACCCCGGACGCGGCGTTCTCGGGGGTATTCCCAGCGCAGTGATTCAGCCGCATGGGAGGATTGGGATGACGACGACTGGTAGAACTTGTTTGCATTGTTTGCCGCAACTGTGAGTGTAGATAGGACTGTCGATGCGTAATTTTCGAGATTACTACCAGCTTTTGGGCGTGGATCGAGGTGCGAGCACTGAGGAAATTAAACGTGCCTATCGGCGGCTGGCGCGGCGGTATCATCCCGATATGAATCCGGGCGATCGCGCTGCTGAAGAGAAGTTCAAAAATATTAGTGAAGCCTACCAAGTCCTAAGTGATCCGGCGCGCCGTGAGCAATACGATCGCTACGGTGAATATTGGTCACAGCCCGGCTTTCGCACTCGCCCTTCCCAACGTACCACTATGGCTCGGCGCAATGGCACCAGTGTCAGGGAAGAACCCGACCTCAGTGAAGATAATTTTCAAGAGTTTTTGGATCAACTGTTGGGTCGGCGATCGCCCCGCACCTCTACGGTTGCTGCGGATCCCCCCCGTCGCTCGCCTACGATAGACACAGACTACTTTCGCCCCGGCACCGTCAAAACCGCCTATACCGCTGTGAGTCGTCGCGACGCTGAAGCCACCCTAGAAATCCCCCTCGAGAAGGCCTACGAAGGGGGACGGGAGCGGATTCGCCTTGGGGATGGGCGCTCCTTAGAAGTGACGCTGCCACCGGGGATGGTTACGGGTCAGCGGATTCGGCTGCGGGGTCAAGGTACGGGTGGAGGTGATCTCTATCTGAAAATTCAAGTGACGCCCCATCCCCTCTTTCGCCTTGAGGACTACGACATTGTCTGTGAACTCCCCGTGACCCCCAGTGAGGCTGCCCTCGGCGGCCAAATTGAAGCCCCGACCCTCGATGGTTGGGTGAAAATGATGGTGCCAGCAGGGGTGCGCACAGGCCAACGTTTGCGACTGGCGGGTAAGGGCTATCCTCGCCCCGATGGCGATCGCGGTGACCAACTGGTGGAAATTGTCATTACACTGCCGCCCCAACTGAGTGATGCTGAACGCGATCTCTACCGGCAACTTCAGGCCATTGAGTCCTACAACCCCCGTGCCCATCTGGCGTACTCCTAAACTATGGATGCCTTGGTCTTTGCTGACCCCGCAGCGCAGCCTCTCCTAGAGGACATTCAGACCTACCTCAGTACCGTTGTTGCGCCAATTGCCAACCGCATTGATCAGCAAAAGTCCCTTTTATCGGAAAGTCTGCAAGCCCTAGGGAATTTGGGCATTTTTCGTTTGGCGGTACCCAAGGCAAGGGGGGGATTGGGGTGCGATCGCCGCACGCTCTGGCATTTGAGCTTACAACTAGCGCAAACCTCCGGTGCCCTTGCCTTTTTGGTGGCACAACATCAATCCGCCTTGGGGATGATTCTTGAACATCCTGAAGGGAACGTTGCCCAAACCTACTTGGCGGACTTAATGAAGGGGCAGCTGTTGATTGGTGTCAGCTTTTCCCACCTACGCCACAACCCAGTGGATCTACAAGCTCAACCCACCAGTGGGGGCTACCTCTTGCGGGGCACGCTGCCTTGGCTCAGTGGCTTTCAGCACATGACCATGTTTGTGGCCGCCGCGCCTTTACCCGATCGGCGTCTTCTCTTTGCCCTCATGCCCTTTATCAATGCCCAACAGGCTGGCGGTGGCATTTTGCACCTCTCATTGCCCTTGCCTCTAGCGGCTGTGCCCTCAACTCAAACGGTGCAAGCAGAAGTGGTGAATTGGTTGGTGCCGCGGGAAGATGTAGTGGGTATCAGTGAGGTGGATTGGCTGGCCGTCCGCGATCGCCAGCAATTGCTGCGGGGCAGTGCCGCCCCCATGGGCTGTGCCCGTGCCAGTTTGCAGATTCTCGCTGAGAGTGCCGACGCCAAAGACCTCTATCACCACTTTCGCGATCGCTGGCACCGCCTTTACGACCAGATTCAAGAAGAGCTAGAGAACCTGAATCCCCCCCACCATGCAAAACTGCGCGCCGCCGCCATTCACCTTGCCGTCCAAGCGGCTCAGGCTGCCCTGATGACAACGGGTGGCAGTGCCTTGATGCTCAGTCACACAGTGCAGCGTCTCTATCGCGAAGCCATGCTCTACACCGTCTCTGGCTTGAATGCCCCCGTGCGCCATGCCTTGATGGAGGATTTGTTGCTTGAAAAGGGTTCCCACTGAGCAAGATCAGTGTCTGCCCCTTGAGTGGTTGGCTCGCCCTGCCCCAATGGTTGCCCAAGAATTACTGGGGTGTCTTCTCGTGCGACAGCAGGCCAATGGTCAACTCTACCGCGGCCGTATTGTTGAAACTGAAGCCTATATGGCCGGCGACCCCGCGTGTCATGGCTACCGTCGCCAAACGGCTCGCAACGCCCCGATGTTTGCGGCACCAGGGACAATCTATGTCTATCAAATCTATGGCATTCACCACTGCCTGAATATCGCCAGCGATCGCCCCAATTTTGCCAGTGCTGTTCTCATTCGTGCCCTTGAGATGCTCAGTCCGCCCTTGCCCCCCCGCAGTGCTGCTGGTCCGGGGAAACTGTGCCAAGTCTTGGGGATCGATCGCCAGCTTTCGGGCTTGATGCTAGGGAAAGAGAGCGGCCTCTGGTTAGAAAAGCCACCCCAACCCCTAACAGCCCCTGTGGTACAAACCACTCGCATTGGTATTTCCCAAGGTCAGGAGATTCCGTGGCGGTGGTATGTGCAGGGCAACCCGGCGGTCTCCCGTTATTCGTAGCTGCCCGTTGTCACCTCCAGCAATTCCTCCGGTTGGTGGAGAAACTGAATGGCCTTTTCGAGGGCTTGTCGGCGATCGCTCACCACATGGTCTGCCGGCAACCGATCCAAAATACGGAAGCGTTGCAGCCGCTGTTGCACCTTATCCGCCGAACCATTCACGAGAAAAATTGCTAAACGATGCTTTTGTGCCTCTTGGATGAGTGACTCAATGGCCAACGTTGCCGTTACCCCCAACAGGGGCACACTGCTGACATCCAGAATCAGCACCTTATAGTCCGACATGATCGCCTGCCGCTGGGAAATTGCCCAAGCGGAGCCAAAACTCATTGGACCCCCAAGGTGCAGGAGCAACAGTTGACCCTTGGCTTCGCGGAAGAGTTCTTTTTCCTCGGGGGTGAGGGGCGTTTGATCATCGGCGTGGGTAATCGCCTTCACATCCTCCGATTGCAGATCCGCCAAGCGCTTGATCGTCAGCATATTGGCAATAAAGACACCCACACCCACCGCCACAATCAAATCCACAAAGACCGTCAGCAGCATCACACCATACATAATGAAGGCCGCCCGCAGGGACAAGAGGTGGGCACGCTTGAGAAAATTCCAGTCAATGATGTCAATCCCCACCTTGATCAGAATCCCCGCCAACACGGCATTGGGAATCGGTTCCGTCAAAGGCGCAGCCCACAGCACCACCATCAGTAGAATGACAGCGTGGATCATGCCCGATAAGCAGGTGCGTCCCCCCGCTTGAATATTTACCACTGTGCCCATCGTGGCACCGGCACCGGGCAGACCACCAAATAAGCCGGACAGTAGGTTACCAATACCTTGGCCAATCAGTTCCTTATCGGAATCGTGCTGGGTGCGGGTAATGCTATCGGCAATCACCGAGGTCAGGAGCGAATCAATACAGCCGAGCATCCCCAGCATTGCCCCGTCCACAATCATCGTTTTCAGCGCAGGCAGTGTAAACGTCGGCGGCACAAACGCTGGCAGCCCCGTGGGAATCGTGCCAATGCGGGTCAAACCGGCATCCGCAAAAAACACCATTGACAAAATCGTGCCTAAAACCAAGGCGAGAAGCTGTGGCGGCACAATTCGCCGAATTTTCTGGGGCGTGAAATAAATGAGTCCGAGGGTGAACAAGCCCAAGGTAAGGGCAGCCGAGTTCAAGGTTTGAATCCACTCTGGCAAGTTTTGCACTGCCCCCAAGACCCCCCCTTTACTGCTGTGCCCCAACAGTGGACCAATTTGCAGCAGGATCATGATCAGGCCAATTCCCGACATAAAGCCAGAAATCACGGTGTAGGGCATGAGGGTGATGTATTTACCCAACCGCAACAGACCAAAGAGGATTTGAAAACCGCCCGCCAGCATTACCACCGTAAAAGCCATGTATAACCCCTGTTCGGGATATTCACTGGTCAGGCGGGTGATCACTGCCGTCATCACCACCGTCATCGGCCCTGTCGGATTGGAAATGAGTGTTGGCGTGCCCCCAAAGAGAGCCGCAAAAAAGCCAAGAAAGACGACGCAGTACAGTCCCGCCGTTGCACCAGCCCCAGAGGTGACCCCAAAGGCCAAGGCCATCGGCAAGGCGACAATGGCGGCAGTCAGCCCACCAAAGAGATCGCCGCGCCAATAGCGAAAGTGAACTCGATTAACTAAATTTGTTAGCATTTCTGCCCCTTTTGGCGAATCTAGAGAGGGTGTCATAGCGAAATCGCTGTTAAGAGCACTCCCTATGGGAGTATCCTCATAACTTGTAGCTATGGTAAGAAAATATTTAATTGATATAATTCTATGCTTTAGGGGAGACAATCGGTCTAGGGAAAACATCAAAGAATTTCTTATCTGTCCTATAGGCAAAAAGGGGAGAATCGGCAGAGAGCGAGGCTTGCTCACTGTAAAACTTTGTTACACTCAGGGATTGAGAGCAGCAACTTACGAGGTCATGACACTCCTATGAGTCAGTCGCCGCTGGATGCCTTTTTCCTTGGTCGAGCAACCGCAACGCTCCTGCGTGATCAGGCGCAGCATCTATTTGTGGAATTCCTAAGTCAACTGGGGCGATTTGATGCCGAGCAGCAGCAGCGGCTCCATCAATTCATGGAAGAGGTGCAAGCTCGTGCCCGTCAAGAAGCAGAAATGGTGGTGCCTCGGCGTAGCCAACAAGTGGATTGGCAAGCTTTGATTGATGATTTGCGGGCGGAAATTGCTGCTCTACGCACGGAACTGCAACGCTACCGCAATCGCGAAAGCTAGGCACGCGGAACAACAATATAGCCAGTTTTTAAGTAGGCATCGGTTGATGCTGGCTTTGGGGAAAAAGACTCACCACCCAAAACCCAGTGGCGATCGCGCCCCCAATACCACCAATAGGCTGCCGTGTAGGCACAGAGAACGGCATCGAGTTGATCTTCAAGAGCCTTGAGGTCTCGCCCGTTGCTGGGGATTTCGATAGTGAGTTCTAGTGCTAAGGGTGGCTCACAGTGGGGAAGCTGGGTGGCCATTAAATCCCTAAGCTTGGCTAACCCTTTGGCTCGTTCTGCAAGGCGGCCTTTTTTGTATTTAATGATTTGGTCAAGCTGAAAGAGGGCGATCGCCGTGGCATGGGGGAAGACTTCAATTTGAAATCGCCCGTGTGCTTGGGGGGCGATTGTAGGCGCATGGCGAAACCCCCGTTGGCTAAGGGCTTGACTAAAACCCGTGGTGTGCTGCGCAAAGGGGGATTGCTGATTGGCCGGATAGCAGCCGGCGTGATAGCGCCCAAGCAGTTGGTGAGCTTGGCGATCGCAGGTACGCATTCCCCGCGAATTGGGAATAATGAGGGGGGCATCCACCGCCACCATGGCTGCTTGCGCAGAGGGTGCATCGCGATCAATCCATGCCAAAAGTTCATCCGTATCACGGGAGCGATCGCAAGCGACCACCGCCAAATCTTGTCCCTGCCACTGCAAACAGCAGTACCCTGATGCCCCTCCTTTCCAAGCCAGATCAACGCCGAGAAACCGCATTCACTGCCATCAACTGTTGTTGCGGTGGATGATCTTGAATCAGCAAAGCAGCAGCCACAACTCCCACTGGCGGTACCAGCACTAACCCCACGAAGGGAATGAAGAGTGCCAAAAACTGCGCTAGACCAAGACCATAGATTTGTGGCGTATAGGCACGGGTCAAGAGCTTGCGCTCTCTCAAAGAGGTGCTGTGTTTTTCAAGGAGGTAATCAAAGCTGCTTCGCCCTAGAAAGAAACTGTTAACGATCGCCATCACGATAGGTTGCAGCGGCCCCGTTAGAAATGAAAGCAGCAGGAAGATCACCTGCAACACTGCATCCCGCAGCGCAAACCAACCACCGATAATAGCGTTCAATAGATCGCGCCGCCACCCCACCTCAATCGTTTGTCCCGTGGTAATTTTTTCAACACGGTTGAGCAGCGGACCAAGGAAAGGAATCACCACAAGGGGAATCAGCGTTTGATAGCCAATTAGGGCCAAAAAGACAGCAATGAGGGTTGCCAAAATATCAATGAACCCTTGGTATAGCCACTGCCATTCCCCACCCACAAACCAATAATCACCAATGACTTGAACAGCCCAGAAAGCAGCAATGATAAGCGTTACCCCCAGAACGAGGCTCAAGCAGGCAGGTAACAGTAGATAGCCCCAAAGACGATAACGGGCGATAAAAAAAAGACCACGACCAAAGGCAAAAAACCCCGCCTGAAACCGCTGTCCTGCTGCCCAAAGCTGCTTGATCACTCAATCATTCTTCTAGAAGCCCCTAGGAAAATCCTAGCCTATCCACGGCGGGGCGGTGTTCCTTCATCATCCGGCGGCGGCGCATCGGCAACAAAATCAGGGGTATTGACCTGTTCAGCACGGGAAACTGGCGTTGCTGTCGGTCGCCATAGCCAACTGGTCAACAGTCCAAGGGTGAGAAGTCCCACCAGGAGGGGAATGAATAGATCCGTCATCGTTGTTCGCCTCATTGAAGTCATTATTGTACAGAATCGGATGAATCTCTCTTGAGTGCTGGCTCTCTTGACGCAGTGGGACTCTTGTAAGTTCCAGTACAACCTTTCGCAAGAATTGAATACACTCAAAACGGTTAAACCTGCTCGCTGTAGCCGCAGAGTTTGAGCTATCGTTGAAGTGGCTGCCTTGGGTGATAAGAGCAATGCCCCTGTCTCCCTTTTGGATTTGGTTAATTGTTGCCATCATTCTTTTTGTGATGGAGCTTGTTTTGCCGACGGCTTTTATGGAAGCCACTCTCGGCCTCAGCGCCCTGATTGTTGCCTTTCTCTCGTTTCTGATTCCCAGCTTTTCAATACAGATTCTCCTCTGGATGCTGCTCTCTGTTGTGGTGGCCTTTCTCCTGCGGCGGTATCAACCAAAGCGAGTTCCCCCCGTCCTCAAGGAAGCCGCCGAGGCGGAAACACTTACGAAAATCCCCGCTGGCGAGACGGGGCGAGTGCTGTACGAAGGGATTTCTTGGCAAGCTCGCTGTGGTGATCCCCGCTTGGCCATTCCCGAACATCAGCGGGTGATTATCATTGGCCGTCAGGGAACGACGCTGATTGTGATGCCCGAGGATGCTATTCAGTCCTAGGCGGCGATCGCCGTTTCTTGCGGTGCGTGGTGGCTGGATCAATGGGGAAACCGGCAAGGGGAACCACCTGCTCAAGGCGTTCTTTCTCAAGCCGTTTTAATTCCGTGTAATCTACCCAGTGGATACAGTCAACGGGACAGGTATCAATGGCTTCTTGAATCAGTTCAAGGGGGTCACCATCTTGGCGTACCACCCGCGATCGCCCGTAGTTCGGCTCGATGTAAAACGTATTTCGCGCCACATGGGCACAGTGTTTGCAGCCAATACAGGTAATTTCATCGACATAGACACCGCGCTGACGGTGAGTGCCCCCGAGTTCAGGTTCGTAGCCGCTGCGAGGTTCACTTTGGCGAAGTTGGCCGCCAAGTTCTGGCTCTAAACCAAGGGGTTGCCCCTCTGCCCCGTGCCTCTCCATTGTTTTGAATGATCTTCAACGGCTAGGAACGCCAGCGTTGCAATACGAGCTTGACACTCCCATCGGCCTGCTGTTCTGTGGCCTGCACTTGGAAGCCCTGCTCAGTAGCGGATTGCAACACCGCATGGTAGGCATAGCGCTGAGTGACTTTATTCAAGAAGCGATCCACTGACCATGCCTGCTGCCAAAACTCCAAATCTGCCACTAGCTCATACTCGGTGCCATTCCAGCGAAAGCCAATGTCATAGCCGTTGTCTTGGGGAACAACGACTTGAGCCGTTTGGGTTTGACCGCGAAAGCCGCGCACTTCTTGGCAGCCAGATTGCCATGGTAAGCCCAAGTCCGTTAGGGCAGCCTGGAGGGCGGGTAAACTGCGAATTTGGGTTTTGATTTGGCTGAAGTGCGACATGGATCACCAATCCTCAACGATTACCACTGGGAGGGGACAGATTGAACAACCAATTGATTTTCTTCCTCTTGGGGAGCGTAGTATTCTGCGGTGGGCTGTTGGCTAATGACACACCCCAGCTGCGCTTCAATGGCAGCAGTCACCTCAGCACAGGATGCCCCAGAAATTCCCGTCACCGTTTCAACGACACGGCCATCGGGATAAATCACGAATTCAAGGGTTTCTAGCATTGGCACAACCTACTCCCTCGCAGTTATGACAAACCGCTCACGAGGATAAAATTCAAGTCCTAACCTATGGAACTCATTGTGACGAAGGCTAACCAAAGGAGTCAAGGGCTTTAATAAACTTTACACTCCGCAGCAGTTTCCCCCGGCTGCCTGAAGACCTGAAGAATCAGTCATCTATAGAGCCAAGTCTGCGTCGAGAATTGATAAGAGATATGTGAATTGCTTTTCTTGGACGGGACGGCGGCCTCAGGGCGATCGCGACCTCACTCAATCCCTCTGCAAAAGGCGGTATGATATTCAGAAATTCGTTTCGCCTTAAACTCTCAGAAAACCATAAAAAAACTTAAAAAAATATGGGGCAGTCTTTTTCACCATTAACAGTTTTGGCCTTGGCATTCCTACGGGGGGTATCTTCCTCTCTGTGGCCAGCGATCGCCCGCGGCGAGTCCCAAGAATCCATCAATGTCAATCCCCAAGACCAAGTACACAGTGCTGAACAATTTCTCGATGCCCTCTTTGGCAATCACGTTGATTTAGCGTTGAGCTATTTACATCCGCAACTGCAACGGGAGTTTTCACCGAAAAAATTGAAGCAACGCCAAGCCAATTTTCTGAGGCGGGTAGGCGTGTACAAAGAGCGTCTTGGGAGTCAGATCAACGACAATATTGTCAGTATCAAGGTAGCCTTTTCTAACGTTACAGATACATTGATTGTGATGATGGATAGCAATGGTAAGATCACAGGTATTGATTTCCCTGCAGCGCCTGATGACCTGTCTGCTCAGCCTCTGCTTTCGCCCTCTCGGCCTTGACCTTTATGCAAGAACGGCGTAGTTCTCCTGCACCTGAATTATCTTTACAAAATACGCCCTTTTTTCGCGACTTACCCCAGGCGGTGGTGGAGAAAGCCCTAGCTCATGTAGTGACACGTCAGCATCCCGCTAACCGCGTGATCTTGCTAGAGAATGACTGGGGCACATCAGTTTACTTCATCCTCAGTGGCTGGGTCAAAATTCGCACCTACAACATTGATGGCAAAGAAGTCACCCTGAATATCCTCGGTCCCGGCGAACTCTTTGGCGAAATGGCTCCCCTAGAGGAAGTGCCCCGCTCAACGGATGTGATTACCCTAACACCGACAGTTGTGGCCAATATGCCCGCAACGGATTTTGTCAATCTTGTCAATACGGAACCTCAAGCGGGCATACGCCTCGCCAAGTTGATGGCACGACGGCTCCGGCAACTGAATCGGCGGCTGCGGCTGCGGGAATCGGATAGTATGTCACGGGTGGCGGATATTTTGCTGTTTTTGGCGGATGGTCAAGGGCGACAGGGAGCGGATGGCCTAGAAATTCCGAATCTGCCCCACCGCGAACTGAGTAGCTTAAGTGGCATGGCACGGGAGACGGTAACACGGGTGCTTGGGAAGCTGGAGCGCAGGGGGATTATTCGCCGCAACCCAGAGAGCCTGTGCATTACGAATCTACGTGCCCTAGAAAGTTTACTCCTTTAGGACTAAGAACAATAATGATTGCCCTGAAGACGATGGCAGCAAGTAATGCCCAATGCTCCAGCCAATGAACACCCCTAAAATGGCCATTTGAATCAGCACTAGCATAATTTGCCAGTTGTGGTAGCCGGCGGCTTTCATTTCAATGCGCACGAGAATTTCGGTGCCAATGAGAATGGCGATCACACTAAAGACGTGAAAGGCAATAATGGCAAGGGTAACAGCGGTACTCAGCACCAGTACGGTCAAGAGACTGGGGGTGCCCACGCGCATAATTAAGCTACTAAAGATATTTCTAGGGTTGCTCTGGCGCGATCGCAACAGGCTAGAGGTGCCCCCCACAACAAACACTATCAGAATTGCTGCCAAAAAAGAGGCATAGGCTGACCACAGCCAAGGATAGGCAGACAAATACCAGCCCACGAGGACGTAGCCCAGAACCACCAGCAACAGTAGAGCAAGGGGAAACTTGGTATAGTCTGGCGATGCGCTCATCGCTAACGGGGTGCAAGGTGCGTACAAATCCACTCTACGGCAGCGGCTAAATCTGCTGCAATGTAATCGGGTCGACTGGCGTGCTGGTAACTCCCCTCAAGAACGCGATCGCCAAAGCCGGTTTGTACTAAAATCCCATAGCAGCCGGCATTCCGCGCCAGATCAATATCGGTCGCTTTGTCCCCCACCATGACACTGCGGCTGAGATCTAAATCATGATCCCAAGCGGCCGCTACGAGCATTCCTGTATTGGGTTTGCGCCATGTTGTCCAGCCCGCATAGTCGGCAACCACTCCCCCTTCAGGACGGCTGAGATCAGGACAGAAATAAACCGCATCCAACACCGCACCGGCACTGGCGGCTAGCAACTCCTGAAGTCTGTGGTGTAGGGCATGAACATGATCGATGCTGTAATAATCTCGCGCAGGACCTGATTGATTGGAGGCTAAGCAGCAAAACCACCCCGCATCATTGAGCCGTCGCACTGCCTGAGCCACACCGGGGATGAGCTGTAAGTCCTCAAGGCGGTGAATATAGCCCACCTCTTGGTTCAGCACGCCATCGCGATCGAGAAAGACAGCCGGTCTAGCCATGGCGAGCCGCCTCAATCACGGCTGACACGGGAATATCGGCCATGTTGCCAGTAGGGGATTTGACGGCTCGAAAGCGCGGATCGTTGGGCAGGAGTTTGGCAGGATCCGTAGGGCCAAAAAGCGCCACAAGGGGAGTCCCCACCGCCACGCCAATGTGCATCGGGCCACTGTCGGTACAGAGAATCTGTTGTGCTTGTTGCATTAGAGCTGCCAGTTTGCGCAAGTCTGGAGGACGGCTAATCTTAATTTCCGGTAGCGCCTGCGTTAGCGCACTCACCCATGCGTGATCTTCAGGCCCGCAGACCACGATAAAGGGCAGGTGCGGCTCCTGCTGTTGCAGCGTCTGGACGACCTCAACCCAAGCAGCGGGGGGGTAAATTTTGTTAATTCCCTTGGTAAGTGCCATCTGACTTGAGCCACCGTGCAAGAGGCGATACCGCCCAGTAATTCCTAGGCGTTGCTGCTCTGCCGTTGCCCACTGTTGATCCGCCTCAGCAATCACGGCCTTGGGCAGGGGACAGGGGGTAGTGATACCAAAGGCTTGCAGTAAGTCGTGGTAGGTGGCGGCGCTGTATTGATCAAGGTTGACAGGTACCGCATCGGTGAGAAACCCCAAGGGATTGAGCTTCGCAAAGCCCACGCGCTTGGGAATCCCCGTCAGCCACAGCAAAAAGCGCACCGCCTTACTGCGCCCCAAGGAGAGAATGGCATCGTACTCCCCATCCCGCAGCATACCAATCAGATTTACCCACTCAGCCAAGGCATTGCGGTCTTTGAAGTCAAAGGGAATCACTTGGTGGACTGTAGGACTTAGTTGGTAGGCAGCAACCGCACGGGGTTCAACAACCACATCAATTTGACTATTCGGAAAGTGGGTTTTGAGGTCCTCGAGGGTAGGAAAAAACAAAATTTGATCCCCAATACCGCCTGGCACCAGCGCAACAATATTTTTCATCAGCGACCTCCAACAGCAAAAAGCCTTGAATCCAAAGCCCCACAAAAGCCACTGCCTTTCCAGAAAGAGACCACTTGGCAGGGCTTGATCCAAGACTGAGCCGTTGCTGGCTGATTCAGCATAAATGGTGGATTCTGGTTGACCACAGACACATCCATAGGGCTAGGTTTCCTTGGGCAGTATT
Source organism: Thermosynechococcus sp. HY213 (assembly GCF_031460975.1). Taxonomy (NCBI): domain Bacteria; kingdom Bacillati; phylum Cyanobacteriota; class Cyanophyceae; order Acaryochloridales; family Thermosynechococcaceae; genus Thermosynechococcus; species Thermosynechococcus sp. HY213. The sequence continues at coordinate 42,122 of NZ_JAVKVB010000016.1, read as the reverse complement.
GAGGAGGCTTAGCTGCAATTTTAAAGGCTAGCGTCTTTTCCCAAATGTGGACATCAAAGCCCCCTAGTTCCCTATTGTTCTAAAAACGGGCGCCGATACCAATGCGTGCTAAGGGATAGCCTGCACTAGAAAAACTTGCCCCGGCATCAATAATCACCGGTCCGATTTGGTGGGCTATGGCCATCCCAGCTGCACTGTATCCACCGTAGGTTGCAAATCCCACATTAAATGTGGTTTGACCAGAACGTGCCGGCACAATCGGCATGAGTGCTGCTGCCGAGGCAATGCCCGCAAAGGCCTCTCCCCGTAATTGATTGATTTGAGCATCGGTGTAAGCATTCGCTGCGCCCAAGGCCACTGCTCCTATGCCGTCAACATAGGCTTTATTGACAGCATCCGTTGGATTGATGGGGGTGGCCACATTGGTAATTCGGCGTTCTGCTCCTGGGGCGCCCACAGAAACCGTGTTGGGAGCTGTTGTTACAGAGCCAGCGCCAATGGCCACACTGTTGGCATGGATGGCCTGTGCCGATGGGCCAAAGGCAATGGCATTATTGGCACCCGTCGTCGAATTGTTGCCAATGGCAATACTATTGGCACCCCCAGGGTTAGCAGCATTTCCCAAAGCAATGTTACCGCACGTTACTGTTGCGTTAGTGATTGAACAAATTCCGGTAGCAAACAGTTGGTTGATGAGGGCAGAGAGCTGACTGCCATTAATTGCATCCGTACTCGTTGGTGCAATGAGGCCAGGCGCAACATTGACAACCTTGCGTTCAGCACCGGGGGCACCAACAGACACAACATTGGCCTGTGTTGTTACAGAGTTTGCCCCAATGGCCACACTGTTGGCATGTTGAACTGTGGCACCTCTACCAATGGCCACACCATCAGTAGCACCACCCACGACTTGGGCAGTCTGACCAATTGCAATACTATCAGCCGGATTTGCAGTACTTTGGTGGCCAATGGCAATACTACGAGCCCCCAGCGCTTGGTTGCCTGAACCCATTGCGGTGCTGTCAAGCCCTTGGGCTCGGTTACCAGAGCCTACGGCAGTGGCGTTTTGTTGAGTAGCAAAGTTCTGTCTGCCCACAGCGGTGGCGTTTGCTTGGGTGGCTTGGTTGCCTGAACCCATTGCGGTGCTGTCAGACCCTTGGGCAGTGTTTGTAAAGCCAACTGCGCTGCTCCGAACTCCTTGGGCTTGGTTACCAGAGCCTACGGCGGTGGCGTCCTGTTGAGTAGCAAAGTTCTGTCTGCCCACAGCGGTGGCGTTTGCTTGGGTGGCTTGGTTGCCTGAACCCATTGCGGTGCTGTCAGACTCTTGGGCAGTGTTTGTAAAGCCAACCGCGCTGCTCCGAACTCCTTGGGCTTGGTTACCAGAGCCTACGGCGGTGGCGTCCTGTTGAGTGGCAAAGTTCTGTCTGCCCACAGCGGTGGCGTTTGCTTGGGTGGCTCGGTTCTGCATCCCCACAGCGGTACTGTTTTCGCCAGGGGTCAGGTAGGTGTTGGTGGTGCCATCATAATTATTCTGCATCCCTACAGCGGTGGCACTTACTGCATTCGCTGAATTCTGCATCCCCACGGCGGTGGCGTTTGCTTGGGTGGCTTGGTTGCCTGAACCCATTGCGGTGCTGTCAAGCCCTTGGGCTTGGTTACCAGAGCCTACGGCGGTGGCGTTTACTGCATTGGCTTGGTTCACAAACCCCACAGCTGTGGTGTTGTCTGCATTGGCTTGGTTCACAAACCCCATTGCGGTGCTATTAGCTCCTTGTGCAGTGTTTGCAAAGCCAACCGCACTGCTCTGAAATCCTTGTGCGGTGTTTGCAAAGCCAACTGCGCTGCTGTCATTTCCCAGAGCTTGGTTCGCAAACCCCATTGCCGTGCTTCTATCTCCTTGTGCGGTGTTTGCAAAGCCAACTGCGCTGCTGTCATTTCCCAGAGCTCGGTTCGCAAACCCCATTGCCGTGCTTCTATCTCCTTGTGCGGTGTTTGCAAAGCCAACTGCGCTGCTGTCATTTCCCAGAGCTCGGTTCACAAACCCCACAGCGGTACTGTTGTCGCCAGGGGTCAGGTAGGTGCCATCATAATTATTCTGCATCCCCACGGCGGTGGCATTTACTGCATTCGCTGAATTCTGCATCCCCATTGCGGTGCTATTAGCTCCTTGGGCTTGGTTCGCAAACCCCATTGCGGTGCTATTAGCTCCTTGTGCGGTGTTCACAAACCCCACAGCTGTGGTGTTGTCTGCATTGGCTTGGTTCACAAACCCCATTGCGGTGCTTCTATCTCCTTGGGCTTGGTTTTGCATCCCCACGGCGGTGGCACTTACTGCATTCGCTGAATTCTGCATCCCCATTGCGGTGCTATTAGCTCCTTGGGCTCGGTTCTGCATCCCCACAGCAGTGTTGTTATCACCCTCGGCTCGGTTCTGCATGCCAATGGCGGTGTTGTTACTGCCAGTTGTATTCGTAGTGCCATCAGCAACGTTCTGATAACCGACTGCGGTATTGTTATTGCGAGCTGCATTGGCAAAAGAACCTGATCCACTGGGTGTTCCAGTTGTACCGACTCGATTTTGTGCTCCTAGGGCAGTGTTATTGTTGCCTTCGTCTTCAGTTAGAATAGGCCGTTCAACGCCGATTGTGTTGCTAGAGCCAAAGGCATGATTCTGAGCATTAACTCCGTCAATTTTGTTATTATGACCAACAGCGGTGTTTGTGGTATTTATGTTTGACCCAAGGTTATTGTTGCTACCGATCGCATGATTGGCGACAGTGCCACCATTTACTGTGTTGCTAATACCAACAGCAATAGACCGTTGCAAGGCAGGGAGTAAATTGTTATTTGCGCCACAAATTAGGTTTTCGTTCCCTGCACTGGTAGTAGTGGTGGAATCGAAGAAACCAGTACCACCAAGATTCCCACAGTCTCGAGTTTGAGACAATGCAGGTGTGGTGACCAGAATAATGTGCACTGCTGTGCTAACAACACAAGCCAAAACGGGGTGTAGTCTTTTGTACATGAGGGTAGGCCTCCCAAGGTTAAGGTGTAAATACAACAGTCAAGTGCTTTGTAGAATTTTGCACTTTCCTATGGGCTACTCTTTCCTTAAACCCAAAAAGACACAAGTCCTACAGTCGCTAAAAAAGCGAAGGAAAACCCTGCCTTTTTAGTATCCCCCGTTAGCTCACTATTTAAGTAACCCTAGTCAGACTTCGCTTAATTGTCAAGCTTAGTCAAGCACAATTTAGATTTTTTTCGTTTTTAATCGACCCCATCAGTTCCCGATCGCCCGTTGCAGGCGATCGCGCCATGCCAAGGCAAGGGTGAACTCTGTAAAAGGAATGCGATAACAGTCTCCTGTAAAGGTTTCTAGCACCAGTTGAATTGCTCCTTTAGAATGAGTAGTTTGTGTGTCAATTCGTTGACCGTTACACTCAATCCAAATGTTTTGAATAGTCGATAATTCGCAAGTTTGCAAATGAATAATGCCCTGTTGGGTAGGGTGTCCCCACGTCAAGCGATCGCCCTGCTGACCGAGGACAGCGGCAATGTCATATTTACTGGTTTCAAAATTTTTTGCCCACTGGCGATAGTGTTCCACCTTCCGGTACTCGACCCAGCCCAACCGTGCGAGCACGATAAAAATAGCCAATAGGGGTAACCAGAGCAGACCGTGACTCATCGATTCACCAATAACTGCCGCCGCAATACATCGAGGGCATTCATCGCACTGAGATGCCGCACCCAATCCCGTCCCCGTTGACCACTAAAGCGAAATTCACGGGTCATGACCTCGCCATTGGGCAGTGCCACGCCAATATACACCAGTCCCACTGGCTTACTGAGCGTCGCGCCGCCGGGGCCAGCAATCCCGGTAATACTGACGCCCCAGTCACTGCCTAAACGCGTTTTCACGCCTAAAGCCATCTGGGCAGCCACCACGGCACTCACGGCGCCTTCTTGCTCTAAGTCCTCAGGATTGACCCCCAGTAGAGTTACCTTGACATCATTGGCGTAGGCAATTACGCCCCCCTTAAACGAGAGGGAACTCCCCGGCAAACGGGTTAGCATCTCCCCAAGGCCACCGCCGGTGCAGGACTCTGCCACTGCCACTGTTTGCTGTCGTTCCTGAAGCAGCCGCGCCACTGCACTGGCAAGGGTATCCTCATCCGCACCGTAGCAATCTAGGCCGACAATTTGGCGGATTTCTGCTTCAACGGGTTGAATCAATTGCTGGGCCTCCGCTTCATCTTTGGCACGGACGGTAATGCGGAGGCGGGTTTCCCCATTGCTGGCATAGGGCGCCACCGTGGGATGCTCACGGGCAATTTGGGCAGCCACTTTTTCCGCAAGTACCGATTCAGGGATGCCCCAGAAACGCAGCACACGGCTGTAAATTACCTCTTTTCCCCAGCCCTGGGAGCGCAAAAAGGGCACCGCAGTTTCTTGCCACATCTGCTTCATTTCGGCGGGAACACCGGGAAAGGTGAGAATTGTCAGACCCGTGCGCGGCTGCCAAATCATACCGGGGGCACTGCCAATCGGGTTGGGCAAAATCTGGGCGCCCGCAGGCAGGAGCGCCTGTTTACGGTTACTGGGACTAAAGCCGCCGCGATGGGCATACTTGCGTTCTAGATCGGCAATAATTTCAGGACGTTCTTCGAGGGGCGCTTGAAAGAAATCGGCGATGGTTTCCGTTGTCAGGTCATCGGGCGTGGGGCCAAGGCCACCCGTGAAAATCAATAGGCGGGCGCGATCGCAGGCAATAGCGAGGACTTTTTTGATGCGAGTGGGATTGTCGCCCACCACGGTTTGATAGTAGTGGGGAATCCCCAAGCTTGCCAGTTGCTGGGCCAAAAACTGGGCATTGCTGTTGAGAATTTCCCCCAGCAGCAATTCTGTGCCCACGCAAATAATCTCTGCACTCATTGTTTCAGGCATCTTCGTTGTTGCGCACCCGTTCCCATACATACCAAGCGGCAAAGCCCATCAAAAGGGAGGCGGCCACGGCATAGCCCCATCCCCCCGGCAAACCGGCCAAGGCCAAGGCCAGACTCCCCACCCATAGCGTTAGGCAATAGATAAACAGCACCGTCATCCGCTGGGAAAGACCGGCGTTGAGAAGGCGATGGTGTAGATGTCCCTTATCGGGGGCAAAGGGAGACTGCCCTTTCAGGAGGCGGTTAAAAACAACGGTTGAGGTGTCCACAATAGGCACAGCCAGAATTAATAGGGGCAGCAAAATTGCCACCGCTGTGTAGGCTTTCACAAGGCCAATGACCCCTAGGCCGGCAAGGGTAAAACCCATGAAGTAGGCGCCGCCATCGCCCATGAAAATTTGTGCCGGATTGAAGTTATAGCGTAGAAACCCCAAGGCACCTCCTGCCAAGGCAGCTGCCAATAGTCCTGCCTCCGGCTCCCCCATCAGCATACAGACAAACAGCATCGCTGAGGCAGCAATACCCGACACTCCCGCTGCCAGACCATCCACACCATCAATGAAGTTAATGGCATTGGCAATCCCCACTAGCCACACTGTGGTCAAGGGCAAACTGAGCCAGCCGAGGTCAACAGTTCCCACCAAAGGCACTGTGATAATGCGAATTTTGACCCCCACCGCCCAGACAATACCCGCCACCAGAAATTGCAGGACAAGGCGTAGGAGCGCCGGCAAGGTCAACAGATCATCTGAGAGGCCAATCAGGAAAAAGGCCACCCCGCCAAGGGTGACCCCCCAAATCTCATATTCTGCTGGCTGAGGTAGGACGCCAAATCCTCCCGCATTCCAAACAATCAGCAGCGCCACCAGATTGCCTAAAAAGATCGATACCCCCCCTAAACGCACCATGGGACGAGTGTGAATCTTACGGGCATTGGGGCGATCGACAAACCCTGCCTTCTGGCCAAAGTCATTGACAATGGGGGTGACCAACAGAACAACGGCAATGGCAGCAAGGAAGGCAATCAGGTGGTACAGCATCTGTTCAGGGCATTGGCAGCAGGATTCCCTCTCAGGCTAGCACTGGTTGCGGCAATTGCAAGTGGGGATAGAGGGGAAATTGAGTACAGAGGGCAGCCACCCGCTCGCGGCAGCGGTTTTTAATCACCTCATCCTCGGGGGCATGCAGGCGATCGCTAATAATTTCGGCGATTTCCGTAAACTCAGCCTCAGTGAAGCCACGGGTTGTCAACGCTGGGGTTCCTAACCGCAGACCACTGGTGACAAAGGGGGAGGCAGGGTCAAAGGGAATCGTATTTTTATTGGTGGTGATATTGATTTCCCCCATCAGGCGATCGGCCTCTTTGCCCGTTAGATTTACCGATCGCAGGTCAATCAGCATCAAGTGGTTATCGGTGCCCCCAGAGACAAGGCGCAGTTGTCGCGCTTGCAGCCCCGCAGCGAGGGCTTGGGCATTGCGGATCACTTGGCCAGAATAGGCTTTGAACTCGGGCTTAAGGGCTTCACCAAAGGCCACCGCCTTAGCGGCAATAACGTGCTCCAACGGCCCCCCTTGGGTACCGGGAAAGACGGCTTTATCGAACTTTTTGCCCAACTCTTCATCACGGGTAAGAATCAGGCCGCCGCGAGGGCCGCGCAGGGTTTTATGGGTGGTGGTGGTGACCACATCGCAAAGGGGCACAGGATTGGGATGGTGACCTGTGGCAACCAAACCGGCAATGTGGGCAATATCGGCCATGAGGTAGGCCCCCACTTCATCGGCAATTTGGCGAAACTCGGCAAAGGGAATGACGCGCGGATAGGCGGAATAGCCGCAGATGATCAGCTTAGGACGGTGCTGCCGCGCCAAATCCCGCACTTGATCCATATCGAGGCGTTCTGTTTCAGGATGGACACCGTAGTGAACGACGTTAAACCATTTACCAGAAACGTTGACGGGGGAACCGTGGGTGAGATGGCCACCGTGGGACAAATCCATCCCCATAATCGTGTCGCCGGGATTGAGCAGTGCCAAAAAGACGGCAAAATTGGCTTGGGCACCGGAGTGGGGTTGCACATTGGCGTGGGCGGCGGCAAAGAGTTCCTTGGCGCGATCGATGGCCAGTTGCTCTACTTCATCCACAAATTCGCAGCCACCGTAGTAGCGTTTACCGGGCAATCCCTCGGCATATTTGTTGGTGAGAACTGTGCCTTGAGCGGCCATCACCGCAGGAGAAGTAAAGTTTTCGCTGGCAATCAGTTCAAGGTGTTGCTGCTGCCGCTGGACTTCCCGCTGTACCATTTCAGCCACCAAGGGATCCGTTTGCGCAAGCCAATCAATATAGGTCATTTTATTGTCAATGGAGGGAGATGAACTGCCTTACTATCTTATCGCGGATCGCTGCCTGAGCCTTGGTTAGTTGCTCAGTTGCACGTTCCAGAGGCGGGAGGTTTCGAGGCGATCCAGCCACGTTTCGTAGAATGCCCGATTGGCGGCTTGCTCTTGGGGGTCAGTGGTCGTCCAAGGATAGGGGGCAAGGGCAGTGATTGCCGCTGTGGTGACGCAAAACATTGATTTTTGGAAGGTTTGGCAAATTTTCACGCGCAGATCGTCTTCCCCTCGGCCTTGGCGACGATAGAACTCTAAAAGATAGGGAGGGAGATAGTGGCGCATATCCTGCATGAGCAGTGTGGGAGGAATACCAGCCGCACCCGTGGGAATGGGATCCGCAAACAGGGCACCATAACCAAACTCGCTTTGATCGCGGGAAATTTGTTGCGCTTGGGCATTGAAGGAAATGAGGCCAAAGAAGGGGGTACCCCGCAGGAACACCGCTTCGACATAGGGAATGGCGGTGTCGGCTAAAAAGGTAAGACCAGCGCTAGACGGCAGAATATCGTAAGTTTGGCCGTGAATGGTAACGCTGTAGGTAATGGGGCGATCGGCAGCCGCAATCAGTCCCGCGCGAATATGATCTACGACATCGGGAATGCTGCGAATCTCACCCGCATCGTAGCGATCGCTCAAGGTGAGAAAGATGGGATACATCACCGTCCAAAACTGCCCCAAGCCACTGTAGTAGCAGAGCATCCGCACCGTTTCCAGCAAAAACTCTGGAAAAAGCTGGTTCACGAATTGCATCAGGGGATTGCCCCGCAGTTTAGCGGCGATCGCCTTGGCCGCCAATTGCCGAAATTCTGCCGAATCAAGGAAGGCATCAAGACCGCCGCCCCCATGCCACATCATGGCACGCATACAGTATTCGGCGTATTCGTAGTTAATGCGGTCGTGCCACCAGTGGCGCAGCAGCTTGGGAATGGTAATCTCACCGTTGAAGTATTTGAAAAAGGGAAAGAGCACCAGAAACTGCCGCTCACTAATGTCGCAGAGATTTTCCGCGTAGGCCTTGAGCACCACCCCATAGCTTTTGAGGATGCCCACCACTTCCATCACATGGGTTGGCGTATCCGGTAACAGGGCTTGACCATTCAGCAACCGCTCTAGGATGGCGGTACGCAGTTCTTGATGCAGGGAGGTTGGAGCAGCAGTAATCAGGGTCATGGTACGGGCAGCGTAGCAACAGCAGTGGTGAGAAGGCTAACGGTGGTTTCACTCCAATGGATCAGCCAGTTGGGAACAATCCCTAAGATCAAGATTAGCGTGGCTAATAGGAGGCTCGGCAGGCGATCGCCCCACGCCACGGGCGGCAAATCCGTCAATTCATTGGGCAAACGACCAAAAAAGACGCGGTTCACCAGCAAGAGAAAATACACTGCTGTTAAGCCCGTCCCCACCATACACAGGAGTGTTTGCACTGGGAAGGTGAGGAAACTACTGCGGAAGATCAGGAACTCCGCCACAAAGCCCACCATGCCGGGGATACCGCCACTGGCCATGACACCGACAATCATCAGGCTACCAATCAGGGGCAACCCCCGCTCAGGGTTCAGCAATCCCCGCAGTACCTCAATGTTGCGGCTGCCGGTTTTTTCATAGACAACCCCCACCAGTAAAAAGAGGAGGGCGGAAATTAACCCGTGGCTCATCATTTGGGCAATAGCCGCCAAAATACTCAAGGGAGTGGCAGTGGCAGTGGCCAAGAGAACAAACCCCATGTGCCCAATGGAACTGTAGGCCACCATTTTTTTCATATCCGTTTGGGCGATCGCCATTAGGGAACCGTAGAGGACACTGACTACCGCCCAAGTGGCCAACCCCGGCGCCAAAACTTGCCATGCCTGCGGAAATAACTGCACGCCAAAGCGCACTAGCCCATAGGTACCCAATTTCAGGAGTACCCCCGCCAGCAGCACAGAAATCGGCGTGGAGGCTTCAACGTGGGCATCAGGTAGCCACGTATGGAAGGGCACGAGGGGAATCTTGATGCCAAAGCCCACCAAAATCAGCCCCAACAGAACCAGCTGTGAACTCAGGGGTAAGAGGGTGGATAACTGGGGGTCAAAGTCAAAGGAGGGGGCATGGGCTAACCACACCAGTCCCAGAAAGCCAGCCAAGAGCAGCACCCCAGAAATGGCTGTGTAAATTAAAAACTTGGTGGCGGCATAACTGCGCCGTGCCCCACCCCAAATCGCAATCAGAAGGTAGAGGGGAATCAACTCCAATTCATAGAAGAGGAAAAAGAGCAGCAAATTATCGGCCAAAAAAGCGCCACTGACACCCGCATTCAACAGCAGTACCAGCGGGTAATACAACCGCGGACGGGGCAGATTGACAGAAGTGGCCAAGAGGGCAATCAGCGTCAGGAAGTTATTTAAGACCAATAGCGGCAGCGACAGGCCATCCACGCTCAGGCGATAGCTCAAGCCCAGTGGCTCCAACCAAGGAATCACCTCGGTTAATTGCGGTGCTGCATTGGCGGGGTCAAATAGACGGGCGATCGCGAGACTGACGACAAGGGCGATCGCCATCACGACAGCGGCTAAACTGCGGTAGGTGCGTCCCAGACTTTCAGCGGGTAACAGGCTGAGGGCAAGGGCACCGAGTAAGGGCACCCAGAGAAGGAAACTTAACAGCGGCATTACAGTAGTAGCCATGCGATCGCCCCCCCAAGAATCGCCACACCAATGAACACCAGCAGCAAATAGGCTTGGGATTGACCACTGGCACTGTACTTGAGCAACTCACCCCCCACAAGGGATGCCACACCCGTTGTATTCACAATGCGATCGACAATGTGGCGATCCACCCAAGCGCTCAACTGCGAGAGCGATCGCACTGCCCAGACCACGGTATAGCGATAGAGTTCCTCAATGTAAAGATCGTAGGCTAACAGATCCTGCACAAAGCGCAAGGGCACCTTGATCGGACGTGTCCACTGGCGTTTGAGGGTGACAAAGCCGCCAAGGAGAATTCCAGTGAATCCCGACACCACAAGCAGAACCACAATCCACCAATCAATCGTTGTCGGTAACAACTGCACTCGCTGCAAAATGAAGGGCACCAGCAAGTTCAAAATACTCAGGGTGACCATTGGCACTGCTAGCGGCCAAGGCACTTCGGGGGCGCGGCGGGTTTTGGGTTGGGCAGACCCCAAGAAGACCAAGCGAAAGACACGGGTGAGGTTGACAGCCGTTAGGGTATTAACCAGCAAAATCAGCCCCACCAAGCCAAGCTGGGTTTGCCAGTAATAGTCAATGCCGCGATAAAACGACCAAAAGGCACCCAAGGGCAGACAGCCAATTAGGGATAGACCGCCGATCACAAAGGCTGAACTTGTGGCTGGCATCCGTCCGCCTAAGCCCCCCAATTCCGTCAAATCCTGACAGTTAGTGGTCATAATCACACTGCCAATACTCATAAACAGCAGTGCCTTGGCGATCGCGTGGGTGAGCAAGACAAACAGGGCAAAATCTGTCCAGTTGGTGCCGACCCCAATAAACACCAACCCCAGATAGGCGCTCGTCGAGTGGGACAGTGCCCGTTTAATGTCAATCTGGGCAATGGAAACAAGGGATTCACTGATGGCAGTCACCGCCCCAATCAGGATCAGCGCAATGTTTGCCCCCGGGCAGGCCACCAGAATCGGCTGTAGCTTAATGAGAATATAGGCACCCGCCGCCACCACCACTGAGTTGCGCATAATCGAAGCGGGGTTGGGCCCTTCCATCGCTTCATCGAGCCACAGGTGCAAAGGCACTTGAGCACATTTACCCGTGGGACCTGCAATCAAGGCTAAGCCCAGTAAAAAGCCCCAACCGTCTGGTAAATTGGCGTCTTCTGCCCATTGGTAGAGATCGGGAAAATCATAACTCCCCGCAAGGCTGCCGACAGCGACTACCCCCATGAGGAGTAAGATATCCCCCACCCGTTTGGTGAGAAAGGCATCCCGTGCTGCTTTGACCACAAGGGGCTGAGCATACCAGAAGCCAATCAGCAAATAGGTCGAGAGGGTCAGCATCTCCAACAGACCATAGCTGAGGAGCAACGAGTTACTGATCGCAATGCCACTGAGGGCCGCCTCAAAAAAGCCCATCAAGGCAAAGAAGCGGGCCATGCCCCAGTCCTTTTCGAGGTAACCAAGGGCAAAAATCTGCGCCAAGATGCTCAGACCCGTCACCAACTCCATAGCCCCCGTGGTGACACTGTTGATGAGCAATGAAAACGAGAGATCGAGTCCCGGTGCCTGTAGCCAATGCCAAACAATCGTTGCGGTGGCGCCACTGCGAGTTTGTTGCAATAGGAAAAAGCCATGCACAAAAGCAACAATCGTCATCAGCAGATTGAAATAGGCTGCGGGTCGAGGCCCGGTGCGCCGCACAACACCGGTGGCCCAAGGCAACGTCAGGGCTGCACCCACTAAGCCATAACAGGGTACCCACCAACTGGTTTCTAACAGTGAATTTGGCATGGCAAAAATGAACCTTGGCGGTTGAGGACGTTTGCAATACTGCTCTCTTCGTGTATTTTACAGGCTGGGGTTCCGCAGCAGTTTTGAGCCAAATCAATCATGGGGCAAGGATTCACTCTAGGGAAGGTTGAGCAATGGGGGCGATCGCCCTTCCTCGCTATTGTCCTAGCGGTAACATTTTTTGCCGCCCCACCCGCCCCAGCTCAAACGATTAGCCAGCGGGGAATGGTGACAGCAGCTCAACTCGCAGCAGCAAACGTAGGAAGAGATATCCTCAAGGCAGGGGGCAATGCCGTGGATGCAGCCGTGGCAACCGCATTCATGATCGCCGTCGTTGAACCCTATGCCGCTGGGATTGGTGGCGGTGGCTTTGTCCTTGTGTATCACGCCCAATCTCAAACCCTGCGTGCCCTTGATTTTCGGGAGCGTGCCCCCCTGCAAGCGACACCAACGATGTATCTCAACGCGAAGGGAGAGGTGATTCCCCGCGCCAGTTTGGATGGGGTCTTGGCCGCAGGCACCCCCGGCACCGTTGCTGGCTTAGCCGCTTTGCACCAGCACTATGGTCAACTGCCTTGGTCGCAGGTGGTGGCACCCGCCATTCAGGCTGCCCAACAGGGGTTTGCGGTTACCCCACGTTATCAGCAGTGGGCAACGATGCGCCAAGCCGTTCTGCAGCACGATGCTACCGCCGCGCGCATTTTCCTCAGGGATGGCCAAGTCCCCCCCTTGGGCACGGTGATTCAACAGCCGGAGCTAGCAAAAACCTTGGGGGCGATCGCCCGTGATCCCCGCAGCTTTTATGAGGGTTGGATTGCCAGAGCGATTGCCGAGTTTATGGCGCAGCAAGGGGGCAAGATCACCCTAGAGGATTTACGAACCTATACCCCCGTTTGGCGAGAGCCAATTTGTGGCACCTATCGTGCGTTTCAGGTCTGTTCGATGCCACCCCCCTCTGCTGGTGGTGTGGCCCTTGTGCAAATGCTCAACCTCTGGCAACTGTTGCCCCCTGCTTCTACCCCCAGCGATCGCGGTCACTACCTAGCCAGCATCATGCAAATTGCCTACGCCGATCGCGCCCGTTACCTCGGGGATAGTGACTTTGTGCCGGTGCCGGTCACGGCCCTCACCCATCCTCGCTATGCCCAACAGCGGGTCACTGAAATTCTTCCCCGTCGTGCCCGTCCCCAACGTGCTGTGAGTGCCGCAACCCCAATTCAACTTGCAGAGTCAGACAACACCAGTCACCTGAATGTTGTCGATGCCCAAAGAAATGCCGTTAGCCTAACCTTTACGATTAATGGTCCCTTTGGGGCGGGTGTGGTGGTGCCGCAAACGGGGATTCTCCTCAACAATGAAATGGATGATTTTGCCATTGCCCCCAATCAACCCAACCTCTTTGGTGTGGTTGGTATTCAATCAGAAAACGCTCCCCTTGCCAATGGCATCGAACCCGCCAAGCGTCCCCTTTCGAGCATGAGTCCAACAATTGTCCTCAAGGATAATCGCCCCAATATGGTTTTAGGCTCCCCCGGCGGCAGTCGCATTATTACCACCGTGCTGCAACTGTTTCTGAACGTCGTTGATTTAGGGCAGGATGCCGCCACCGCCGTTGCCCGTCCCCGCATTCATCAGCAGTGGGCACCGGATACCCTCTTTGTCGAGCCAACGATTCCAAGTTCTTGGATTCAAGCGTGGCAACAGTGGGGCTATCGGGTAGAACAAAGCCGCCCTTGGGGAAATGCCAGCTTAATTCGCGTTTTGGATCAGGGACAATTGGAAGGGGCAGCCGATCCGCGGGGGGAAGGTGCTGCCATGGGTTGGTAGAGGAGAAATATGGCACAGGTGAGTATGGCCGCCTTAGTCGCCGCAGTGCGAGCGGGCAATTGGTTGATTAGTTTTCCCACCGATACGGTGCCCGCCTTGGCCAGTCGGTGCGATCGCGGGGAATTGATCTATGCTGCCAAGGAGCGCCAACCGGCTAAACCCTTGATCCTCATGGGTGCCCATCCTGAGCAACTCTGGCCCTTTGTGCGCGGTAGTGCTGCTGAATGGGAGCAGTGGTTTGCCATGGCGGCGCGTTATTGGCCGGGGGCCGTGACCTTGGTGTTGCCCGCTGCTGAACTTCCTGCAGGTTTGAACCCCCTAGGTACAGGCACAATTGGCTTGCGGGTTCCCGATTGGCCGCCTGCCCAAGCCCTCCTCGAGCAAACAGGACCATTGGCCACCACTAGTATTAACCGTTCAGGTCAGCCGCCACTCATTGAATGGGGGGCGATCGCCCGTGAGTTTCCCCAAGTGCTGACGCTCCACCCGTGGCAGTTACCCCCTACTCCCCCAGAACCTTCAACCGTCGTGCAATGGCAATCGGGGGAATGGCACGTCCTGCGCCAAGGGCGAGTGCAGATGAAAACACCCTAATACTGGGAATCAATTTCCCCAGAGGCGACCCGTTCGAGGAGTTCCTGTAAAATTTTTTCCTCTTCTTCGGAAATTTCGCCATCGGCAAGCACTGCGTCAATAATTTGGCCATGTTCCTCCAGGGTCAGAATTTTATCTTCTAGGGCTTTTTCCACTAAAGCTTTAATTTGGGCTGTATCCATACTGCGACTCCACGTCGTCACTGCCAGTCACTGCCAGTATAGCCTCATGCTTTGTAAAGCTGACGTTTGTCTCTATTGGCCAAGCAATTGGGTACCTAAGACTTTCTCCAAGGTGTAGGGACAGGTTTCAGGGAGATCTGAGTAATCCAAGGGGGTTTCACGCACCACTAAATCTTTGCCAGATTCATAGGCCTCAGCGATCGCCTGGGGTAAGTAGGGTTGCAGGCTGGGGTTTTGACTGATCAGCTTCTCCACAGCTCGCCGTTGTTCGCGAATGGTTGCTCGCCAGCTTTTACTGCGTTTTTGCGGCTGATAGTCCCACTTCAGGAGCTGTCCAATGAGAATCCCGAGGCGATTTTCTAGCTCCCGACGCTCCTGCCGTCCCAAGGCTTCGATTTCCTCTACTAGGTGGGCAATATCAAGGTGGGCAAAGTCGCCTGCCTTGAGCAACTTCGCCTGCTCTAGGGTCCAAGCATAAAAGTCCGTGTCATACAGAGGAGAGGTCATGGCCTTTGATGGTGAACTATTCCGTGGGATACAAATCTCGCGGGAAGTCTGGGTCGAGCAATTGTTCTAGGGTATAGGGACAGGTTGGGGGTAAATCTGGATAGTCTAGGGGCGTTTCCAAGCACACTAAGTCTAGTCCTGCCAAATAGGCTTTGGCGATCGCCTTCGTTAGATAAGACTGAAGGCTAGGATTTTCTTCCAATAAATCCTTAATCTCGCGTCGTTGCATCTGAATCGTGACTCGCCAACTTTTACTGCGTCTTTCTGGCTGGTACTCCCACTTCAGCAAATGCCCAATCAAAACACCGAGGCGGTTTTTTAGTTCTTGCCGCTGCTGCCGTGCCAAGGCTTCGATTTCCTCTACTAGGTGGGCAATATCAAGATGGCTAAAGTCCCCTGTCTTGAGTAGCTTCGCCTGCTCTAGGGTCCAAGCATAAAAGTCGCTTTCATAAAGATTGCTTTGCATGATTTTTGATGAGCAGATCCCCTCAAGCTGCATTTTAGATAATGTACGCTGCAAAAAATTGCCCCAAGCTAGGACTGGCACTCACCAGTGTATGAAAGATACGACTCCCGGCTTCCTGCCCCGGCTGAATGGGAAACATTCTCTGCCACGGTTCTGGCGGGTCTAACCATTGCCAGTGGGCACCAGCGGCATGGACAATTGGCCAAGCGGGGGCAACATCCCAAATGCGAGGTGTGCGCTCCACAGCACCAAGCGTATAACCCGCAGCAACGGTCAGCAAGTTGTAACTGGCGGATCCCAACATGCGAATTTTGCAGGGGAAGGAGCGCTTGAGCACATCAGTACTGCGGGCACAAAGACTAAAAAACGTCTGCAACGTTGGCTCACTGACTTTGACGCGAATGGGTTTCTCATTCAAATAGGCACCGTTGGCATGGTCAGGGGCTTGATAGAAGCCATAAAACGTCTGCTGCAAGCCGGGAACGTGCACATAGCCAAATACGGGTGTGCCTTGGTAGAGCAGACTGAGGGCAATACACCAAATGGGCAGACCATGACTATAGTTAGTCGTGCCATCAATCGGATCAATGATCCAACACCACTGTTCACCACCGTAGGTATGGTTGCCCTCTTCACTCAGGCAGCCATGGTGGGGAAAGCGCTCTTGCAGCATCGCGGTGATTTTTTGATCGGCCCAAAGGTCAGCACGGGTAACAAGGCTGCCATCGGCTTTGCGATCGCTGGGGGATTGCCCTGCCCACTCCAGCAAACGGGGGGCAACCACCTGTTGAATCTGTTGACAGGTTTGCAGCACCTCAGACCAAAACCCTGAGTTCATTGGCTGTCTCCCACCGCGATACAATGAGCACGTCTGATCCTATACCCACTGGTCAATATCCGTCCCGACTCCCCATGGCACAAACACTGGTCGTCAAAATTGGCACATCGAGCTTAACGGGGGGTAAAGAAGGAAATCTGGCCTTGGCCACCATTGCCCAACTGGTGGAGGTCTTGTGTCACTGTCAACGGCGGGGCGATCGCGTGGTACTCGTCTCCTCTGGGGCGGTGGGCGTGGGTGCTGTGCGCTTGGGCTTAACAGAGCGTCCCCAACAATTAGCCCAAAAACAAGCAGTGGCAGCAGTGGGGCAGGGACACCTAATGCGCATGTACGATGATCTTTTTTCAGTCCTGCGCCAGCCGATTGCCCAAATCCTCGTGACGCGGCAAAATTTTGTCGATCGCCAGAGCTACCTGAATATCTACAACACGTTCCAAGCGCTGTTTGAACTGGGCGTCATCCCCATTGTCAATGAAAACGATACGGTGGCGGTGGATGAACTCAAGTTTGGCGACAATGATACCCTCTCAGCCCTTGTGGCGAGCCTTGTGGAAGCGGATTGGTTATTTTTGCTCACGGATGTCGATCGCCTCTACTCAGCAGACCCGCGCATTGATAAAACAGCCGTTCCCATTGAGCGGGTGGTCTCCTTAGCCGAGTTAGCCCAAACGATTCAAATTGGTGCTGCTGGCTCCCCTTGGGGCACCGGGGGCATGGCCACCAAAATTCGGGCTGCCGAGATTGCCACCGAAGCCGGCGTACGCACTGTCATTACCGATGGGCGATCGCCCACCAACCTGCTAAAAATTCTTGCGGGTGAGCCCTTGGGCACCCACTTTGAACCCCGTCCCAAAACCATCAATGCCCGCAAACGCTGGATTGCCCGTGCCCTCATTCCCAAAGGCGAGTTGTGGCTCGATGAGGGTGCCGTTAAGGCCATTACTGTGGGTGGCAAGTCCCTCTTAGCAGCAGGCATCACCCGTGTTGCAGGGGAGTTTCAAGCCCAAGATGCTGTTAAGCTCTGTGACCCCGCAGGCACTGAAATTGCCCGTGGCCTTGTCAACTACAACAGTGAAGAAATCCGGCGTGTGCAGGGGCAACAGTCCAGCGAACTAGCCAAGATCCTCGGCTATGCCGCTGCCGATACGATTGTCCACCGCGACAACTTGGTGGTGACCCTGTAACCGTGCTTTATCGCCCCAAAAAGAACGATCGGTAGCAAGTGCGGTAAAATTACTCACTAACTGTGACGGTTTATGCAGCGATTGGGGGTAGGTTTTGCATCTGGCATAGTCACACCAAGGAGGGCGTATCCCTCTAGGACAGTACCTGATGGGCGAAAGGACACGTATGGTTCAATTCCACATCCAACCAGATAGCGAAATTCCTGCTTCAACTCAGCTCTTTAACCAAATTAGTTTTGCGATCGCTGCACGGCAATTTCCGCCGGGGTATCGCTTGCCCAGTACGCGGCAGCTCGCCATGCAAACTGGATTGCACCGCAACACGATCAGCAAAGTTTACGAACGCCTTGAAGCTGCTGGTTTAGTCGTGCCCCAAGTGGGGTCGGGCATCTATGTGCGTGCCCTCGGCCAAGAGGAAACCCGTCCTCGCCAACGCCGACCCGCTGTTGTGCCTGTACACCGCATTGTTCAAGAAAGTGTCGATACCCTCCTCGAAATGGGCTATTCCCTGAGTCAAATTCGCGAGTTATTCCTTGCCGAGATTGATGCCCGCCAGAAAGCTGGAGTGAGGGTTTTGGTGACGGTGCCCCGCCACGATCAAGGGGCTGGCGAACTGATTGTTCAGGAACTGCAACAACTGCTGCCAATTCCCGTCGAGCTGATTTTTCTTGAAGACTTAGAAACCGTCCTTGATGGCGATACCTCTGCAACTGTCGTTACCGTGCGCTATTTTGCCAGCATGACGGAAGCGATTACCCGCGATAAGGACGTGCGAGTATTTTTCATCGACATCTACAACTACCAGCGGGAACTGGAAGTGGTGCGACAATTGCCAAAAGGCTCCTGCTTGGGGTTGGTGAGCCTGAGTTCCGGTACCCTCGGTGTGGCCGAGGTGATGATCCACAGTTTGCGAGGGGATGAGCTACTCTTGGTGACGGCTCAAGCCAACGATAGCTATAAGCTCAATGCCTTGGTGCACCGTGCCCACACGATCATTAGCGATCGCGCCAGTGGGGAACGGGTCAAAGCAGCCATTGCGGCGGCTCGTCATGAGTTGATTCGCATCCCCCGTCTCATTTGCTGCGAAAGCTACATTGATCCACAGTCGGTTGAGCTGCTGAAACGGGAAATTGGTCTGACGGAGGATCTCCCCCTCGAAGCTAAAGCCTCTTGACTCAGGGATTGAGGTCATTCAGGCTATGGGACAATTGCACGGTGATTACCTGATTTTTTGCTTGATTGTGCATTGCATCCAGTTGTAGGTTCGTAAGATAACCTAAGCCAGCGGCTAGACTACAGTACAGGATGCCGACGGCACTGAGTTTTGGCCAATGCAAGCTCATAAAACGCCACATGAGTTAACTCCTCATTGACAGAACCACACCACATAAGTCAAGACCCCTGCTGCCAGCCCAAAACCCAGCCCTCTTCACAGGGATGGAACACAGTTAAAACGGTGAAAGTCTCTATAGGAGAGAAGCCCCCTTTGTGTCCCCCATGTTTTAGAACAGGACTGTACCTAGGAAATCTCTGGAGAACTTCCTAAGCAAGGGAACGCGGTTTGCGAGTAGGGGTCACACCTAAAAAGTTATTTCCAATTTTACTGATTGCGCTAAGAACCGTACTCAGCGTGTTACAGTTATTAAATTTTATGAAATATGCAGCAAAGTCCTGAATTTGTAAGGACTTGAGAAAGATTAAAGAAGTCTTCTAAAATCATCTAGAAAATGTTAATTATTTTTTTATTTTGGCTCAGCCAGCAAGCGTGGATACCCTGCCTCCGGTACGTATTGTGCTCGTGGAACCCCAAGGGGAGATCAATGTCGGCAGCATTGCCCGTGCGATGAAAAATATGGGGTTACAGCAGTTGTGGATTGTCAGTCCCCGCTGTGATCCCAAGGGAGAGCTAGCCCGTCGCTGGGCGGTTCATGCAGAGGATGTGCTCCAGCAAGCCAGAATGACGGACTCCCTCGCAACGGCACTGGCGGATTGTCAGCGGGTCTTTGCCACGGTGGGGCGAGAGGTGGCGGATTTGGCGTTACCTCTGTGGACACCGCGTCAGGCGGCACCGCAACTGTTGGCTGTCCCGCAGTCGGCACTGGTCTTTGGTCGCGAGGATCGGGGACTCACGAATGCAGAATTGGAGTGTGCCCATGGTTTGGTGCAGATTCCTACGGCTAATGCTTATCCATCTTTGAATCTGGCGCAAGCTGTTGCCGTATGCTGCTATGAGTTGTGGTTGACGGCCTGCGACAGTGCGGGAACTTTTCCCCAAGGGTCTGCCGTCCCCTTTGAGCGGTTGCAGGGGTTTTATGACCATTTAGAGCAGGTGCTGCTCCAGATTGGTTTTTTGTATCCCCATACCGCTGCTAGTCGTATGGCCAAGGTGCGATCGCTCCTCGGGCGTGCCTACCCCACGGATGCCGAAGTGGCGCTGTTGCGGGGCATGGTTCGTCAGGTGGAGTGGGCGATTCAGCACGCAGCCACGATTGCTTCGGACACCTTCCCTCTACAGTAAATGGCATGGTTGCTCAGTCGCGTTCAATGGTTTCGTCCTCTACGCTTTCCTCACTGTCTCATCCGTCACCGCTTCCTAGCCCAACGCCTCCCCGTCCCAATTTGTTCTTAATGACTTTTCGCTTTGGCGTCAGTGTGGTTGCCCTTGCCACCATAGTCGGCACACTGCTGTCGGTGTTGCAGCCTGAAAAACTGTCCCTAGAGACCACGGCCAGTCAGGCGATCGCTCCTGAAACACCAACCCCCAACTTGCCCCCAGAACGTCCCCTCCCCACTCTGCAACAGCAAATTCAACAACTGGTGAGCCGTCAACCCAATCTGACGGCGGGGCTGTACTTTTTTAACCTCGACTCCGGGGCATCTCTGAATGTAGGCGGCGATGCGGTCTTTCCAGCGGCCTCTACGATTAAATTTCCCATCCTTGTTGCCTTTTTCAAGGCGGTGGATGAGGGACGAGTCACGCTCCATGAACGCCTCACCATGCGTCCGGATCTGATTGCCCCTGAGGCCGGTACGCTGCAGTATCAAAAGCCCAATTCCCAGTATCCTGCCCTTGAGGTGGCCGATTTAATGATTACCATTAGCGACAACACGGCAACGAATATGATTATTGATCGCCTTGGGGGCGCAGCCGTGCTCAACCAACAGTTTCGGGAATGGGGCTTAGAAAATACAGTGATCAACAATCTGCTACCGGATATGAAGGGCACCAACACCACTAGCCCCCGCGACTTGGCAACGCTGATGCTGAAAATTGGTCAGGGGGAAATTGTCTCCCCCCGTAGTCGCGATCGCCTGCTGGACATTATGCGGCGCACGGTCACTAATACCCTCTTGCCCGCTGGCCTTGGCAAAGGGGCTACGATTGCCCACAAAACTGGCGATATTGGTATTGTGGTGGGAGATGCGGGCATGGTGGATATGCCCAATGGCCAACGCTATGTGGCAGCAATGATGGTGAAACGCCCCTACAATGATCCCCGAGGTAGTGAACTCATTCGCCAAGTCTCGCGCATGGCCTACCAAGCCTTCGAGAAACTTCCCCCTTCTCAGCCCTAGATGTCGCAGCCACTCCTGACCTTAGAGAATGTGTGCCGCTACTTTGGCGGCCTCAAGGCGGTTGATTGCGTGTCCTTTAGCGTGGCAACGGGGGAGATTTTTGGCATTATTGGCCCCAATGGCGCTGGTAAAACCACCCTTTTTAACCTGCTGACGGGGTTAATTCCTCTCACCTCAGGAGAAATTCAGTTTCAGCAGCAGCCCCTGCACCTGCTTAAGCCCCACCAGATTGCTGGGTTGGGCATTGCTCGCACCTTTCAAAATATTCGCCTCTTTCCAGAGATGAGTGTTTGGGAGAATGTGCGCATGGGACAGCATCTCCATGCCCCTGCCGGTTTTTGGGTAAACCTCTGGGGAGCAGCGCCCGTACGGTATGTTCAGGAGCGCTTGGAAAACCGCGCCAAGGAACTCCTCTACTGGGTGAATCTCTATGAGCGGCGCCACGAGCGGGCAGGCAACTTACCCTATGGTGAACAACGCCGCCTTGAACTGGCGCGTGCCTTGGCACTGCAACCCCGCCTGCTCTTGTTAGATGAACCGGCTGCGGGTATGAACCCCAAGGAAAAGCAAGACCTCTGTGAGTTAATTCGCCGCCTCAAGGAGACCTTTGACCTGACGGTGATTCTCATTGAGCACCATGTGCCCTTGGTGATGAGTTTGTGCGATCGCTTGGCAGTATTGGACTTTGGTCAACTCATTGCTTTAGGGGATCCCCTGACGGTTAAAAATGATCCCAAGGTGATTGAGGCATACCTCGGCGGTGATGTTTAAGGCGACGGATTCCTATTTCCAAGGACGAACAGCCATTCTTGCCACCAAGCATGGCAAAGAGCAGGCGATCGCCCCGGTGCTGGCGCGTCTAGGGGTAACGGTGGTTGTGGCCTCGGATTTTGATAGCGATCGCTTTGGGACGTTTAGCCGTGAAATTCCCCGCTGTGGCACCCAAGAGGAGGCAGCTCTCGCCAAGGCAGAAGCGGTGCTGACACAAACGGAGGCAGACTTAGTGGTTGCCAGTGAGGGGAGCTTTGGCCCTCATCCGCAATTTCCGATGCTTCCGAGCGATCGCGAACTCATCCTGCTTGTGGATCGCCGCCATGACCTTGTCTTGCGGGGGGAGGTGCTCTCCCTAGAAACCAACTTTAACCATGCCACCGTGAGTCATCTTGAAGAGGCCTTGGCCTTTGGCGCACGGGTGGGCTTTCCATCCCATGGTTTGATTGCAATGGCGCAGGCGGATCCTCTACCCAATACGCCAATTTTCAAAGGGATTCAAAGCGAGGAACAGTTGCAAAGGGCGATCGCTAGCCTGCAAACCGATCGCCCCACCATTCACCTTGAAACCGATATGCGGGCCCACATGAACCCGACGCGCATGCGGGTGATTGCTCAAGCGGCTGCTGACCTCGTTCAAGCAATGGCTCAGGGCTGTCCCCAGTGCGGCTGGCCGGGGTTTGTGGCTTGTGAGAAACTGGCGGGGCTACCCTGTGAAGTGTGTGGCGCACCCACCAGCGCCATCAAAGCCAGCCGTTACCGCTGTCAACGCTGTTTGCACCAACTCACAGTGCCAGTTCCTGAAGCCGTTGCCGATCCCAGTCAATGCTACTTCTGCAACCCCTAGGCAAGGACAAAGACTTGGTATAATCCCTTGTACAGCCCTCGGCACCGATTAAGCCATCCTATCGTCTGCATTCCTAGCGCATGTTTTGAGGAGTGACCCATGACACCTCGCTATCTCACCAGTCTTGCCCTTGCTGCACTCACTCTCAATCTCGGGGGTATGGCGCTTGCCCAGACTGCAAACACGAATAACCCAATGGAAGGCTGGCAACAAAACGGCAATACCAATGATTTGGGAAGCATTCTTAATCCCCAGAATGGCAACTTTTCCGTGCCCGGACTGATGAATCGCCTGCGTTTGATGGATGGTCGCGATCCCAACGAAGTAGTGGCGGATCAAATGGAAAATCTCAATGCTCAAGCGGAGGCCTTTCGCAAACGGCAGCAGCAACAATTCCAAAATCTAACGGTTACGCCCTAGGACGGGGATGGTATGTCCCCAAGGGTATTGATTTTGGGCTTAGGTCATTGGGGACAAACACTGGCATACCTATTTGAGCAACAGGGCTGCAGGGTCTCCTGCTGGGGGCGATCGCAGGGGGCACTCTCGGCTGCTCTTTTCCAAGAGATTCACTTATTGGTTTCGGCTCTCCCCATCAAAGCTGTGCGGGAAGTCGCTGCCCAAGTGGCCGCCCTCAAGCCCCCCCTAGACACCATCCTTGTCAGTGCCACCAAGGGTTTAGAAGCAGAAACCTTTGCCACAGCAGCGGATATTTGGCAAACCTACTGCCCGCATCACGATCTCGTCGTTCTTTCTGGTCCCAACTTGGCCGGTGAAATTCAACAGGGACTACCGGCAGCGGCAGTGGTGGGGGGAAAGCCAGCAGCCACCAAGCCAGTGCAAGACTGTTTGGGCAGTACCACCTTTCGCCTCTATAGCAATGAGGATCGGCGGGGTGTGGAAATGGGGGGCATCTTCAAAAATGTGATTGCGATCGCCTGTGGCGTCAATGATGGTCTGGGTCTTGGCGTCAATGCCCGCTCTGCCCTGATTACCCGAGGACTGGTGGAAATGGTGCGGGTGGGTACCCACTGGGGCGGACAAGTGGAAACTTTCTACGGCCTTTCAGGGTTAGGGGATCTCCTCGCCACCTGTACCAGCGCCCTGAGTCGCAACTATCAAGTGGGGTGGCATCTTGCCCAGGGTCAATCCCTCTCCCAAGCCCTAGCGCTGACCAAGGGGACGGCTGAAGGGGTGAACACTGCTCGCGTGCTCTGCACCTATGCCCAGCAGCACCAGTTAGAGATGCCGATTACGGCGATGGTGAATGCCGTTCTGAGGGGCGACCTCACTCCCCAAGCGGCTCTCCACTGTCTTTTGGAGCGTCCCTTCAAGCCGGAGATTATTCCTGGTCAGTAGCTTCAGTCCTTGGCTGTGAACTTGCCCCGGGTGCCGGCAGCGCCGCAGGAGCCGTTTCACTGACGGGAATGGCCACAGGGGGACGGTCAAGACTGAGCATCAAACCAACTGCCGTTGGCTCAATCGATAGAGGAGATACCGCTGGCTCAATGCCGGCAGGACTGGTGATAGCCACAGGCAGACTGGAGAAGGGATTGGGAATTAGACCCGTCAGCATTGCCACGAAGGATGCCGCTAGGGTTGCTCCTGCACTCCCTAAGACCCAAATACGACGGGGGCGATGGGCCTTAGCAATCACTTCAGCGGCCAAACGATCCGCTGGACAGGGGGTCAAGGGTACGGGCAGTTCTTGCATCTGTTGCTTGAGGGTCAGGAGTCGCTGATAGAGGCGTTGGCCTTCGGGGTCAGTGGCCAGCCATGCTTCCACCTGTTGCCGTTCTGCAGCCGTCACTTCACCATCGAGGTAGGCGCTCAGGAGTTCAAAGGTATCGCGTTTGCAGTGATCCAGTTCGTCCATCATAGGGGTCTGTCCTTGCAGGAAAAGGGTAGGGGTGATTCGCATCAGGTTGAAGGGAGATCGAGGTGGGGTTGGAGTTCTAGTTGGAGTCGCTGTCGGGCACGGGCGATTCGCGATTTCACGGTTCCGAGGGAAACCCCAGTGATTTGGGCAATTTCTTCGTAGGAGAGGCCTTCAATTTCCCGCAGAACAATCGTTGTCCGAAAGGTTGCCGGTAGGTTGGCGATCGCCCGCCGTAATTGATCATAAAATTCATCCGTACGCAACCGGTCATCGGGACTGGCATCACTGGCGGCAAGTTCCCAGCTCATTTCACCCTCTTGGGTTTTCAGGGGTGCATCCAGCGACAGGGGCGGTTGATGGCGTTTGCGTTTGCGCAACTCATCGTAAAACAAGTTGGTGGCAATGCGGCTGAGCCAACCCCGAAATTTGCTGGCGTCTTGGAGTTTGTGAATGTTGCGATAGACCCGAATCCAGACTTCTTGCACAAGGTCGGCGCGATCGTCCCAGTCGGGCGCGAGGTGATAGATAATTCGCTCCACATGGGATTGGTATCGCCGCAACAATTCAGTAAAGGCAGCACGATCTGGGGTTCTGC
Source organism: Thermosynechococcus sp. HY213 (assembly GCF_031460975.1). Lineage (NCBI taxonomy): Bacteria > Bacillati > Cyanobacteriota > Cyanophyceae > Acaryochloridales > Thermosynechococcaceae > Thermosynechococcus > Thermosynechococcus sp. HY213. The sequence continues at coordinate 17,042 of NZ_JAVKVB010000016.1, read as the reverse complement.
CGGCTTGACAGCGGACAACCAACTCTTGGGGTGTAAGTTTTGTCAGCGGCAGCGTCACCCGAGCACTGGTCTCCTCAACACGCGTCCAAGCAAGGGGAAGACTGGATGTCATGGATACAATCGACCTCAGACCAATCGCTTTTCATGACGCCCTTGCCCCCATGATGTTCCCTGATCCGTTATAGCTTGCCAAGGACATTGCCATGCATCCTGTTTTGGCTGCGAGTCTGTTAATGTTTCCTTAACGTTGGTGAATTTAGATTAAACTTTTTATTGTAGCGGCGATCGTTCTTTGGACGCGCTACGCAAACACTCAACGCGCGGCTCAATCGTAACCCCCTCTCCTTATCACCGCCCCTCACCACCATGCTCTGGATCCGCATTGCCAGTGGACTTGTCGCGATCGCTCTCGCGCTGCTAATGACCTTTCTAGGCGGTTGGTATTTTTGTCTGGGCATTGGGGCACTGATTTATCTGGGTCAACTGGAATACTTTGAATTAGCCCGTGCCAAAGGGAGTGCGCCGGCGGCTAAAACCACCCTCGTGGTGAGTCAAGTGCTCCTGATCACCTCACTGCTGCGTCCAGACCTTGCGGATGCTGTCTTTCCCGTCGCAGGTACCTTCATTTGCTTCTACTTGCTATTTCAACCCAAGCTGGCCTCGATCGCCGACATTTCCACTTCAATCATGGGGCTATTTTACGGCGGCTATTTGCCAAGCTATTGGGTGCGCTTGCGGGGATTGGAGCAACAGGCAACATTACCTTTGGGAGGATTTTGGCCAGAGCAGTTTCAACTCACCGCTTTGCCCTTGGGGTTGCAGGTAACCCTCTTGGCCTTTGTCTGTATTTGGGCGGCAGATATTGGTGCCTATGCTGTTGGTAAGCTCTTTGGCCGGACACGGCTTTCCCACATCAGTCCCAAGAAAACCGTAGAAGGGGCAGTGTTTGGCGTTTTAGGGAGTTTAGGCGTCGCCCTTTGGGGAGCACATTCCCTCGGCTGGCCACTCCCTTGGCTTTTGGGTGCAATGTTTGGCCTCATGATTGGCATTGCCAGTCTATTGGGGGACTTAACGGAGTCAATGATGAAACGGGATGCCGGCGTCAAAGATTCTGGCCAGTTGATTCCCGGGCATGGCGGCATTTTGGATCGCGCCGATAGCTATGTTTTTACGGCACCCCTTGTGTTTTACTTTGTGACGTTACTATTGCCCTTGTGTCAATGAGTTTCTTGCCATTCAATCTACCAAAATTCGCCGCAGTGCTCCGTCTATACCGCAAAGCGGTTAGGTAGTGGTGAGGCGGCGGGCGACCATAGGGAGCAGTCACTCAATCTCAGCTTGTTGCTGGATATATTGAGCTAGCACCGAACATCGGGTGCGACTGATAGCTATAGTCCACTCATGATCACCCTGACGTACGAGTACAAACTAAAACTAACCCAGCAGCAGGCTAAGCAGATCGACTACGATCTAGACGTGTGTCGCCAAGTTTGAAATGATGCGCTGAGGGAGCGCAAAGACTGGATTGCTGCGCGCAAATGTCCAGTCAATGCCTGCTCTGTGCCTAGCGAGTACATCATCCCAGCGGATGCCCCCTACCCCAGCTTCAACGTGCAGTGCCAAGGATTAACCCAAGCAAAGCAGACCAACCCTGATTTAGCGTCGGTTAACGCCCAAGCATTGCAGCAAGTCTTGAAGCGGGTGGTTGGCCTCGATGTTGGCCTGGAATACTTTCTCTCCACCTCGGACGGACTTCAACTAGCATGGCCTAGGTTTTTCGTAGAGATGCTGTGAACGGGGAATCTCCTGCTATACGCCTAGCCTTAGCGGGATGAGCGTCAATGAGAACGGGGCTCAGCCTGTCCAGAGGTACTTGATCGTCGGCCTAAAGATCAGGAAAGACAACCCGCACATCAGGATGGACTAAATGGTGCTGCTTGACCACTAGACCCTTGGCAAGGGCAGGGGAGAGTTCGAGGGCGCGATCGCCATGATCGGCGAGGCAAAGAATATAGGGCAAGGTGCTATTCGTCAGGGCTTGGGTGGCTGTCCAAGGCACAGCTCCCGGCATATTCGGCACGCCATAGTGAACCACACCAAAGGCGGTATAGGTGGGGTTGGAATGGGTCGTGGGTCGCAGCGTTTCCACACAGCCCCCTTGATCCACGGCCACATCAATGATCACAGCGCCGGGGCGCATCGTTTGCACAAGGGACTTGGGCACCAAACAGGGAGGACGCTGACCCGGCACAAGGACAGCACCAATCACTAAGTCCGCTTGGGGCAATAGCTCAGCAATGAGGTGAGAACTGCTGTAGAGGTACTCCACCCGGGCGCCAAAGAGGGTTTCTAGGTACTTGAGACGCTCGACATTAATATCGAGAATGCTCACCTGTGCCCCCAAACCCACAGCCATCCGCGCCGCCTCTGTGCCGACGACACCGCCCCCTAAAATGACAACCCGCCCCGGCCGCACCCCCGGAATGCCACTGAGGAGCACTCCCCGCCCCCCTTGGGTACGCTCTAGGAAGCGGGCACCAAACTGCACTGCCAAGCGACCGGCAATCATGCTCATGGGGGTTAGCAGCGGGAAGCTGCGTTGGTGATGATGCGTTTCTTCAACACTTTCATAGGCGATCGCGGTAATCCCCGATTCCAACAGAGCCACCGTCAGCTCCCGACTAGCGGCAAGGTGCAAGTAGGTAAAGAGCAGTTGGCCAGAACGCAAATAGCGATACTCCGAGGGCAAGGGTTCCTTGACTTTGACCACCAGTTGGGCATCCCACGCCGCTTGGGCCGTGGCCACAATTTGGGCCCCTGCGGCAACATAGGCCTCATCGAGAAAGCCTGAACCCACCCCCGCGCCACTTTCAATGAGAACCTCATGACCGCGCTCCCGCAGACTTTGCACCCCTGTTGGCGTCAGACCGACGCGGAATTCTTGATCCTTCATTTCTTTGGGGACACCGATACGCATGGCCAATCTATTCTCCGAGGTCTAGAAATTGATAACTACCAAAGACCTTCAACACATCTGTAGCGTCCTTAAGCGCCAGCAGACAATCAGCCACCACATCAGGGCGACCATTCACCTCTAAGTCAACAAAGAAGAGATAATCCCCCAAAGCACGTTTGCTGGGGCGCGATTCAATGCGGCTGAGGTTAATCTGGCGATCGCTAAAGAGTTGCAGCACCTTGAGCAGGGCACCGGGGGCATTGGCCTTCAGGCTAAAGGCAATGGAAGTGTGGGTATCCCCCGGCTGGGGCCAGCCGTCCCCCTGTTGGCGACTCACCACCCAAAACCGCGTGCAATTGTCGGGAATATCCTGAATTTCGGTGGCGACAATGGGTAGTTGATGGAGTTGGGCGGCTCGCACGGAGGCGATCGCCGCCACCCGATCGGATTGAGCCACGTATTGCAGCCCTTCGGCGGTGGAGGTCACCGGACATTGGCGAGCATGGGAAAGATGGGCTTGTAACCAGCGCTGGCACTGCCCGAGAGCTTGGGGATGGGAATAGACCGCTTGAATTTGGGCGAAATCTGTGGTTTGGGCAATGAAGGCATGGACAATGGGGCGGATAAAGGCGTACTGAATGTGCAGCGTATCCAGTCGCCATAGTGAATCAAGGGTAATGTTGACACTGCCCTCAACGGAATTTTCACTGGGGACTAGCGCCAAATCCAACTCGCCGGCGGCCAACGCCTCCAAACAGCCAGCGATCGTCGTCAAAGGAATCAGCGTCAGGGGTTCTCCCTGTTGCCATTGGGCGTAGCTTTGAGCGGCTTCTTCACTGTAGGTGCCCACTGGGCCAAGATAACCCAGCTTCACCATAGAGGATCTAGACAAGGGGGGCAAGGACTCAAGGACACATCCTCACAAGGGATTTGCAAAAGGGTCTAATGAATGAGTTAGACGTAAGCCGGGTTCTGTTCAAAGGGTGGTTATCTATCTGGGACACTTGTTACCAAGTGCCTCTAGCGGCTCTGGCTAGCAAAGAACTGGGGAAAAGACCAACCCTAGTTCCTTAGCGCTAGCACACCTTGCTTCCAGCCGGGGTTTACCGAGCCAACACCTCTCGATGTTGCTGGTGCGCTCTTACCGCACCGTTGCACCCTTGCCTGTGAGGTTTCCCTCCATCGGCGGTATATTTCTGTGGCACTATCCTCGCGGTCACCCGCACTGGGCGTTACCCAGCAAGCTTGGTCTTTCGGAAGCCCGGACTTTCCTCAGGAGTGAGAGACTCCCGCAACCACCGCGCTAACTCATTCAGTTTTATTGTACTAGGGGCGCTTGGGCAATACTCCCTAGACCAACGGCAGATAATACGGCGACCCATTCACTGCGGGCTAGGTTCCGTGTGGCTTCATTTCCTTGCAGCTCGGCCAAAATCGCCAAGGTTTCGTACCAAAGACCCGCATCAACTGCTGCCCCAAGGCGATCGCCCCCACTCTTGCCCTGAAGTTGCTTTGCCAAATCCGTGGCCGGCTGCACCCGCGAAATCACGCCACTGACAGAGATAAAGGCGGAGGGATCATCGGCATCAGCACCACACAGTAGGGTAAAGGTCCAGCGGTAGTCTTGGCCGGGTTGGAGTTGCACATTGGGCTTCAGTGCCAGAATCCCCGGTTCAGCGGGTAGATCCACCACCATTGTTGCTAGGGGACGATGCTCAGCATCAGCAATCACCACTTCCCCCTGCGTGGCTTTGCTCTTGGGCACAAAAACAAAGAGGGTTGGTGTCGCCACAGCCGTTTGGCCAAGGTGGGTATCAGGGAGTAAGGCGGTTAAACGTTCACTGCCGCTAACACAGGCTCCACGGGTTGCCCCCCCAAAGCGACTACCGGGAACACCACGGTTCGGCAGATTCGCCCGCAGTCGCGCCACAAGACTGGAAGGCTGGCTCACCACAGGCGTCGTTCCCTGAGCAAGGCTGAGAGAACCAAGGGACAACAGAAAGAGGGTCACCGCAGGTACAAGGGCAAGGTAGGAACGCATGGCCAAACTCCTAAGAAGAATAGCTCTACCCTAGCCCTAGGGAGTCGGCCTTGGCAGTGAACTCGCTTACCGTTGGGGTGTGATTGCGATCGCTTGCTCTAGGCAGTGGCACTGGCCAACTGACGCAAAATCTTGAGCGCCTCATCTACGTGGGCTTTGAAGTTGAGCATAGAGTCAAAAACGTAGCGCACCACACCCTCTTGATCAATGACATAGGTGACTCGCCCCGGAAAGAGACCAAAGAGCGAAGAGGCACCATACTGCTGGCGAACCTTGTTGCCGGGATCACTGAGGACGAGAAAGGGGAGTTGGTGATTTTTCTGGAAGCCCTGCTGCCGCTCCACGGGGTCGCCACTAATGCCAATCACTTCAGCGCCCAGTTCTTGGAAAACACTGTAGGCATCGCGAAAGGCACAGGCTTGAATCGTGCAGCCGGGGGTTTCTGAGGCGGGGTAAAAGTAGAGGACAACGTTCTTTTTGCCACGAAAGTCGGAGAGCTTCACTTTGCGGCCATCGGCAGCCGTGAGTTCAAAATCAGGGGCGCGATCGCCCACTTGAATTGCTGTGGCCATACTCTCGCTAATTGCCTCCCAACCACTTTTGGCCATTCAGGCGCTGCATCACCCCAAAGACCAGTAGATCAAGCGTTACTTTACGCTCATCCCCCAAAAATGGCTCAATGGTGCTGGGGGCAATGCCACCGCTGCTACAGACAAAAGCCTTCGGCCCTTGGATATCCCCCTCTAGGAAGTAGAGGCGAAACTGATACATTCCCTTGCCCCACTCACCTATCACGGTATTCTCCTCTAGGCGCAGACTCACATCCCCCACTTTGGCGCTGAGGGCGTTCTGGAGAGCAGGCAAAAAAGCCTCATTAATAAACTCAGCAAAGGGTTTATCCTCAATGGCGGGGGGCTTTTCTTTTTTGGGGGCTTGGGTGGGCGTCTCTTCTGCCATAGCGCTGCTATAGGGTACCATTTCCTCTGCATGATAGCACTCTCCCTTGCAGGCAACGGCCATGGGGCAATTAGAATTACGACGCCCAACGATTAAGGATTTAGATAGCATCGTTCAACTGGATCAGGTGTGTCTGGGGGGCTTTTGGTCGCACCAAGGCTATGCCCGTGAGTTGGAGAATCCGCAACATACGCTGCTGGTGGTGGCCACCCTTGATGGGGTGTGGGGCTGTGGCGTGAGCTGGGGGATTGCCGATGAATTGCACTTGGTGCTGTTGATGGTGCATCCGCAGTACCGGCGGCAGGGGTTAGCAGGGTTACTCCTATGTCGGCTCTTGCAACTGGGGCATCAAGGGGGCGATCGCCAGTGGGCAACGTTGGAAGTACGCGCCAGCAATGCAGCCGCCCAAGGACTCTATCAGCACTTTGGCTTTGAACTGGTCGGACGGCGTCCCCACTACTACGAGAACCCCCCAGAGGATGCCCTGATTCTTTGGCGCAATCACCTCAATACTCCCGAAATGGGGCAGGAACTTAAGCGGCACTGGCAGCACTGGCGATCGCGGGTTGAGGCGCAAGGTTGGTCGCTCATCGATGACACCTAGAGAGCCGAGGGGTGACATATTGCGCTTTGTTACGGCGCTTTCCCCGACCCTTGGGCTGGCGAACGATAATGAAAGGGACACGTTTGGGAGACTTGTCCCATGAACTTGCTGGAACAGTTGCGACAAATGACAGTTGTGGTCGCCGATACGGGAGACATCCTCGCCATCGAAAAATTCACCCCCCGTGATGCCACCACCAATCCCTCGTTGATTACGGCTGCTGCCCAAATGAAGGAGTACCAGCCCATTGTGGATGAAACCCTGCGCAAAGCCAAAGCTGATTTGGGGTCTGGTGCTACTCCCCGTGAGATTGTCTCCCTTGCTGTGGATCGCTTGGCGGTGGCCTTTGGCTTGAAAATTTTGCAAATTATCCCCGGTCGGGTCTCAACGGAAGTAGATGCGCGGCTCTCCTACGATACAGAAGCTACAGTGCAAAAGGCGCGGGAGTTGATTGGCCAATACGAAGCCGCAGGCGTGGGGCGCGATCGCGTGCTGATTAAAATTGCCTCGACCTGGGAAGGCATCCGCGCTGCCGAAATTCTCGAAAAAGAGGGCATTCACTGTAATTTAACCCTACTGTTTGGCTTCCATCAGGCGATCGCCTGTGCTGAGGCGGGTGTGACATTGATTTCCCCCTTTGTTGGGCGCATTCTCGACTGGTACAAGAAAAAAACAGGTCGTGCCGAGTATCCAGGGCCTGAGGATCCAGGGGTGATTTCCGTCACCAAAATCTACAACTACTACAAGAAATTCGGCTACCCCACGGAAGTGATGGGCGCCAGCTTCCGCAACATTGGCGAAATTATTGAACTGGCGGGTTGTGATCTGCTGACGATTTCACCGGCACTGCTACAGGAGCTACAAAACACCAATGGCGAGCTAAAACGCAAACTGGATCCGGCGATCGCTGCCACCCTTGACATTGAAAAAGTCGCTATGGATGAAGCCACCTTCCGCAAGATGCACGCGGCTGATGAGATGGCCAGTGAAAAACTGGATGAGGGCATTAAGGGCTTCACCAAGGCACTGGAGACCCTTGAGGATCTCTTGACGCAGCGACTGACCCGCCTTGAAGGGGCGGAAACCCTCACCCATGCAGCAGAAGAACTCTTCCATGTCTATGACCTCGATGGCGATGGCATTATTACCCGCGAAGAGTGGCTGGGAACGGATGCAGTGTTTGATGCCCTCGATGCCAACCACGATGGTAAGGTGACCCCGGAGGACATGGGAGCAGGCTTGGGGGTGGTGCTGCACTTGGCCAAGGCCAAATAACAAAGACCAACTTGGCAGTCTTGCATCAGCATCCTCTGTGCGTCACAGTGGAAGAAGCGTTCATAGCTGATGCACCAACGATGTCTGATACTTCTCCCTCCTTTCAGCAATTTCTCAGGGATTGTGAGCAATTGGGGCTACTGCGCCTTGTGGTTACAAACGAAACTGCCGTTCTGGAGGTGCGATCGCCCCTCACCAAGGTTTTCTATGCTGAACTGCCCAAGGGGCGCTATGCCAATATGCACACGGAGGACTTTGAGTTTCACTTGAATATGGATCAGGTGGCCAAAATTCGCTTTGAGGAAGGGCAAGCCAAGCGGGGCAACTTTCCTACCTACGCCATTCGCTTTCTCGATGCCAATGAGAAATCCGTCCTCAGTGCCTTTTTGCAGTGGGGTAAGCCCGGTGAATACGCCGCAGGTCAAGTGGCAGCTTGGCACACCCTGCGGGAACGCTACGGTACAGAGTGGCAACCCGTGGTGGCCGCCCTTGAGGCAAAAGCGTCCAGCGCAACCCATGGATAGGGATCTATGAGAGTCGTTGTAACCGGTGCTACTGGATTTGTCGGGCAGCAGGTCGTCAGCGCCCTCAGCGATCGCGGCGATCACGTGGTTGCCTTAGTACGCTCCCCGGCGAAAGCCGCCAAACAATTCGCTGGCATGACCCATGTTGAATGGGTGGGCTATACCCCCAAAGCCGCTGGGGACTGGTTTGCTGCCCTTGAGGGGGCGGATGCAGTAATTAACTTGGCAGGAGAACCCCTTGCCAATGGTCGCTGGACAGCGCAGCGCAAACAGGAGATCTACGATAGCCGGGTTGTCGGCACACAGCAGTTGGTGCGGGCGATCGCCCAATGTCAACAGCGCCCGCGGGTATTGGTCTCGACCTCTGCCATTGGCTACTACGGCACTAGCGATACAGAAACGTTTGTCGAAACCCATGCAGCGGGAAATGATTTTCTGGCCAAGGTCTGTGTGGACTGGGAAGCGGCTGCCCAAGGGGTAACGGATTTAGGGGTGCGGTTCGTAATTCTGCGTTTTGGCATTGTCCTCGGCGAGCAGGGGGCACTGGCCAAGCTCCTATTGCCCTTTCAGTTATATCTAGGGGGGCCCCTTGGGTCGGGTCAGCAGTGGTTTTCGTGGATCCATCAGCAGGACTTAGTGCGCCTGATTCTGGCCGCAGTGGATCAAGCGGGAATGCAGGGGGTTTACAATGCCACCGCCCCAGAGCCACTGACGATAGCGGACTTTTGCCGGGTATTAGGAGAGGTGATGCAGCGCCCCTCTTGGTTGCCTGTGCCCGCCCCAGTTCTCCAATTGCTGCTGGGGGAAGGTGCCGATGTGGTGCTCAAGGGGCAGCGGGTCTTGCCGGAGCGGACGCTGGCTACGGGATTTCAATTTGACTACCCCAACGCCAAGGCAGCTCTCACCAACCTCCTCAAACCACGATATACTGATGGTTCCCGCTAGTTTGGTGCAAGATGGTGGAATTGACCCCCGCAGCCATTCAAGAGTTGGAACGTCTCCAAGCCCATGGCGTCAGTCGAGGTCGGGCCGCGATTCTACGGATTCAGGTGCAACCTAGTGCCTGCGGTGACTGGCGCTACGATCTTGCCCTTGTGACCGAACCCGAGCCGACGGATGTGCTCACCCAGTCCCAAGGCTGGACAATCGCGATCGCGGCGGAAGCGGCTGAGATGTTGCGGGGGTTGCGGGTGGATTACATCGAAGACTTAATGGGGGGCGCTTTTCGCTTCCACAATCCCAATGCCAGTCAAACCTGTGGCTGTGGCATGGCCTTTCGGGTGAGCGGATCGTAGGTTTCAGAAATCACTATGGGCAATACGTTTGGGCATCTCTTTCGCGTCACCACCTTTGGTGAATCCCATGGGGGCGGTGTGGGGGTGGTTGTGGATGGCTGCCCTCCCCGATTGGAACTGTCAGAAGCGGATATTCAAAAGGAACTGGATCGCCGCCGCCCCGGCCAAAGTCGGCTCACGACCCCTCGCCAAGAGAGCGATCGCTGTGAAATTCTCTCCGGTGTCTTTGAGGGCAAAACCCTCGGCACGCCCATTGCGATTCTGGTGCGCAACAAGGACACTCGCCCCGAAGATTATGCCGAAATGGCACGGGTCTATCGTCCCTCCCATGCAGATGCTACCTATGACGGCAAATACGGGATTCGCAACTGGCAAGGGGGGGGCCGTGCCTCGGCACGGGAAACCATTGGGCGTGTGGCCGCGGGGGCGATCGCCCGCAAAATTCTGGCTCAAGTCGCGGGTACCGAAATCATTGCCTACGTCAAGCGGGTCAAGGACATTGAAGCCGTTGTTGATCCTGATACCGTGGCAGCGGCTGCCGTTGAGGCGAATATCATGCGCTGTCCCGATGCCACCACCGCAGAAAAGATGATTGCCCTTGTGGATGAGGTGCGGCGGCAGGCCAACTCCATTGGCGGTGTCATTGAGTGCGTGGTTCGCAATGTGCCTGTCGGCCTAGGCTCCCCCGTCTTTGACAAACTAGAAGCAGATCTTGCCAAGGGGGTGATGTCGCTGCCCGCCAGTAAGGGCTTTGAAATTGGTTCTGGCTTTGCCGGTACCCTGCTCACGGGTCAAGAGCACAATGACGAGTTTTATACCGATGAACAGGGAAGAATTCGCACCCGCACCAATCGCTCTGGGGGGGTTCAGGGGGGCATCTCCAATGGCGAAAACATTATTTTGCGGGTAGCTTTTAAGCCCACCGCCACCATTGGTCAAGCCCAGAAAACCGTGAACCAAGCAGGCGAGGAGACAATTCTAGCGGCAAAAGGGCGGCATGATCCCTGTGTGTTACCGCGAGCGGTGCCGATGGTCGAGGCAATGGTAGCTCTCGTTCTCTGTGACCATCTGCTCCGGGATCATGCCCAGTGTCATCTGCTGTTTTAGCGACTGCGATTGAGGGCAATCAGTAACCGCAGGATAAAGATAAACAGGTTGATGTAGGTCAGGTACATCGAAAGGGCAGCAGAGAGGTACTGATCATCGCGGTAGGTACGGGGCAGCACAAAGAAGTCCACCACCGCAGCCCCCACAAAGAGCACGACACCAATGCCAGAAATCGCAATTTCCAGAAACGTGGGTGTAAAGACACCAAAGAAGCTGAAGACTAACTGGAGAACGAGCACCACCAGCAGGGCAATAATCCCCAGTTGTACCGTTTTGGCAAGGGCAAAGCCATCGCGTTCCGACAGATTGGAACCAATGGGACTAGCGGCCATAAACGTGATGCCACAGCCACCAGCGGCAATGATGATCCCCATAATGCCTACGGTGCTGAGGGCAAGGGCAATCAATCCAGAGAGCGTATAACCCGACAGCAAACTGTAGGTGGCCAACAGGGGTAGGGCTAGCCCATTATTCCCTTTGCGAGCGGCTCCCTGCGCCACAAAAAAGAGGACAAGTTCAGCAATAATGGCAACAATGAATGTGGGCATGAACAGTTGAGGTGCGGCGCTGATGACGCCGAGGCCACCCCAGCTACCCACCGCCGTCAGGACGAGGCCACCACCGACAAAGGGCAGGGCATTGCGAATCACATTAGGCCCTACAATCGCGCTACTACGCGCCTCGCGAATCGCCTCTTGAAAATTACTGGTACTACTCACGGGAATCCTCCAAGGGTGGTGAATAGACAACACAGCCAGATGGCATAGTTCTATTGTGCCAAAATTCCCAAGGGCACCTAGCTGGCAACAACCACGGAGACCTCTGGTGGCGGGGCGGTTATCTCTAATGGCGGATAGAATTGGGTCAAGACACTCAAGGATAGATGCTCCACCGTTGGGTAGTATCCCAGCCATTGACTGGCTAACTGGGCAAATTGTTCGGGTATCCCACTGACATAAAAGTGCACTTGGCCTTGGGGGCAAGGAGTCGCTAAATTCATGGCCTCTAGTTTGCGCACTGTTGCACGGGCAACGGCATGGGCAGGATCAAGGTGATGAACCGTTGCGGGCAAATACTGCTCAATCACAGGGCGCAGGTGGGGGTAATGGGTGCAACCATAAATGAGGGTATCGGGGTCAAATTGAACTAGGGGGTTTAGGGTCTGACAAACAATGCGGTGGACGCGATCGCCCTCTAGGCAATTGCTTTCCACAAGGGGGACAAACTCAGGGCAAGCCACTTGAGCGATCGCCACTGTGGGTGAGAGTTCCTGAAGTGCCCGTGCATAGGCACCGCTTTTAACCGTTGCGGGGGTAGCAATGACACCAATGCGCTTTCCCAGCGTGACCGCCATCTTGGCAGCGGGGACAATCAAGCCAAGGATCGGAAAGGGAAACTCACTGCGAACCTGTGCCAAGGCAAGGGCTGAACTGGTGTTGCAGGCCATCACCGCCATCTTGACGCCTTGGGAATGCATCCACGTCAAAATCTCCCGCACATATTGCAGGATTTCACTGCGGCGGCGAGTTCCATAGGGCAACCGTGCTGTATCCCCAAAGTAGAGAAACGATTCTTGGGGTAAAAGGCTTTGGAGTGCCTGTAAAACCGTCAAGCCGCCCACCCCACTGTCAAACACGCCAATCGCTCCCAGAGGATTTAGCCCTAGGGATGTCTTGTGCCAGTTGTCCACTCGAACCTCGACCTCACACCAACAAAAATGACATTGCCCCGTTCAGCAAGAGGGCAACCACAGCCAATCTACTGCCCTTTTTACGGAGATGGGACACGCTCAAAACCGCGAGATCTCCTTGATGGACTCTAGGTCATAGAAAAGGGCTGTAGTGCCACTCTAGCAGGTTTTGCTAAGAAGCGAATGATTGACGCTAAGACTGAACATCGGGTGCTATACATTGAATCACAGAGCACCCGTGGCTGTAGGGTTGGTCACCCCCTGTGGGGAAGTTATGGTGTGAGGATAGGAAAAACAATGCTCAGTCAGGAACAGCTCACCAGTTCCCAGGAGTGTGAGCGCGCATGGATTGAAATTGATTTGGCGGCCTTGGCAGCGAATACCCAACATCTTCGCCAATGGCTGGCACCAACAACGGAACTTTTAGCCGTGGTGAAAGCAGATGCCTATGGTCATGGTGCCCTCACGGTGGCACAGACGGTTTTAGCCCACGGTGCAACTTGGCTAGGGGTGGCAACAATCCCCGAAGGGATTGCCCTACGGCAGGCGGGGATTACAGCGCCAATTTTGGTCTTGGGATCCGTCAATTTGCCCGTGCAGGTGCAGATGATGGCCGAGTGGCAGCTTCAGCCCACCCTCTCTACACCCAAGCAAGCCTTGATTTTCTCTGACTACGCTGATCACCGGCGGGAACCTCTTGATGTCCATTTGATGATTGATACAGGCATGTCCCGCTTGGGCTGTCCGTGGCAGAATGCAGTCGAATTTGTGCAGTTTGTGCAGCGGTTACCCCACCTGCGCATCCAAGGAATCTATTCTCACTTTGCCAGTGCCGATGACACCGATCCCAGTTTGATGTGGCAGCAGCAGGCCTATTTTGAACAGGTGTGGGAACAGATTTCGGCCCTAGGTTTAGGGGCTGTGCGCCGTCACATGGCGAATTCGGCAGCCACCTTGGCCAACCGCAGTAGTCACTATGACATGGTGCGCGTTGGTTTGAGTCTCTACGGCGTGTATCCGGCGCCCCATTTACGGGGGGTGGTGCCGCTGCGACCAGTGATGCAAGTGCGATCGCGCATTACCCTGTTGAAGGAGATTCCCGCCCATACGGGCATTAGCTATGGCCACCAATTCATTGCCCCCAAGCCGATGAAAATTGCCGTTGTGGGCATTGGCTACGCTGATGGGGTGCCCCGCCTTCTTTCCAACAAGCTCGAAGTCTTGGTTCAGGGAAAGCGCGTTCGCCAAGTGGGGGCCATTACGATGGATCAACTGATGATTGATGTCAGTGACATTGATGGCCTTCAGGAGGGGGATGTGGTGACCCTTCTTGGCGAAGATGGCGGGGACTGCCTAACCGTAGAAACTTGGGCGGACACCCTAGGCACAATTACTTGGGAAATTCTCTGTGGCTTCAAGAACCGCTTGCCGCGTATTCCCGTGTCCTAAAATTTCGCTACTCTCCTTCAGAGCCGTGGGCTGCCATGAACTCCCGCGCCCCCGGAAAGGTCTGGGATTCACCCGCAATCACTTTTTTGATGCCAAACTGCACTACAGCACCCGCACAGAGATAGCAGGGCATTAGGGTTGAGTACAGCACCGTATCTTCATAGCGACCGATGCGACCCGCATTGGCCAGACAGTCAATCTCCGCATGCAGAATCGGACTGCCCCGCTGCACCCGTTGGTTGTGTCCGCGACCAATGATTTGGCCATTGCGCACCAAGACCGAGCCAATCGGAATGCCACCTTCTCTGAGTCCTTGTTCTGCCTCGGCGATCGCCGCCGCCATAAATTCATCCATGATTGTCCGCCTGAGCAAATGTTCATTCCTAGTAAACGTCTTTTTCTGAACGGGTGTCTAGTCTTGGTATGATGCAAGCCAGAATCTGGTGGTGTCAGTGTCCATGATCAAGTTTTTGGTAACGGGTGGGGGTGGTTTTATTGGCGCCAACTTTGTGCGCTTAGCCCTTACGGAAGGCTGGGGGGCGGTACTCAACCTCGATAAAGTGACCTATGCCTGTCACCCCGGCACCTTGGCCATGCTCGAGCAATTGCCCAATTATCAATTTGTCAAGGGGGATGTGGGCGATCGCCCCCTTGTGCAAGAGCTATTGCAAACCTTTCAGCCCGATGCCGTGATTCACTTTGCTGCCGAAAGCCATGTCGATCGCTCCATCAATAGTCCCCAAGACTTTATCCAAACCAATGTTGTGGGCACCGCCAATCTCCTAGAGGAGGTCAAAACCTACTGGCAGCAGTTACCCACTGGAGCACAGGAGCAGTTCCGCTTCATTCATATTTCCACCGATGAAGTCTATGGCAGCCTTGGCTCTGAGGATCCGCCCTTTCGTGAAGACAGCCCCTATGCCCCCAACAGCCCCTATGCCGCCTCAAAGGCTGCCTCAGATCACTTGGTGCGAGCTTACCACCACACCTACGGTCTGCCCACCCTGACAACGAATTGCTCCAACAACTATGGTCCCTACCAGTTTCCCGAAAAGCTGATTCCGCTGGTGATCTGCCAAGCCCTAGCGGGGCAACCGCTGCCGATATATGGCGATGGTCAAAATGTGCGGGATTGGCTCTACGTTGAAGATCACTGCCGTGCGGTCTATACCGTTTGGCAAAAGGGTCAGGTGGGGGAAACCTACAACATTGGTGGCAACTGCGAAAAGCCGAACCTTGAGGTCGTGCACACCCTCTGCGATCTACTGCAAACCCTTGTGCCTCGCGCTGATTTGAATTACCGCAGCTTGATTACCTTTGTCAGCGATCGCCCCGGTCACGATCGCCGCTACGCCATTGACGCCCGTAAAAT
The DNA here is from genome assembly GCF_031460975.1 of Thermosynechococcus sp. HY213. Taxonomy (NCBI): domain Bacteria; kingdom Bacillati; phylum Cyanobacteriota; class Cyanophyceae; order Acaryochloridales; family Thermosynechococcaceae; genus Thermosynechococcus; species Thermosynechococcus sp. HY213. The sequence goes on along the minus strand of NZ_JAVKVB010000016.1, from coordinate 1,772 downwards.
TCAGCGAGAACTGGGGTGGCAGCCCGAAGAAACGTTTGGCAGTGGCCTCGAAAAAACCGTGCAGTGGTATCTTGCCCATCAAGACTGGGTGGAAGCAGCGCGCACCGCCGACTACAGTGCTTGGCTGGCAACCCACTATGGCAGCGTTCTTAGTCATTGCCCATGAAAGGAATTATTTTGGCTGGTGGCTCTGGAACCCGCCTCTATCCCCTGACACAGGTGCTCAGTAAACAACTGATGCCCATTTATGACAAGCCGATGATTTACTATCCCCTCTCAATTCTGATGCTGGCGGGGATTCGGGAGATCCTCATTATTTCTACCCCAGAGCACCTCTATCTTTTTGAAAAGCTTCTAGGGGATGGTCATCAGTGGGGCTTGTCCCTCAGCTATTGTGTGCAGCCTCAGCCCAATGGTCTCGCGGAAGCTTTTATCCTAGGGCGGGAGTTTTTACAAGGAGAACCCATCTGCCTCACCCTTGGGGATAATCTGCTCTACGGCCATGATTTACCCCAAAAATTGCAACAGGGGGCGCAATTGACGGAAGGGGCAATGATTTTTGGCTATCGGGTGGCCAATCCGCAGCAGTACGGTGTGATTGAGTTTGATGCCAGCGGTCGCGTCCTCGGCATTGAGGAAAAGCCAGCGGTGCCCAAGTCCAACTATGCGGTGCCCGGCATCTATTTCTATGACCATCAAGTGTGCGATCTGGCAGCCCAGCTTCAACCATCGGCGCGGGGGGAACTGGAAATCACCGATCTCAACCGCCTCTACCTTGAAAAGGGACAACTGCGGGTGGAATTGCTGGGACGCGGCTATGCGTGGCTGGATACGGGTACCCATGATCTGCTGCAACAGGCCAGCAGCTTTATTCGCACACTGGAGGAACGGCAGGGGGTGAAAATTGCCTGCTTAGAGGAAATTGCTCTGCATCAGGGCTACATTACCCCAGAGCAACTTTATGAACTCGCCCAACCCCTGCGCAAAAGTAGCTACGGTCAATATCTCTTGCAGGTGTGGGCAGAAGTCACTGGAGGCATTCATGCTTAAGGTACAACCGCTGGCGATCGCTGACGTTCTGCTCTTGGAACCCCGTGTCTTTCGCGACCAGCGGGGCTTTTTCCTAGAAAGCTTTAATCAGCGGGCTTTTATGGCCGCTACAGGCTTAGAGGTGACCTTTGTCCAAGACAATCACTCTGCCTCACAACAGGGCGTGCTACGGGGATTACACTACCAGCACCAACAGCCCCAGGGCAAACTCATTCGCGTGATCGAGGGGGAAATTTTCGATGTCGCAGTCGATTTGCGGCGCTCTTCGCCCACCTGTGGCCAATGGGTGGGGACTTGGCTGAGTGCGCAGACCTTCCAGCAACTATGGATTCCCCCTGGCTTTGCCCATGGTTTCTGGGTGAAGTCACCAACAGCCCAAGTCCTCTATAAAACAACGGACTACTACAATCCGGAGGATGAATATACGCTGCTGTGGAATGATCCAACTGTCAGCATTCAATGGCCGATCGACAGCGAACCCCTCCTTTCTGCCAAGGATCAGCAGGGCAAGTCGTTTAACGAACTTCCCCTATTTGCTTGAGATAAAAAATCCCTCCCCAATTGGAGAGGGACACTCAGACGAGGATACGATTAGGCTCTACAGAGCGTTACCACGGGGGAGTACCTCTTCTGGGAAGACAAAGTTTTCATGGGGTTGGTCTTGGGGCGCCATCCAAGCGCGAATGCCCTCGTTCAAGAGCAGGTTCTTGGTGTAGAAGGTC